>DASYEF010000026.1:0-9189 GCA_036499185.1 Actinomycetes bacterium | reverse complement strand
CGGCACGTCGGCGTGAGCGATGCCTGAGCGGCCGGTCTTCGGGCCCGGCCCGGACACCCTGCTCGCCGACGGCCGCCCAGTCGCCCCGCTGGCTGTTGCCCGCACAGCCGGTGAGCGTCGGCGTGGCCTGCTGCGGACCTCGGGTGTCGTGGGGGCGCTGTGGATCACCAAGGCGCCGTCGGTGCACATGGTCGGTATGCGCTATCCGATCGACGTGGCGGTGGTCGACCGGGAGGGCGTCGTACTCCTGGTGGCGACCCTGGCTCCCTGGCGAGGGTTGACCCGCCCGCGGTTCAGGGCATCGGCGACAATCGAGGCCGGTGCCGGGGAGATGGCCCGATGGGGCATCACGACCGGCAGCACCCTGGCCATCGACGCGGGGCGGCCCGCCTAGAGTGGCAACCATGCCCGCCACCCGCACTGTCGCTCTCGTGACGCTCGGGTGTGCCCGCAACGAGGTCGATTCCGAGGAACTGGCCGGGCGCCTGGAGTCCCAAGGCTGGACGCTCGTCGACGACGCCGCCGACGCGGATGTGGCGCTCGTCAACACCTGTGGCTTCGTCGAGCAGGCCAAGAAGGACTCGATCGACACGCTGCTCGAGGCGTCGGCGTTGAAGGGGTCGGCTCGCACCCAGGCGGTCGTCGCGGTGGGCTGCCTGGCCGAGCGGTACGGCGAGCAGCTGGCCGCGTCCCTGCCCGAGGCCGACGCCGTGCTGGGCTTCGACGACTACGCCGACATCTCGGCGCGCCTGCAGTCGGTGCTCGCTGGGGAGCAGCATCTCGCGCACGCCCCGCGCGACCGGCGCACGTTGCTGCCGATCGCGCCGGTGGACCGGCGTGCCGAAACGGAGGAGTGGCACGGCCCACCTTCAGGTCCGGTGCGCTTCCGCCTCGACAAGGGGCCGACCGCCGCGCTGAAGCTCGCCAGCGGCTGCGACCGGCGGTGCACGTTCTGTGCGATCCCCGCGTTCCGGGGCTCGTTCGTGTCGCGGCGCCCGCACGAGCTGCTCGCCGAGGCCGCCTGGCTCGCGGGG
Organism: Actinomycetes bacterium; assembly: GCA_036499185.1. Lineage (GTDB taxonomy): Bacteria > Actinomycetota > Actinomycetes > JACCUZ01 > JACCUZ01 > DATBDW01. The sequence continues at coordinate 8,155 of DASYEF010000026.1, read as the reverse complement.
CAGGGCGCGCGCGAGCTGTTCCTCGTCAGCGAGAACTCCACGTCCTACGGCAAGGACCTCGGTGACCTGCGGCTGCTCGAGACGCTGCTGCCCGAGATCGCCGCCATCGAAGGCGTCGCGCGCGTCCGCGTCTCCTACCTGCAGCCGGCCGAGGTGCGCCCGGGGCTGCTCGAGGCGATCGCGTCGACGCCGGGGGTGGCGCCGTACTTCGACCTCTCCTTCCAGCACGCGAGCCCGTCGGTCCTGCGCCGGATGCGCCGGTTCGGCGACACCGAGCGGTTTCTCGAGCTCATCGATCGGGCGCGCTCCCTGGCTCCGTACGCCGGCATCCGGTCCAACGTCATCGTCGGCTTCCCCGGCGAGACCGAGGCCGACGTGGCCGAGCTCGAGCGTTTTCTGGTAGCCGCCCGCCTCGACGTCGTGGGTGTGTTCGGCTACTCCGACGAGGACGGCACCGAGGCGGCGGGCTTCGACGGCAAGCTCCCGCCCGACGAGATCGCCGACCGGGTGTCTCGCCTCACGGACCTCGTCGAGCAGCTCGTCGCGCAGCGCGCCGAGGACCGCATCGGCGAGAGGGTTGACGTCCTCGTCGAGGAGGTCGACGAGGTGAGCGGAACCGTCGAGGGCCGGGCCGCGCACCAGGGACCGGAGGTCGACGGCAGCACCACGGTGACCGGGGCTGCCGGCCCAGCCGTGGGGTCGATGGTGATTGCGACCGTCGTGGGCAACGACGGTGCGGACCTCATCGCCGCGGCCCGGGTCGGCGCGCTGGTGCCCGGATGACCGACGAGCGGACGGCAACCGGCCGCCCGGTGGCCAGCTCGTGGAACATCGCCAACGCCCTGACCGTGCTGCGGCTCGCGCTGGTGCCGGTCTTCCTCGTCCTGCTGTTCCACGACGACGGGGACGACGCGGTCTGGCGGGTGCTGGCCTGGGTGGTCTTCGCGGTGGCCTCGGTGACCGACCGGATCGACGGCGAGCTGGCCCGGCGGCGTGGGCTGGTCACCAACTTCGGCGTCATCGCCGACCCGATCGCTGACAAGGCGCTGATCGGCGCGGCACTGATCGGCCTGTCCCTGCTCGACGAGCTGCCGTGGTGGATCACCGTGGTGATCCTGGTCCGCGAGGTCGGCGTCACCCTGCTGCGGTTCTTCGTGATCCGCCACGGTGTGATGCCGGCCAGCCGCGGCGGGAAGGCCAAGACCCTGCTGCAGGCGGTCGCGATCGGGCTGCTGGTGCTGCCCCTCGGCGGGATCCTCGAGGATCTGGCGATGCTGATCATGTACGCCGCCGTGGTCGTCACCGTGGTCACCGGCGCCGACTACGTCCAGCGGGCCCTGCGGCTGCGGCGCACCTCGCCCCGGGCGGAGCTGAAGCGCGCCCGGCGCGCGGAGCGGCAGTGACTCTGGGTCGACGGGCCGCCCTGACCCTCTTCTCGCACGAGGTGCTGCTCGAGCGTGGCCAGACCTTCGCGGTCGCTGAGTCGCTCACGGGCGGCGCGCTGGGTGCCGCCGTGACCTCGCTGCCGGGCGTGTCCGCGACGTTCCGAGGCGGCGTCATCGCGTACTCGACCGAGCTCAAGGCCGAGTTGCTCGGCGTCGACCGAGGGCTGCTGGCCGACCGCGGCCCGGTGGACCCGGACGTCGCGATCGCGATGGCCGAGGGCGTGCGGGACCGGCTCGGTGCGGCGTGGGGTCTGTCGACGACCGGGGTTGCCGGGCCGGACCCGCAGGACGGGCACCCGCCCGGCGAGGTCTATGTCGGAGTGGCCGGACCCGGTGGGTTCACGCGGGTGGCAGACCTGCGCTTCTCGGGCGATCGGGACTCGATCCGCGGTGACACCGTCGAGGCCGCGCTGTGGATCCTGCACGAGGCCCTGCTCGACGGGAACGCAGCGGGATGATTACAGCGTTACACTCAACGACACCGGAGCGCGCGGGTCGTGCGCCCCGGGTGTCCGGTCCACCGGCTACGGTGATCAGGACGAGCTGGACGGGGACGGTCGACGTGGAGAGGACGGGAGGGTCGCGATGATCTTGCTACGCAGCCTGCTGGGCGACGTGCTCCGGGAGCGCCGGCGCGAGCAGGGCCGCACCCTGCGCGAGGTGTCCTCCGCGGCCCGGGTCTCGCTGGGCTACCTCTCCGAGGTCGAGCGGGGCCAGAAGGAGGCCTCCTCCGAGCTGCTCGGCTCGATCTGCGACGCGCTCGACGTCCCGATGTCCGAGCTGCTGCGCGAGGTCAGCGACAACCTCGCCCTGGCCGAGGCCGTCTCCTCGGTCGAGACACTCACGACGGCCAGCGCCGCGCCGAGCGGGCCGCTGGAGGTCACCAACCTCGCGGCCTGATCGCCGCTGGTCACGCTGGCATGGCACCCCGGCTCCGGGGTAGGAACACCATGTCGGTCGCCCGTCCATCCCGTGCTCAACGGGGGTATGGACGGGCGTCCGTCGTGTCCGGGTCCGGTGCCGGACCGGGCTGGCAGCGCGGGCACCAGTAGGTGATGCGCTGGTAGGGCGCCGCGCCCTGCTCGGCCGAGGCGACCGGCGTACCGCAGCGTCGGCACGGCCGACCGGTCCGCTCGAAGACCCAGTGGTCCCGGCCCCGCCCGCGCTCGCCGGTGGTGGTCTGCCAGGCGTGCGTCTTGTTGGCGTCCATCAGCCGGTACGCCCGCGCGACGGCCGACCCGAGGTCGACGTCGCGCACCGGTGTCCACGGGGACCGGCCCTCGAGGAAGAGCACCTCGGTCTTGTAGAGGTTGCCGATCCCGGCCAGGTTGCGCTGGTCGAGCAGCGCCTGGCCGATCTCGCGGGCCGGGTCGCCGGCCAGCCGGCGTACCGCCTCGTCGGGATCCCAGTCTGCTCCGAGCACGTCGGGGCCGAGGTGCCCGACGGCGTCTGCCTCGCGGTCGCGGGGGAGCAGCTCGACCACGGGCAGGCGGTAGCCGACGGCCAGCCACGGCTCGGTCTCCAGGACCACCCGGACCTGCCACCCGGGCCCGCCGCGCCAGTTGTCGCCGGGGCGGTAGAGGTGCCAGGCGCCGTCCATCCGGAAGTGCGTGTGCAGGGTCAGGTCGTCGTCGATCCGCGTGAGCAGGTGCTTGCCCCGGCTGACCACCTCGACGACGCGCCGACCGGTGAGGTCAGCAGTGGCCAGCTGCGGCACCCGGAAGTCGCTGCGCGTGAGTGCCTGGCCGGCGAGCGCGTCGTCGAGGCGTCGGCCGGCCAGCCAGACGGTGTCTCCCTCGGGCATGGTGGGACCATCGTCCCCCGAGGGTCTCGAGGGCGCCGGGCCGGACCGGGGGCTGACCAACGGGGCTCCACCCCGCCGAGCCCGCCGTTTGCGACGTTAGCGTTGTGACACGCCGAGCGTGTCGCGCCACAACGTCGCAAACGGCGGCCGTTCGGGGCGAGCCAGGGGATGACGAGCGACAACACGGTCGACACCTGTCGGTGTCGTGCGGTTGGGTTCCCAGGTGAGCATCCGCTGGCAGTGCGTCTGTGTGGACTCGACCGACCCCTCGGCGGCGGCGACGTTCTGGGAGAAGGCCCTGGGCTGGCGGCGTACCCACGACTCTGCCGACGAGGTGGCCCTCGAGCCGCCGTCCGGGAGCCCCGAGGAGGGCGTGTCGCCGGACATCCTGTTCCTGCGCGTGCCGGAGCCCAAGGCCGTGAAGAACCGGCTGCATATCGACCTGCGGCCCGACGACCAGGCCGCCGAGGTGGCCCGGCTCGAGGAGCTCGGCGCCACCCGCACGTCGGTCGGGCAGGACGAGGGCGTCACGTGGGTCGTCATGACCGACCCGGACGGCAACGAGTTCTGCGTGCTGCGCGCGCTGACCGCCGAGGAGCTGAGCCAGTGAGGATGATCGCGTGCCGGTGATCGAGGTCGAGGGCCTGCGGCGGACCTATCGGACCCGCACCAGCCCATGGAAGCGGGCGGCCCGTGAGGTCGAGGCCGTCAAGGGGGTCGACTTCGCCGTCGAGCGCGGCGAGCTGTTCGGTCTGCTCGGCCCGAACGGCGCGGGCAAGACGACCACCATCAAGATGCTCATCACGCTGCTGCTGCCGACGTCCGGGCGGGCCAGCGTGCTGGGTTACGACGTGGTGGACGACCCTCGTGAGGTGCGACGGCGGGTCGGTTACGTATTCGGAGGCGACCGCGGGCTTTACGAGCGCCTCTCCGCGCTGGACAACCTGCGCTACTTCGCCGAGCTGTACGGCGTCTCGGCGCGCGACCAGAAGGCGCGGATCGGCGAGCTGCTCGAGCTCGTCGGCCTCACCGGCCGCGAGGAGGAACGCGTCGAGGGCTACTCGCGCGGCATGCGCCAGCGCTTGCATGTCGCGCGCGGCCTGCTGCACAAGCCCGAAGTCCTGTTCCTCGACGAGCCCTCCATCGGCCTCGACCCGGTCGGTGCTCGCGAGCTGCGCACCACCGTCTCGGACCTGCGTGCCTCCGGTACGACGGTGCTGCTGACCACCCACTACATGTTCGAGGCCGACGAGCTGTGCGACCGGATCGCGGTCATCGCGGGCGGCCGGATCGTCGCCGAGGGCACGCCGGCCGACCTCAAGGGCCGGGTGGGCGAGGGCACCGTCGTCGAGGTCGAGGTGTTCGGTGACGCCGGTGCCGCCCTGCGTGAGGTGCAGACGATGACCGGGGTCCGGTCGGCGGCGGTCGAGGACCGCGGGCACGCGCAGTCACTGGTCGTGCGAGCCGAGCCCGGCGCCGAGGTCACCCAGCGGGTGCTCGCTCTGCTGACCGGCGTACCGGTCGGACGGGTCGCGACCCGCGAACCGACGCTCGAGGACGCCTACGTCGAGCTGGTCGGGCAGACCGCCGAGTCCGACGCGGCGGCGGCCGCGGGCGAGCCGGACGGTGTCGAGGACGAGCCCGAGGAGGTCCGCGCGTGACCCCGGTAGGGCTGCTCCGGGTGCTGGCCCTCGGCTGGTGGTTCCACCTCAAGATGCTGGCCCGCTCGGCGTTCAACGGCGTGCTGCAGGTGCTGTGGCCGCTCTTCTTCGCCACCATCGCGTTCCTCATGTACGGCCTCGGTCGTGGCGACCGGGCGCTGCTGTACGCCGCGATCGGTGCCAGTGTGATGGGCGTCTGGTCGGCGGTGAGCACGTCCGCGAGCGGGGCGGTCCAGCGCGAGCGCTGGTCCGGCACCCTCGAGCTGCTCGTCGCCGCACCGGTCCCGCTGCCGGCGGTGCTGTTGCCGATCACCACGGCGATGGCGACGGTTGGGCTCTACGCGATGGTGGCCACCCTGCTCTGGGGCCGGTTCCTGTTCGGCATCGACGTCAGCATCGAGCACCCGCTGCTCTTCGCGGCGTCGGTGCCGGTGACCGTGCTGTCCATCGGGATGCTGGGCTTCCTGCTCAGCGTGACCGTCGTCCGCTACCGCAGCGGCTGGGCGCTGGGCAACGCCTTCGAGCTGCCGGTCTGGCTGGTCTGCGGGTTCCTGGTCCCGATCGGCATCCTGCCCGACTGGGTGCGCCCGATCTCGTGGGTGCTGGCGCCGACCTGGGGTGTGCGAGCGATCCGCGAGTCCGCCCTCGGTGGTCAACCGCTGCCCGACCTCGCATTGTGCCTGCTGCTGGGCCTGGTCTACCTCGCGATCGGTGTCCTGGCTGCGGAGTCGGTGCTGGCCTCCGCCCGCCGGAACGCGACGCTGTCGTTGTCATGACGGCACTCGTCAACGCGGCGCGGATCTTCGTCTTCGGCGGGATCATGAGCTACCGGGCGCTCTTCCACTGGCTGACGCCGTGGATCCTGATCCCGTCGTTCCTGGTCGGGCCGATCGCCCAGATCCTGCTGTTCGCCTACCTCGGCCGCAGTGCCGGTGTCGCGTCCGACGAGTTCTTCGTGATCGGCAACGCGCTGCAGTACGCCGCCATCCCGTGCCTGTTCGCGATGGGCAACACGATCGGCGACGAGCGGCAGCAGAAGACGCTGGGGATCATCTTGTCCACGCCCGCGCCGAGGGTGCCGCTGTTCCTCGGCCGGGCGATCCCGGTCATCCTCAACGGCTGGCTGGTGGCGCTCTTCGCGCTGGTGGTGGGCGGCCTCATGTTCTCCATCGACGTGCCGGCGTCGGCGTACCTGCCGATCGTGCTGGTCAGCCTGGTGGCGTCGTTCAGCTGCACCGGTCTGGGGCTGGTCGGGGCGGCGCTGGCGTTGCGCGTCCGAGAGACCGCCGTGCTGGCCAACGTCATCTTCGGCGTGCTGCTCGTCTTCTGCGGCGTGAACGTGCCGCTGGACCGGCTGCCCGACTGGATGGCGTCGGTGGCGCAGTGGCTGCCGCTCACCCACGGGATCGCCGCGGCCCGCTCACTGGCCGACGGCGCGTCCCTCGCGTCGGTCGCCGGAGAGGTGGGCAAGGAAGCCGCGATCGGCGTCGCCTACGTCCTCATCGGGATGGCGATGCTGTCCTACTTCGAGTGGGAGAGCCGTCGGCGCGCCACCCTCGAGGTGTTCTGAGACGCGGTCGACCCCGGCGACCGGCTCGTGCCAGGGTGTGCTCGTGACCGTCACCCTGGCCTACGTGTTCACCCCCGAGGGCGACGCCGCGCTCGCCGCGGCCCTCGAGGAGGCGCAGCGACGATCGAGCGACGTCCTCGTCGTCAACGTGACCCGGCCCGCGACGGGTGAGGCGTCGCCCTACTCCGAGGAGCAGGAGCTCGACGCCGTCCAGGCCAAGCTGGCCGAAGCAGGCGTCGCCAGCGAGGTACGCCAGCTCCCGGCCGGCACCGACCCGGTCGATGCGATCATCGACGGCGCTCGGGAGACCGGCAGCGAGCTCGTCGTGATCGGGCTGCGCCGCCGCACCGCCGTCGGCAAGCTCGTGCTGGGCAGCACGGCGCAGCAGCTGCTGATCGGGCTGGACTGCCCGGTGCTCGCCGTGAAGGCCCCGCGCTGATCGTGCGCCCGGGTCGCCCCGACGACCTGCCCTCGCTCACCGCCATCTACAACCACTTCGTCCAGCACAGCCATGCCACCTTCGACCTCGAGCCGTTCACGGTCGACGCGCGCCGGGAGTGGTTCGGGCACTACTCGGCGACCGGGCCGCACCGCCTGCTCGTCGCCGAGGTGGACGGAGATGTCCGCGGCTGGGCGACCAGCGGCACCTTCCGCACCAAACCGGCGTACGCCCGGTCGGTGGAGACCACCGTCTACTGCGACCCGGCCGCCACCGGGCAGGGGCTGGGCTCCGCGCTGTACGGCGAGCTGCTCGCCGTCCTCGGCAGCGAAGAGGTGCACCGCGCCTACGCGGGCGTCGCCCTGCCCAACGACGCATCGGTGGCGCTGCACGAGCGGTTCGGTTTCCGCGAGGCCGGCACCTTCCGCGAGGTGGGGCGCAAGTTCGGCCGGTGGTGGGACGTCCGCTGGTACGAGCGCGCGCTGCCCTGACCGGTCACATGGTCGTTCACACGACCCCGCCTGAGGCTCCTCGTAGGACGCGGCCATCGGGCCGTCGCACACATCGGAGGAGACCATGACCACCGCCCCGACCCGCCCCGACCTCTCGACGATCAAGGCCCGCCAGCAGCAGACCTGGTCGAGCGGGAACTTCTCCGTGGTCGCCGCACGGATCGTGCTGGTCAGCGAACAGCTGGTCGACAGGGCCGACCTGCGCGCGGGCTCGCACGTCATCGACGTCGCCTGCGGGAACGGCAACGCGGCGCTGGCGGCGGCCCGCTCCGGTGCGCACGTCCTCGGCGTCGACTACGTGCCGGACCTGCTGGAGGACGGCAGGGTCCGCGCGGCCGCCGAGGGGCTCGACGTGGAGTTCGCCCTGGGCGACGCCGAGAACCTGCCGGTGACCTCCCACTCCTTCGACGCGCTGTTGTCGGTGTTCGGCACGATGTTCGCGCCCGACCACCAGCGCACGGCGGACGAGGTGCTACGGGTGACCCGGCCCGGTGCGACCGTCGGGCTCGCCTCGTGGACGCCGGACGGTTTCATCGGCCAGATGTTCCGCGTGATCGGCGCGCACGTCGCGCCTCCCGCCGGCGTGCAGTCCCCGCTGCTCTGGGGCACCGAGGAGCACCTGCGCGACCTGTTCGGGCCGGCGGCCACCGACCTGCGCTCGGTCGAGCGGACCTGCACGTGGCGGTTCACGTCCGCCAAGCACTTCGTCGAGTTCTTCCGGACG
>DASYEF010000025.1:0-2852 GCA_036499185.1 Actinomycetes bacterium | reverse complement strand
GTTGAGGTGCGTGACGAACGGGCGGGCCGCGGCACCACCGTGCAGCGGCTGGAGCAGCGGCGTCTCGACCTCGAGGAAGTCGTGCCGGTCCAGTGTCGCGCGCACCGACTTGAGGACGGTGGCCCGGTTGCGCACCATCTGGCGGGAGTCGGCGTTCACCGCGAGGTCGACGTAGCGCATCCGGACCCGGGCCTCCGGGTCGGTCAGGCCCTTGTGCTTGTCGGGCAGCGGCCGCAGCGCCTTGGCGAGCATCGTCCAGGACGACGCGAGCACCGAGAGCTCGCCGCGCCTGGAGCTGATGACCTCGCCCTCGACGCCGATGTAGTCACCCAGGTCGACGTCGGCCTTCCAGTCGGCCAGCGAGTCCTCGCCGACGCCGGCCAGCGAGATCATCACCTGCAGCTCGCCGGTGCCGTCGCGGAGCGTGGCGAAGCAGAGCTTGCCGCCCTCGCGAGAGAGCACGACCCGGCCGGTGACGCCGACCCGCTCGCCGGTCGCCGTGTCGAGCTCGAGATCGGGGTGCGCGGCGCGCAGGTCGGCCAGGGTCGTCGTACGCGGGAAATGGACCGGGTAGGGGTCGACGCCGCGTTCGCGCATCCGCTCGAGCTTGGCCCGGCGTACCCGCATCTGCTCGGGCAGCTCGTCGCGCGTCTCCGGGGCGTCCTCGGTCACCCGGCAAGGCTACCGACGACCGGCCACCGCATTTCCCGTCAGGGCTGCGGGTTTCGCTCGAAGACCAGGCGCAGCCCGACCAGCGTGAGCCACGGCTCGTGCGCATCGAACACTCCGGCCTCCTCGACGACCAGCGGCGCGAGGCCACCGGTGGCGATCACCGTGACCTCGTCCGGGTCGCCGTCCGGGCCGGCGATCGCGGCCGCCATGCGCGTCACCACGCCGTCGACCTGGCCGGTGAAGCCGTAGAGGATGCCGGCCTGGAGCGCCTCGACCGTGTTGCGGCCGATCACCGACCGGGGTCGGGCCAGCTCGACGCGGCGCAGCTGGGCGCCCCGTGAGGTCAGCGCGTCGACCGAGATGGCGATGCCCGGCGCGATCGCGCCGCCGAGGTACTCCCCCTTGGCCGACACCGCGTCGAACGAGGTCGCGGTGCCGAAGTCGACGACGATGCACGGCCCGCCGTAGAGCTCGACGGCGGCCAGGGCGTTGACGACCCGGTCGGTGCCGACCTCCTTCGGGTTGTCGGTGAGCACCGGTACGCCGGTGCGTACGCCCGGCTCCACGATGACCGCGGGCACGGCGCGGTAGTACCGCCGGCACATGTCGCGCATCTCGTGCAGGACGGTCGGTACGGTCGAGCACATCGCGATGCCGTCCACGACAGCACCGGCCGGCCCGGGGTGTTGGGCCAGCAGGCCGTGCAGGACGACCGCGATCTCGTCGGCGGTACGCCGCGCCTCGGTCGCGATCCGCCAGTGCTCGACGAGCACGTCGCCGTCGAAGAGCCCGAGAACGGTGTCGGTGTTGCCGACATCGATGGCGAGCAGCATCACGCCCCTCCGAGGGTGAGCATGACGTTGTCGATGAGCCGAGTGGTCCCGACGCGGGCCGCGACGGCGAGCAGCGCGGGTCCGGCGTACCCGTCAGCGACCGGGGTGAGGTCGGACGGGTCGATGAGCTCGGCGTAGTCGAGTCCGAGTTCGGCCTGCCCGTCGAGCACCGCACGCACGGCACGACGCACGTCGCCAGCGCCCCCGGGCGCCGCCGCCTCGCCCGCGCGCAGCGACCGCGACAGCGACAGTGCGACAGCGTGGTCGGCGTCGGAGAGGTAGACGTTGCGACTCGAGAGGGCGAGCCCGTCGGCGTCTCGGACGGTCGGGATCGTGACCACCTCGACGGGGAAGTCGAGGTCGGTCACCATCCGGCGTACGAGCAGCACCTGCTGCGCGTCCTTCTGCCCGAAGAACGTCACGTCGGGCGCGGTGAGGTGCAGCAGCTTGGCCACGACCGTGAGCACGCCGTCGAAGTGCCCCGGCCGCGACGCGCCCTCGAGCACGTCGCCGAGCGGCCCGGCGTGCACGCGCACCTGCGGCGGCCCCACCGGGTAGACCTCCTCGACGCTGGGCGCGAAGACGACGTCGACGCCCTCCTGCTCGCACAGCACCATGTCGTCGGCGAGCGTCTTGGGGTAGCGCGAGAGGTCCTCGCCGGGTGCGAACTGCAGCGGGTTGAGGAACACCGTGACGACGACGAGGGTGCAGCGCTGCCGAGCGGCATGGATGAGCGCGCGGTGCCCGTCGTGCAGGGCACCGAGACTCATGACGACACCGACCTCGCCGTCGCGTCCGTGGCGGGCCGCGTGCAGGTCGGCGCTGGTGTGCACGAGCTGGGTCACGGGGTCTCCTCGGCGAGGACGTCGAGCAGCGCCTCGGCTGCCTCCGGCTTGAGCAGCCCCGCGGCCAGGGCTCGGTCCGCGGTGAGCCGGGCCATCGCGACGTACGCCGCCGCCGTGTCCGGCGAGACCGCCCGCAGCTCGCGGACGTGCGCCGCCACGGTGCCGGCGTCCCCTCGCGCGACCGGCCCGGTGAGGGAGGCGTCGCCCGAGCGCAACGCGTTGTCCAGTGCCGCGCCGAGCAACGGGGCCAGCATCCGCTGCGCCTCGGACACGCCACACCGGTGCAGCAGGTCGACCGACTCGTTCACCAGCGTGGCCAGGTGGTTCGCGCCACCGGCCAGGGCGGCGTGGTAGAGCGGGCGGGCCTCCTCGGCGACCCACTGCGGGTCGCTGCCCATCTCGAGGACGAGTGCCTCCGCGATCGGGTGCAGCGGCTCGGGGGCAGTGATCCCGAAGCACGCCCCACTCAGCCGGGCGAGGTCCTCGCGGCGACCGGTGAACG
>DASYEF010000024.1:0-6341 GCA_036499185.1 Actinomycetes bacterium | reverse complement strand
ATGCAGCTGTGCGAGCTGGTGCGCGGCTACAAGACGAGCGACGAGACCCTCGACGCCGCCCGGGCGTTCGCCGAGGGGGTCGGGAAGACCTGCGTGGTCGTGAACCGTGACGTTGCGGGCTTCGTCACCACCCGGCTGATCTGTGCCCTGGCGATGGAGGCCGTGCGGCTGGTCGAGAGCGGGGTCGCCACGGCCGAGGACATCGACACGGCCTGCCGGTTGGGGTTCGGCCACGCGATGGGCCCGCTGGCCACGACTGACCTCACCGGGGTCGACATCCTGCGCGACGCCAGCCTGAACATCTACACCGACACCGCCGACGAGAAGTTCTTCCCGCCCGAGTCACTGTCCCGGATGGTCGCCGCCGGCGACCTGGGCCGCAAGTCGGGCCGCGGCTTCTACACCTACGACGCCTGACCACTCGACCCCTCGAGTCACACAAGTCACACGCGTCACAGCGTGGCGGCAAGAAAACCGCAAGTCGCGGCTCTACCGTCGGGGCACGCGAGGGAGACGGGCCACTCGAACGTGTGGGGTGGGATCGGTTCGGGCAGGCAACCGGAAGCCGCCCTCGCGCGTCTGAGTGGGCAAGGGGGTGGCGGAATGGTCGTCGAGGTGGCATCGGGGTACGAGGTCGCGCTGACCGGCCGGTTGGACGTCAGCAGCGTCGAGGACGTGCGGGCTGCCCTGCACCGGGCCATCGACGCCGGGACCGGCGACCTGGTGGTCGACCTCACGCAGGTGGAGCTGATCGACGCGACCGGGCTCGGCGTGCTGCTCGGCGCGGACCGCCGGGCCAAGCAGCAGGACCGGCGCCTCGTCCTGCGCGACGCCCCGCCCAGGGTCCGGCGGATCCTGCGGGTGACCCGCCTCCACCGGGTCCTCACCCTGGACACGGTCGCGGCGGACGAGCACGCGGCCGCCGTCTGACCGACCCGACCGCCCCGGCTGGCGGCGCCAAGTTACCGACGAGTAGATTCGGACGCCGTGCGGGACAAGCCGTGGGTGATGCGGACCTACGCCGGGCACTCCTCGGCGGCGGAGTCCAACGCGCTCTACCGGGGCAACATCGCCATCGGCCAGACCGGGCTCTCGGTGGCCTTCGACCTGCCGACCCAGACGGGCTACGACCCCGACGACGAGCTGGCCCGGGGCGAGGTCGGCAAGGTCGGCGTACCGGTGAGCACCCTGGCCGACCTGCGGGCTCTGTTCGACGGGATCCCGCTCGCCACGACCAACACCTCGATGACGATCAACGCGACCGCGATGTGGCTCTTCGCGCTCTACGAGACCGTCGCCCTCGAGCAGGCGGGCGTCGATCCGGAGGCCCCACGGGCCGACGAGGTCCGCGCCGAGCTGGCCGGCACGACGCAGAACGACATCATCAAGGAGTACCTCTCCCGGGGCACCTACGCATTCCCGCCGGCCGCGTCGCTGCGGCTCACCACGGACCTGATCGCCTACACGGTGACCCGCGTGCCGCGGTGGAACCCGATCAACATCTGCAGCTACCACCTGCAGGAGGCCGGGGCGACGCCGGTGCAGGAGATTGCCTTCGCGCTCTCGACGGCGGTCGCGGTGCTCGACGCCGTGCGCGCCGCCGGCCAGGTCCCGCCGGACCGCTTCGGTGACGTGGTCGCCCGGATGTCGTTCTTCGTCAACGCAGGCGTGCGCTTCGTCGAGGAGATGTGCAAGATGCGGGCCCTCGTCCGCCTCTGGGACGAGCTCACGCTGGAGCGCTACGGCGTGGCCGACGCGAAGCAACGTCGCCTTCGGTACGGCGTGCAGGTGAACTCCCTCGGCCTGACCGAGGCGCAGCCCGAGAACAACGTCGCGCGGATCGTGCTCGAGATGCTCGCGGTCACCTTGTCCAAGGACGCCCGGGCCCGGGCGGTGCAGCTGCCCGCCTGGAACGAGGCGCTCGGACTGCCCCGCCCCTGGGACCAGCAGTGGTCACTGCGCCTGCAGCAGGTGCTGGCCTTTGAATCCGATCTCCTCGAGCACGACGACCTGTTCACCGGCTCGCACGTCGTCGAGGCCGAGGTGGATCGCCTCTGCGCCGAGGCCCGTGCCGAGATGGCCCGGATCGAGGAGCTGGGTGGCGCCGTGGCGGCGGTCGAGAGCGGCTACCTCAAGTCGGAGCTGGTCGCGTCGCACGCGCGCCGCCGGGCGCGCATCGAGTCCGGCGACGAGGTCGTCGTCGGGGTCAACCGGTTCACCGAGACCGCGCCGTCGCCGTTGACCGCCGACCTCGACACCGCCGTCCAGACGGTCGACCCTGCCGTCGAGGCGCGCGCGGTCGAGGCGCTGCGCGCCTGGCGGAGCGACCGGGACGACGACGCCGTGGCGAAGGCTCTCGACGTGCTGCGCGCCGATGCCCGGACCGACGTGAACCTCGTCCCGTCGACGCTGGCCTGCGTGCAGGCCGGGGTCACGACGGGGGAGTGGGCCGGCACCCTTCGCGAGGTGTTCGGCTCCTACCGCGCGCCGACCGGGGTCAGCGGTGCGGTCGGAACTGCCGAGGCCGACGGCGACCTGCGCGCCGTCCGCGAGCTGGTGGCGCGGACGAACCGCGAGCTCGGCACCCGGTTGCGCCTGCTCGTCGGCAAGCCCGGTCTCGACGGCCACTCCAATGGAGCCGAGCAGATCGCCGTACGGGCCAGGGATGCGGGCATCGAGGTCGTCTATCAGGGGATCCGGTTGACGCCGGCGCAGATCGCCTCGGCGGCGGTCGAGGAGGGCGTGCACTGTGTGGGGCTCTCGGTCCTCTCCGGGTCGCATCGCGACCTGGTGCCGGAGGTGGCGCGCCTGCTCGCCGAGAAGGGCGCCGGCGACATCCCCGTCGTCGTCGGCGGCATCATCCCCGCCGCCGACGGGCAGTGGTTGCTCGAGCACGGCGTCGCAGCCGTTTTCACGCCGAAGGACTACGGCATCACGTCGATCATCGGTGCGGTCGTGGAGGTCGTGCGACGGGCGAACGGCCTGCCGGCGCAGCAGGAGGGCTAGCGGTCGTCGCGGCGCTGGAATCGGAAGTACCGCATCGCGAGGACGGCCGCTGCAATCGACCAGACGATCAGAACCACAGCGACGCGCTCCAGCTCCCATGAGCCGGCCGGCTCGCGGCTCTGGAAGCGGTCGGGCAGGAAGACCGACCGCATGCCCTGGCAGAGCCACTTGAGGGGGAACAGCGCTGCGAAGTGCTGCATCCAGGACGGCAGCTGGTCGTACTGGAAGAACACCCCGGACGTGAACTGGAGCACGAGCACCACGGGGGAGACCAAGGCAGAGGCACCACGGCCGCTGCGCGGGACCGCCGAGAACGCGACGCCCAGCAGGGTGCAGCACACCAGCCCGAGGGCGCTGACCCAGGTGAACGTCAACCAGTCCGACGCCTGCGACGGGAGGTGGACGTCGAACAGCGCGACGCCGATCGCCAGCATCGACACGACCTGGACCACGTAGATGACGAGGACGAGACCTACCTTGCCGACGAAGTAGGAAGCCTGGGGCATCGGTGTGCCCTGGAGCCTCTTGAGGGTGCCGTCGTCACGCTCCTGCGGGATCGAGATGGCGAGGTTCTGGAAGGACGTGTAGACGATGCCCGAGGCAAGCATGCCGGCGAGGAAGTACTGGCTGAACGAGATGCCCGGAGCGACCGTGCCGGTGAACGCCGACCCGAAGACGATCAGGAGCAGGACCGGAAGGAGCATCGTGAAGAACGCCGCTTCGCGGTCGCGCGCGAACGTCTTGAGCTCGATGCGGACGCGACGCAGCCCGATCGTCCAGGTGCCGGGCAGCCGCGGGCCGGCGGTCGCCGTGGTGGTCGGCGTCACGGCGTACCTCCCCGCTGACCGATGAGGGACAGGTAGGTGTCCTCGAGGGTGGGCCGGGCCACCGACAGGTCGGGCACCTCGCCGCCGATCCGCGCGGCCAGCTCGGCCACGACCCGAGTCGGCTCCGCGGTCCGCAGCGAGCGGCGGTCGCCGCCCGGCTCGGTCCAGGAAACCGTCGCCTCGGCCGCATCACGCCCTCCCAGTGAGGCGGGGGCGGCGACCTCGACGATGCGCCCGTCGGTGATCACGGCCACCCGGTCGGCAAGGCGCTCGGCCTCGTCGAGGTAGTGGGTGGTCAGCAGGATGGTCGTGCCCTCGTGCGCGAGCTCCTCGACGAGATCCCAGAACTGGCGCCGCGCCACCGGGTCGAATCCTGTGGTCGGCTCGTCCAGGAAGAGCAGCTCGGGCCGCCCCAGGATGCCGAGTGCGACGTCGAGGCGCCGCCGTTGGCCACCGGACAGCAGCCGTACCCGCTGCGACGCGCTGTCCGTGAGCCCGACGGTCGCGATGACCTGCTCCGGGTCCCGCGGGTGCGGGTAGTAGCCCGCGAAGTGGCGCACGGTCTCGTCGACCGTGAGCTCGGAGAGGTCGGTGACGGACTGCAGGACGATGCCGACGCGAGAGCGCCAGGCAGGAGTTGCGTCGGCGGGATCGTGGCCGAGCACGCTGACCTCGCCCGCGTCCCGCCGCCGGTACCCCTCGAGGATCTCGACAGTGGTGGTCTTCCCCGCCCCGTTGGGGCCCAGCAGCGCGAACACCTCGCCGCGGGGGATGTCGAGGTCGATGCCGTCTACCGCCGTACGCTCCCCGTAGGTCTTGCGCAGGCCACGGACCGAGACCGCAGTGGTGTCCGCCGACCTGTCGCCCGCGAGCATGGATCCGAGCATGCCCTACCGAGAGGGGGACGGTGAGCACCGGCCGTCCGCGCGCCGCCCGGCTGCGTCACGTCGCAGCGGACGTCGGCCCCTTGCGGCAGCCCGACTTCCGGCGGCTGTTCATCGGGCAGGGCGTCTCGTTCGTCGGCTACCAGCTCACCGCGGTCGCGGTTCCCGTCCAGATGTACGCCCTCACCGGATCCTCGTTGTGGGTCGGCCTGATCGGGGTGGCCGCCTTCGTGCCGCTCGTCGTGTTCGGCCTGTGGGGAGGTGCGGTCTCGGATGCGGTCGACCGGCGGCTTCTCTACATCGGCTCGTCGTGCCTGGTCTGGGCCGTGACGGGGGCTCTGCTCGTCCAGGCGCTGCTGCACGCCGACAGCGCGGGCTTGCTGCTCGCGCTGGTTGCGGTCCAGTCCGTGGGTTTCGCCTTGTCCTCACCGGTACGCGGCGCGATCGTGCCGCGGCTCCTGCCGCGCGAGCAGGTACCTGCGGGCAACACCTTGAACTTCACGATGAGCAGCGTCGGCACCGTGATCGGCCCGCTGCTGGCCGGCGTGGTGCTGGTCCGCTGGTCGTACGCCGCGGCGTACGCGATCGACGCGACCTTGTTCACGGTCGGGTTCTACGCCGCGCTGCGGTTGCCGGCGATCCCACCGCTCGGTGAGGCCGTGCGGCCGGGGCTGCGGTCCGTGGTCGACGGCTTGGGCTTCATCGCGGGCAAGCCCGTGCTACTGATGTCCTTCGCGGTCGACATCGCGGCGATGGTGCTGGCCATGCCGCGCGCGCTCTTCCCGGAGGCGGCACACACCCGTTTCCACGACCCGGGCGCGGTCGGCTGGCTGTTCGCGGCCACCGCGATCGGCGCGGTGGTGGGCGGGCTCGCCAGCGGCTGGATCGGCCGGGTCCGGCGGCAGGGCCTGACCCTGGTCGCGGCCGTGTGCGGGTGGGGCGTCGCGGTGGCCCTCTCGGGGCTCGGCTCGGTGCTCTGGGTCACGGTCGCCCTGCTCGCCGTCGCCGGTGCTGCGGACCTGGTCTCCGCGGTCTACCGCCAGACCATCCTGCAGACCTATGCACCCGACCGGATGCGCGGCCGGATGCAGGGAGTGTTCATCGTCGTGGTCGCCGGCGGTCCTCGGCTCGGCGACCTGCGGGCGGGTACGAGCGCCACGGCGTTCGGCCTGACCTGGGCGTGGGTGGGCGGGGGCATCGCCTGCGTCGCGGTCGTCCTCGTGCTGGCCGTCGCCCAGCCCGCGCTCGTCCGTTACCGCAAGCCGACCGGCAGCAACGACCGGCCGGACGCGCTCGGCGGGGACGTCGGGGACGGTGCGGCGCGAAACCGCCTCGACCCGGGTCCTGAGGTCGCCTAGCGTCCGCACGTGGCGATCACGGGGCGCTGGACCGGACGGGACGACGCCACCGAGATCGCGGCGGCCCTCGCGTCGTGGACCGGTCCGGTCTGGACCGGCCAGCTGCAGCCGGGCGACATCGGGTGGCAGCTGCGCTTCGAGGCGGAAGAGCTCAACGCCACGCTCCTGCTCGTGCGCGAGCACGGGCTGGCGGTCGCAGTGGCCCTGGTCGACGCGCCCGGCGAGCTGCGGGTCGCCGTGGACCCCGGCAGGCAGGACGACGTCCG
>DASYEF010000023.1:0-4348 GCA_036499185.1 Actinomycetes bacterium | reverse complement strand
CCCTACACATGTTTGCCTGTATGATACAGCGATATGACGGAGTGAGTGCGTAGTGAGTCAAGTAGTCCAAGAGTCGGCCGCCGCACGGCAGCAGCAGCACCACCAGCACGGCAAGCTGCTCGATGCGGTGAAGGGGCAGCCCCGCGCGGTCTGGGTGACCGCATTCGCCGCGGTGATCGCGTTCATGGGGATCGGCCTGGTCGACCCGATCCTCAAGTCGATCGCGGCCGGCCTGAATGCGACGCCGAGCCAGGTCACGCTCCTGTTCAGCTCGTACATCTTCGTGCAGGTCTTCGTCATGCTGCTGACGGGGATGTTCGCCGCTCGTTTCGGGGCGAAGCGCACCATGCTCGTCGGTCTGGTGGTCATCGTCATCTTCGCGGCACTGTCCGGGACGTCGTCCTCGATCGGCGAGCTGGTGGGGCTGCGAGCCTTCTGGGGTGCAGGCAACGCATTCTTCATCGCCACCGCGCTGTCGGTGATCGTCGGCGCAGCGAGTGGCGGCCAGACCGCCGCGATCCTGCTCTACGAGGCGGCGCTCGGCCTGGGCATCTCGGTCGGCCCGTTGGTCGGCGCCGCGCTGGGCAATATCAGTTGGCGCGCACCATTCTTCGGCACGGCGGTCCTGATGGCCTGCGCACTGGTGCTCTGTGCCACCCTGCTGCCCCGCGACGAGCCCACCCGGGCCGGCGTCTCGCTCTCCGCGCCGATCCGGGCACTGAGGCACCGCGGACTGCTGACCGTCTCCCTGTCGGCGTTCTTCTACAACTACGGTTTCTTCACCATCCTGGCCTGGACCCCGTTCGTGCTCGGCTGGGGACCGACGCCGATCGGGCTGCTGTTCTTCGGCTGGGGACTGCTCGTCGCCATCAGCTCGGTGGTAGCGGCGCCCCGGCTGGCCGCTCGCATCGGCGAGGTCCGGGCGATGATGTGGACGCTCGGCGTGTTCGCGCTACTGATGCTCGCCGATGCCGTCGGCTCGCACTCGGTGGTGGCGACGGTGACCGTGCTTGCGGGCGCCTGCTGCGGCCTGCTCAACACCTTCTACACCGGCGCGGCCATGTCGGTGTCGGACGCGCCTCGCCCGGTGGCCAGCGCCGGCTACAACTTCCTGCGCTGGTTCGGCGGCGGCATCGGCGCCTTCCTGGTCAGCCGGATCGCAGAGTGGACCGGTGACGACCAGCTGCCGTTCCTCGTGGCGGTCGCCGTCGTGGCCCTCGGTGCGGTCGTGCTGCTGATCGGCCGCAACGCCGTCGCCGAGACCCGGGTGGTGCCCGAGCTCGCGCCTGCCATGGCCGACGAGCTCTGAGACCCGGCGGCGTGCCGTTCCGACGCCTCCGGGCGGGAACTCAGGTGCGGCTGGCAGCGGAGGTACCTACCGTGGACGGCATGTCCAGGACGTGAAGTGCCCGCCGTGACTCGCTGCTCAAGCGGGTGCGAGCGGAGCGACGTACCGACGACGAAGCACGAGAGGCGTTGATCGGGGTCCTCGTGAGGGCACTGGACGAGTATCGGTTCGGGACTTCGCGAGGTGTCACCCGAGGACCTCGTGGAGCTGGCTCGCGCGTGGGGGATCATCAACGCGGGCGAGACGCCGGCCGAGGTCGCAGCGCGTCTCGGCCGTCGTGCTCGCTACAAGCGATAGCCACGACCGGCCAGCCGGTGCAGTGGCCGACCGGCATGGGCCGGATCAGGCCGTTCGCGTGGACCGGTCGGTCTCGCCGTCGCAAGATGCCAGCCGTGATCGCTGGCGGGCTCCCGGGCGGGGCGGAACCAGGCCCGGTGCGATCGCGCCGGTAGCCTGAGGCCGTCCGTGCGCCCGCTCCGGTGGGCCGACCCCGCACGACCTGGCAAGGAGTCCCCGTGGCGAGCATCGACGCCGTCGGCGCGCGCGAGATCCTCGACTCGCGCGGCAACCCCACCGTCGAGGTCGAGGTCGCCCTCGACGACGGCACCATCGCGCGGGCAGCGGTGCCGAGCGGCGCGAGCACCGGCCAGTTCGAGGCGCACGAGCTGCGCGACGGCGACAGCAA
Organism: Actinomycetes bacterium; assembly: GCA_036499185.1. Classification (GTDB taxonomy): domain Bacteria; phylum Actinomycetota; class Actinomycetes; order JACCUZ01; family JACCUZ01; genus DATBDW01. The sequence continues at coordinate 2,315 of DASYEF010000023.1, read as the reverse complement.
GCGGTACGGCGGCAAGGGTGTCGAGAAGGCCGTCATCGCCGTGCTCGACGAGATCGGCCCGGCGCTGGTCGGCTTCGAGGCCAGCGAGCAGCGGCTGGTCGACCAGGCGCTGCTCGACCTCGACGGCACGCCCACCAAGTCGCGCCTCGGCGCCAACGCGATGCTCGGCGCCTCGCTCGCCGTCGCCCGCGCCGCGGCCGAGTCCGCCGAGCTGCCGCTGTTCCGCTACGTCGGCGGTCCCAACGCGCACCTGCTCCCGGTGCCGATGATGAACATCCTCAACGGCGGTGCACATGCCGACACCGGTGTCGACATCCAGGAGTTCATGGTCGCGCCGATCGGTGCGAGCACCTTCCGCGAGGCACTGCAGTGGGGCGCGGAGGTCTACCACGCACTCAAGGCGGTGCTCAAGGAGCGCGGCCTGTCCACCGGGCTCGGCGACGAGGGCGGCTTCGCCCCCGACCTGCCGCACAACCGCGAAGCACTCGACCTGATCGCGGTTGCGGTCGACAGGGCCGGCTTCACGCTGGGTGACGACGTCGCGCTGGCGCTCGATGTCGCGGCGACCGAGTTCTTCGCCGACGGTGTCTACACGTTCGAGGGCGCTAAGAAGACCGCGGAGGAGATGACCGCCTACTACGCGGAACTCGTGTCGGCGTACCCCTTGGTGTCGATCGAGGACCCGCTGTCGGAGGACGACTGGGCCGGCTGGTCTGCGCTGACGGCATCGCTCGGCGCGCGAGTGCAGATCGTCGGCGACGACCTCTTCGTGACCAACCCGGAGCGGTTGGCCCGCGGCATCGCCGAGTCGTCGGCCAACGCCCTGCTGGTGAAGGTCAACCAGATCGGCACCCTCACCGAGACGCTTGACGCGGTCGGCCTCGCGCACCGCAACGGCTTCCGCTGCATGATGAGCCACCGCTCCGGCGAGACCGAGGACACGACGATCGCCGACCTCGCCGTCGCCACCGACTGCGGGCAGATCAAGACGGGCGCACCGGCCCGGTCGGAGCGCGTCGCGAAGTACAACCAGTTGCTGCGGATCGAGGAAGAGCTCGATGACGCCGCGCGGTACGCCGGCCGGGCGGCCTTCCCGCGGCACGCCGGGTGAGCATGTCCCGGCGTACCCGTAAGCACCCGCCCGTCGCCGGGACCCGGCGTGGCGCACCCGCGGACGAGGACGCCGCGCCGCGCCGCGCCGGTCCGGGCGCCAACCTGACGGGCCGCGCGGCTGTGCTGGCCCTCGTCGTCTGCCTGCTGGCCATCTCGCTGGCCTATCCGCTGCGCGAGTACCTCGCCCAGCGGGGGCAGCTCACCGACTACCGCAGCATGGTCGCCGACCAGCAGAAGCGGGTGGCCGAGCTGGAGAAGCAGCGGGCCCGCTGGGAGGACCCGGCGTACGTCGCGGCGCAGGCGCGCGAGCGGCTGCACTACGTGCTGCCGGGGGAGACGTCCTACGTCGTTCTGGAGTCGCCCGAGGACAAGGCGCCCGACGGCGTCGTCGCGGCCGAGCCGTCGGTGGTGGTCAAGAGCCCGTGGTTCACCGACCTGTGGCACAGCGTCGAGGTCGCCGGCCGCGAGCGTGCCGCCGGAAAGTGAGCACGCCTCCCGACGACCGTGACCTCGCGTTGGTCGCGATGCAGCTCGGGCGCGACGCGCGGGGCGTGGTCGCCGTCGCGCACCGGTGCCCGTGCGGCAACCCCGACGTGGTCGAGACCTCGCCTCGGCTGCCCGACGGCACGCCGTTCCCGACGCTCTACTACCTGACCTGTCCGCGCGCGACCGGCGCCGTCGGCACCCTCGAGGCCGGCGGGATGATGCGTGCCATGACCGAGCGCCTCGCCGACGACGAGGAGCTGCGGGCCGGCTATCGGGCCGCGCACGAGCGCTACCTGGCCCGGCGTACCGCAGTGTTGGACGTACCGGAGATCGCCGGCGTTTCCGCGGGCGGCATGCCGGACCGGGTCAAGTGCCTCCACGTGCTCGTTGCACAGTCCCTGGCCGAGGGGCCGGGCGTTCAAGTGCTGGGGGACGAAGCCTTGGCTGAGCTGCCCGAGTGGTGGCGCAGCGGTCGGTGCGTGACTCCGCCGGGGGAGGGCGAGTCGTGACGAGGGTCGCGGCGATCGACTGTGGCACCAACTCGATCCGCCTGCTGGTGGCCGACATCGACGCCGGGGCCGGCACCCTGACCGACGTCGACCGGCGGATGCGGATCGTCCGGCTCGGGCAGGACGTCGACCGGACCGGGCGGCTCGCGCCAGAGGCGCTGTTCCGGACCTTCGCGGCGTGCGACGAGTATGCCGAGGTCGCCAGCG
>DASYEF010000022.1:0-7057 GCA_036499185.1 Actinomycetes bacterium | reverse complement strand
GACCACGACCGAGCCGGGCCGCATGGCCTCGATCATCTCGGTGGTGACCAGCAGCGGCGCCGGCCGCGCCGATCAGGTTGCCGCGCCGCGCGCTCGCCGGGGACGAGAGCCCCTTGAGCGCGAGGATGAAGCAGACCGCGGCGACCAGGTAGCCCAGCGCCTCGAGCGTCGGTGACATCACGTTCACCGGCGGTCCTCGGGAGCCGCATCCTTCTTGGGCGGTCGGGCGCGGCCGAACATCTCGAGCATCCGGTCGGTCACGACGAATCCGCCCACCATGTTCACCGTAGCCAGCACCACCGCGAGCAGCCCGAGCAGCAGCCCCGGCGTGGAATGTGTGTGTCCCGTCACGATGATCGCGCCGACCAGGATGACGCCGTGGATCGCGTTGGCGCCCGACATCAGCGGCGTGTGCAGGACCGAGGACACCTTGGACACGACCTCGAACCCGACGAAGACCGCGAGCACGAAGAACGTCAGCATCGTGGTGCCGTCAGTCATCGGTGCCTCCCGGAATGTGCGTTCCCGCACCAGACCTACCGGTCGGTTGGTGTGTCGGCGCACAAAGGATCATGCGGGGTGGGTGTCCTTCCGGGTGACGCACGTCGCCGCGACGATCTCGTCGTCGAAGTCCGGTACCACGGTGCCGTGCTCGTCTGCCATCAACAGCAGCAGGTTGACCACGTTGCGCGCGTAGAGCTGGCTGGCGTGCACCGGCATGGCCGACGGTGCGTCCTGCATCCCGTGCACGAGGACCCCGTGGTGCACCACGTCCTCGCCGGCCCGGGTCAGCTCGCAGTTGCCCCCGCTCTCGGCGGCCAGGTCGACCACGACCGAGCCGGGCCGCATGGCCTCGATCATCTCGGTGGTGACCAGCAGCGGCGCCGGCCGCCCGGGCACGGCGGCCGTGGTGATGAGGACGTCGCTGGCGCCGACGTACGGCGTCAGCAGCTCACGTTGCCGGCGAGCCCGCTCCTCGCCCATCTCGCGCGCGTAGCCACCCGAGCCCTCGAGTGACTCGAGGTCCAGCTCGACGAACGTCGCACCCATCGACCGCACCTCGTCCGCCGAGGCCGGCCGGACGTCGTAGGCCTCGACGACCGCACCGAGCCGGCGCGCAGTCGCGATCGCCTGCAGACCGGCGACGCCGGCGCCGAGGACGAGCACCTTCGCGGGTGCGACCGTGCCGGCGGCCGTCATGAACAGCGGGAAGAACCGCGGCAGCCGCTCGGCCGCGACGAGCGCCGCCCGGTAGCCGCCCACCAGAGCCTGCGACGACAGCGCGTCCATCGACTGCGCCCTCGAGATGCGCGGCACCTGCTCCATCGCGAACGCCAGCACGTCGCGCTCGCGCAGGACGGTGAGCAGCTCGTCGTTCGCCCCGACCGGCAGGAAGCCGAGCGTGATCGCACCGGGACGCAGCTGTCGCGCCTGCTCGGGCTGAAGCGGCGAGACGGTGAGCACCACGTCGGAGTCGGCGAGCACGTCGGCGACCACCTCGGCACCGGCGGCGACGTACGTGTCGTCATCGGCGTACGCCGAGAGGCCGGCGCCGGACTCGACGGCGACCTCGAAGCCCGCGGACACCAGTCGGGCCGCCGCGTCGGGCACTAACGCGACGCGGCGCTCCCCCGGCCGTCGTTCGGCCACGACTCCCACGCGCATGATCGCAAACCTAGTGGCGGCCCGGGTCGACCCGGGTCACGGCATGCCGATGGCCGGGGCGCCCTCCCCTCCTCGGGGCGTCCCGGCCAGTCGGTCGTCAGTGGTGCGCTTCGCTCGCGGGGACGGGAGAGCTCTCGCCGTCCCCGGCGCGGTCAGCGCGCAACCTGGCGCGCGCGGCGCGCTTCCTGCGCGCGGCGCAGGCGCTCGATCTCGATCGCGCGCAGCACGTCGTAGCTCAGTGCGGACACGGTGCTCCCCTCCCCTCGGTGATCGGGCCGTTCTCCGGCCGCTCGGTTCTGCTGTCGTGAGCACCATGCCGGGGGGTTCTTGCAGCCCACTTGCAACGGGCTGACCGGGGCGTGCCGCCCTACCGGGGGCCTATCGGGCTGCCCGGGCCGCCCGACCGGTCCCGGTCACGCCGAGGTCGGCGAGCACGGCCCGCGCGGCCCGCCGGCCCGAGACGAGCGCCCCCTGGATCGAGCTGGTGTCGCGGTGGTCGCCGCAGACGTAGAGGCCGTCCATCCGCACCGGCTTGCGGAACTCGTGCGGCGCGGGCATCGCCGGCAGGGCGTGCTTGACCGGGTAGGTCGCGAGGAGCTCCCACCACGTGACGTCGACCCCGTAGAGAATGGAAAGCCGCCGGCGTACCGCGGCTTCGTCCACCTCGGTGCCCAGCACCGAGGTCGCGACGAGCGCCCGGCCGTCAGGCGGCCCCTGCGTCGGCGCGTACGACGGCGCAGCGGCCGTCATCACCACGGAGTTCACCACCGGGCTGGTCCGGTCGGCGTCGAGGACCAGCGTCGGCTCGTCGAGCGGGGGCCGCGGCGCCACGTGGTAGAGCGTCGTGACCGAGCGCCACGTGATCGGACCGAGCGAGGGCAGGAAGTTGCGGGCCACTGCCCCGTCGGTGGCCACGATCACCGCGCTTGCGGTCACGGTGCTGTCGGCGGTCCGCACCGAGTGCGGGGTCACGGAGCGTGCGGGAGTCTGTAGGCGCAGCGTGTCCTCGGCGAGGCGGGCCGCCAGCTGACGCGGCACCTCGGCCATGCCACCAGCGGGCACGGCCGACCGGCCCCGGACGAACGACCGCAGCATCACGTCGTGGAACCGGCGCGAGGTCGAGAGGTCGTCCTCGAGAAACACCCCGGCGAAGAACGGTCGGAAGAAAGTGTCGATCGCGCGCTGGGAGAAGCCGCGCCGCCGCAAGCCGTCGAGTGTCGTCTCGTCCTCGGCCCGCACCAGCCGGCGTCCGCGGCCCAGCGCAACGCGGCCGGCGAGGGATGCGAGGCGGGTCTTGTCGCTGGCGTCGCCCACCGGGCCGGTCATCGTCTGCCAGGCGCCACCGGGGTCGCGGCGCGGGTCGGCCAGCCGGTAGCGCCGGCCGTCGAGGTGCAGCAGCGCGCCGCGGGTCAGCTCGCGCAGGTCGAGCGCGCGCAGGTCCAGCTCGGACTTCACCGCCGGGTAAGCCGTGTTGAGCACCTGGAAGCCGCGGTCCAGCCGCCACCCGTCGACCATGTCGGTGCGCACCCGGCCACCGACGTCGTCGCCGGCCTCGAGGAGCACCACGCCGAGGCCGGCCGCCTGCAGGTGCCGCGCGGCCGCGAGCCCGGCGAGCCCGGCACCGACGACCACGACGTCGCACGTCGCGGGCAACCCTGCCATCGGTCCTCCTCCGCTCGCCGTCAGGGGGCGATCATCCCGCGCGGGGTGTCGGCACCGTGCGCGACCTGCCGCGTGACACGAGGCGCAAGTCGATCGGCAGCGAGCGGTCGCTCAGCGTCGCCGGTGGTCGTCGTCAGGTGACGGTTGCTCCTGCCGCCGGGTGCATCTCCCCGGACAATCCGGGCAGGGGCTCGATCCCGGCGTCATCGACTGCCACGATCTTGGCGGGAGCGCAGGGGGCACCGGTTCAGGGCCGGCGCGGCGCGCCCTTGGGGGTGGGGCATGACACGTCTTCGCTGGGTCGTCGGCACCGTCGCACTGCTGCTGCTCGTCGGCACCGCACCGGCCGCTGCCGCCCCGCCCGGCTCGTCGGCACCGGCCGGTCTGCGGACCACGTCGGTGACGGCCACCACGGTCGGCCTGTCCTGGAACGCGGTCGGCGGCGCGATTGGATACCGGGTGCTGCGGGGTACGCCGACGACCGGCCTCGCCGTCGTCGCGTCACCCACGGCGACGTCGTACACCGACAGCGGGCTGCTCCCCGGGCACTCCTACGTCTACGCCGTCGCGACGGTCTCGAAGAAGGGGACTTCGCCGTCCTCCGCGACGCTGACCGTGGTCACCGTGCCGGCTGCACCGACCGGCCTCCGGGTCACCCAGACCGCGGCGACGGCTGTCTCGCTGCGCTGGGACGCCACCGACGGCGCCACCGGCTACGCGGTCTGGCGGTCGACACCCACCAGCGCACCGGTGCGGGTCGCGACGATCTCCGGGACGGTCGGATCCGGCGGAGTGCCCGTCCCACCGGCGGCGCAGTTCACGGACACGAACCTCCAGCCGTCCACCACCTACACCTACACCGTGCGGGCGAGCAACGTCTCGGGCACGTCACCCGACTCCGCCCCGGCGACGACGACGACGTCGCCTCCGCCGCCGACCGCCACGACCACGACGCTCTCGTCCGGCAAGAACCCGTCGTCAGCCGGTGATCAGGTGACGTTCACCGCGGTGGTCAAGGCGGCGCAGGGCACGGCCGTTCCCACCGGCACGGTGTCGTTCGCCTACGGCTCGTCCGGCGCGTCAGTCACGCTCAACCCGAACGGGGTCGCGGCGTGGACGACGACCACGGCGGTCGCGGGGACGTTCCTGGCCTCGGCGAACTACTCCGGCAGCACGACCTACGCTGCGTCGGGCGGGTCGCTGACCCAGACCGTGCAAGCGGTCACCCCCTTCCTAGCGCGGTACGTCACGTATCCGACCGGCTCGTGGCCCAAGTCCGTCGTCGCCGCGGACGTCAACGGCGACGGGCGGGCCGAAGCGGTGCTGGCGACGACGTTCTACTTCGATACCGCTCACGACTACAGGCTCTACGTGCACGACTTCGTGCCGGGCCAGGCAGGACCCACCGTCACCGTTCTGCCGACGGCCCTGGAGTACGGCGACGCAGCGCCGATGGCGACTGCCGACCTGGACGGCGACGGATACGCCGACGTCCTGCTGGGGACCAGCTCGGGCGTCCAGGTCTTCCGCGGCTCGGCCGGGGGTCTGCAGCCAGGCGGGACGCCCATCTCGACCCCGGGCGAGGTGCGCGACCTCGTCGTGGCGGAGCTCACCGGTGACAACCACCCCGACCTGCTGCTCGCCACCCGCGGTGGCCCGAACGACGGCTCCCTCGTGCTGCTCCTCCCGGGTCTCGGGGACGGCTCCTTCGGTGCGACCCGGACCTTGGACACGACGACCACGGTGTTCCCGGCCGTCGCCGCGGGCGACATGAACGGCGACGGCCACGCCGACGTGGTGGTCCTCGACGGCACCTCCCTGCACGTGCTCACCGACTTCGGGCTGCTCACAGGGGGCACTCCGGGCAACTGGGACTACTCCGCCGTGGCGACCCTCGACACCGGGGGTTGGGGCACCCACTCGGTCGCCGTGGGCGATGTGACCGGTGACGGTCTCGGCGACGCCCTCGTGACGGTCGACGCGAACAAGCCCAACAGCGCACTGCTCGTCCTGCCGGGCACCGCACATGGCCTCGCGCCGCAGCAACGGCTCGGGAGCTACGACATCCCCAGTGCCGTCGTCGCGACCGACCTGAACCGCGACGGGCGCACCGATGTCGTCGTGGCCCACGGCGGGTGGAACGAGCTCGGGCTCTACCTCGGCGGCCCGTCGACGCTCGGCAGCGAGACGCTCTTCCCGCTGCCCTATGCGTCGGACTACCCGAGCCGCGCCCTCGCGGTGGGCGATGTCACCGGTGACGGCCGGCCCGACGTGCTGATCGCTGACTACAACAACGGGCTCGTGGTGCTGACCGGCCGGTGATCGGGCGCGCTATCGCAGCGAGATGGCGGCGAGCGCGGCGTTGACGATCGAGCCGCTGTCGAGGTCGTGCAAGGCGTAGAGGTCGGCGATCGTTCCGGATTGTCCGAACCGGTCCACCCCGACCGGTACGGCGGGCACGCCGACCGCCGACCCGAGCCAGGCCATCGCGTGCGAGGCCGCGTCGTGGACCGTCACCACTGGCGTCCGGTCGGGCAGCACGGCCCGCAAAGCGCCCGCCACCGACGGCGTGGTTGCGGTGCGGATCGCCTGACGCAACGTCCGCTGCCACGCCGCGTAGAGCCGGTCGGCCGACGTGACGTCGACCACGTGCGCGGCGATGCCCTCGTCGGCGAGCTCGGCCGCGGCCGCGAGCACCTCCGGCATGACCGCGCCGCAGCCGACGAGGTTCACCTGCGGCGCGCCGTCGGTGGCCCGGTCGGAGGCGTCCACCAGCCGGTAGGCCCCGGCGAGCACCTGGCGGCGGAGCACGGCGTCACCCAGTCGCGCGCGAGCCGCCTCGAACGGCGCCTGGTCCAGCGGCCGGGTGGTCAGCCGGAAGTAGTAGGCACCGTGCTCCTCGGTCTCCGCAGCCGCGGACGACGGCGGCGGCGAGGCGGCCGGCCCGGCCGCGATCCGGCCGAGCGCGTCGCAGAGCAGCCAGTCCAGCGCCACGGCGTACGCCGGCTCGATCAGCGTCACCTCGGGCAGCTCGAGCCCCACAGACGCGGTGATGGTCGACTGATGCGCGCCGCCCTCGGGCGCAAGGGTCACGCCGGACGGCGTACCTGCGACGACGAATCGCGAGCCTGAGTACACGCCGTAGATGAACGCGTCGAGGCCGCGGAGCACGAACGGGTCGTAGACGGTGCCGACGGGTAGCAGCGGCTGCCCGGACAGGTCACCGGCCAGGCCGAGCTGGCCCAGCAGCAGGAACAGGTTCATCTCGCTGATGCCGAGCTCGATGTGCTGGCCGGTCGGACCTTCCTTCCAACGGAGCAGGGTGGCTGTGCTCTCCGGGCCCCAGCTGCGGCGTTCGTCGGGCGCGAAGACACCGGTGCGGTTGATGAAGCCCGCCAGGTTGGTCGACGTCGCCACGTCCGGCGCCGTCGTCACGAGATAGGGAGCGACCGCCTCGTTGCGCGACAGGTCGACCAGGACGCGGCCGAAGACCTCCTGCGTGGACACCGGCTTACCCGACCGGATGCCGGTCTCCTTGGGTACGGCGACGCCGAGCGCAGCCGGCGCCGGCGGCAGCGCGAGCTGCTCGCGCCGGGTCGCTGCCCACTGCCCGGCTGTCGTCGCCGGGTCGATGCGGTCCCACTCGGTCGACGCGTCGAGGCCGACGAGCGCACGCAGCGCCTCGATCTGGTCGCCGGACAGCAACGCGCTGTGGTTGCGCGGGTTGCCC
>DASYEF010000021.1:0-25585 GCA_036499185.1 Actinomycetes bacterium | reverse complement strand
GATGGTGCTGCCCGGGCCGACCGGCTTGCCGCTGTCCGCCTTGGAGACGATCAGCGCCGGAGCCTGCTGGCTGTCGGTCAGGGAGTAGGCACCGCGACCGTGCGTCCCGTTGATGAGGAGCCGGTGGCTGGCGTCGAAGTCGAGCTGCCACGAGGACACCGTCGGGTCGCCGCTGCCGAGCCGGCTCCATGCGCCGCCACCGTTGGTGGTGACGAAGACGCCCGCGTCGGTGCCGGCGTACAGCGTGTTCGGGAACGCCGGGTCGAGCACCACCGAGTTGGTCGGCAGGTCCGGAAGCCCGTTGCTGATGTCGGCCCAGTGCTGGCCGCCGTCGGTCGTCTTGAACACGTGACCACGAGCCGTCGGGGTTGCGGCGCTGAAACCGGCGTAGGACAGGTAGGCGGTCCGCCAGTTCGAGCGGTCCACCGCGATCTGCGACACCGGGCGGTTTGGCAGGTTGGACTGGGTGATGTCCTGCCATCCCGCGTTGGCGTTAGTCGAGCTGGGCACCGGCTCGCTGACGGCGTGCGGGTTGACGAAGACCTTGCCGTCGTCGGACCCGGTGTAGACCGCGTCGCCGCCGTCGGCTACGCCGACCGCGCTGATCACGCAGGCCCGCGCGCCGTTGCTCGGGGTCCCGGTGCAGCCGGTCGTCAGGTCACCGCTGATCGGGTCCCAGTGGACGTCTCCGGCCTGGGGGGTCTCGGCATTGTTGGTGCGGTACAGCCGGTAGGTGCCGAGGAACATCTGGTTGGTGTTGTTCCTGTTCTCGACCCACGGGATGTAGAACTCCGCGCGCTCGTTGACGTTGATCCCGCCGTCGATCGGCTCGTTGCCGAAGAAGGCGCCCACGCCGGAGGGGTTGAACCGGTAGGGGGAGACTGCGAAGTAGGTCCCGAAGACGTATGCCGAGACTCCGGGGTTCACCGGGTTGGGCGTCGTCTGGTCGACGATGACCTGGCCACCGTCTCCGCTCGGCTGGTCGAACCACCGGTCGTTCGCGAGGGACTTGCGCTGGGTTCCGTTGTCCTGGGTGCCGCCCCAGTACTGGCCGGGAATCGCCGGCACCGTGGCGATGCTGGTGAACTGGGTGATCTTCAGCCCGGTCGCGTGGACGAGGGCTCCGGTGTTCGGGTCGACCTGGCCGTTGAGGTCCTTCCAGTCCGCGGCGGACAGCGGGTCGGTGGCACCGTTGCGACCGCCGCCCGTCATCGACTCCCAGACGCCACCGTCGTTGCCGAGAACGACGTGCTTCGAGTTGCTCGGGTCGAACGCGAAGGCGTGGTAGTCCGGGTGCAGGTCGTAGCCGATGTTCTTCCAGGTCGCGCCACCGTCGGTGCTGCGGTAGATGCCGCCGGACGCCGGCACCTTGTTGTAGCCGTAGGAACCCTCGACGTAGATCGTGTTGGGGTCCTTCGGGTCAGGTGCGACGACGTTGTCGTAGAAGCACTGCGTCGTGCAGTAGTCGGCGATGCTGTTCTGCGAGGCCGAGTTGTTGCCGCCGTTGGAGAGCTGGGTCCACGTCACGCCGTCGTCCGTCGTCTTCCAGAGCCGGGCCGTGCGGTAGACGTTGTTCGCGTCGTTGTAGTCGAAACCCGTGATGACCGTCGCGTGCGCGGCGCCGGCCGGGTGGGACAGACCGAGCGAGAACCGGGTCGCGCTGGCCGAGAAGTGTCCGGCCGGCAGGTTGCCCATCGCGCTGGCCCAGGTGTGGCCGCCGTCGGTGCTGCGGTAGATCTTGTCGCCCCAGAACGAGGCCCACAGCACGAGTGGGTTCGTGGGGTCCATCACCAGGTCGGTCGCACCGGCGAACTCGTCAGAGGTCACCTTGCGCGGGATCCACTTCTTGCCACCGTTGACGGACTCCCAGATGCCGTACTGCTGGCTGGACGGGGCGGTGGTGCGGCGAACGCCGCCACGGCCGCGCAGGGTCGCGACAAAGATGTGGTTGGGGTCGGTCGGGTCGACGACGATGTGTGAGACAGCGACGCCCTCGAAGAACGTGCCGGAGACGTGGTTCCACGTCTTGCCGCCGTCCTTGGACTGGTAGATGCCGTCGCCGTAGTAGGAGTCGCCGGACAGGGCACCCTCGCCGGAGCCCATGTAGACGAACTTGTCGTTGGACGGCGCGGTCGCCAGGGCGCCGACGGCCTGGCTGTCCGTGTTGGCCGAGCGCGAGATCCACGTCTGGGTGGACCGGTCGTAGGTCCAGACACCGCCACCGGCGGCACCCAGGATGAGGTCGCCGTTCTTGCGGATGGCCAGGGCGCCGATGCGGCCCGAAACGGCCTCGAAGGTGTTGCTGGTGCGGGCGACCTGCACTGTCGGGCTCGGGCCGATGCTCGTCCACGCACCGCCGACCGTCGAAGGCTGCGTCTTCTTGTTGACGACCGGCAGCGTCCCAGCCTTGGCGATCCCCTTGCCGCGCAGCGCGGCGGCTTGGGACGTCGACAGCGGGTCGTCGCCGGACAGCAGCCGGTTCTCGTTGTATGCGTCGTCGCGCTTGGCGAAGCTGTTGGCGTCGTCGACCTCGTTGAACTCGTCGAGGATCTCCCCCTTGGGGTGGAGGAGGACGGGAGTGTCGTCCCCGCCTGCGGCGGAGACGGTGCTCGCCCCGGCTGTGGCCAGCATCGGGGCGAGGAGGGCGACCGCGGCGAGCGCGGCAAGGCGGGCAGGACGGCGACGAAGCATTGGCGAGACCCCTGTGACGACGGCCCACGCGTCATCGGGTGGGGAGGGAAGGCACCCTGCGCGGCCGGTTCGTCCGGATCATTTCCTTGTGACAACTGGATGCGCAAGGGGTGACGGTCGGTAATTTCTGCTGACGCAAATCATCGGAGAGCTCCTGAGACACCACCGGAGTGCCCGACCGGAGTAACCCGTCACCCGTGGTGACGCAACGAGCGCACCTGCCCGAGCGTCTACGGCGGCCCCTAGGGTCGGGCCGTGGCGCGGGTGGTGGTCGTCGGCGCAGGGATGGGCGGGCTCGCCGTGGCCGCGCGCCTGGCGACGGTCGGCCACGACGTCGAGGTGATCGAGGCGGCGGAAACATGGGGCGGCAAGCTCGGCACCTGGTCCCGGCAGGGCTTCACCTTCGACACCGGGCCGTCCCTCCTCACGCTGCCCGCCGTCTACCGCGAGCTCTTCGCCTCGACCGGCGCGCCGCTCGAGGACGTCGTCGAGCTGATCCCGGTCGACCCGGTGGCGCGCTACCGGTTCCCGGCGTCCGAGGGCCACGACATCACCTGGCTGGACGTCCCGAATGCCTCTCGCCCGGCGCTGTGCGCGGCCCTTGATCACGCGCTGGGACCCGGCGCGGGCGCGGACTGGGGGCGCTTCCTGGACCGGGCGCACGCGATCTGGCAGGTGACCCGGGGACCGTTCCTGGAGTCACCACTGGGTGGTGGCCGCGACCTGGTGCGTCTGGCCCGGCGTACCTCCGACGTCCGGACCGTCGCGCCGTGGCGCACGCTGCGCGGCCTCGGCCGCGACCAGCTGCGCGACCCGCGACTGCGGATGTTCCTCGACCGCTACGCGACCTACGCGGGCTCGGACCCGCGCCGGGCGCCGGCCGCGCTGGCGGTGATCCCTTACGTCGAGCAGACCTTCGGGGCCTGGTACGCGCGTGGCGGTGTGCGCCGCCTCGGCGACGCCCTGCACGACCGAGCCCTGCTCCGCGGTGCCCGGCTGCGGACCGGCACGCGCGTCGCGCGCATCCTGCTCGACGCCGGCCGGGTCAGCGGGGTCGGGCTCGAGGACGGCAGCGTGCTTCACGCCGACGTAGTTGTGACCGACATCGACGCCCGCACGGTGTACACCGAGCTGCTCCCCCGCGCCCTCGCGGCGCGCTCTCTGCGCCACCTCGACCGCGCAACGCCCTCGCTGTCTGGGTTCGTGCTGCTGCTCGCGCTGCGCGGCCGCACGGCTGGCCTCGCGCATCACACCGTGCTGTTCTCCGCCGACTACGACGCGGAGTTCGACGCTGTGTTCGGCCGGGACGCGCAGCCGATCGATGACCCGACCGTCTACGTCAGCGCGCCCGACGACCCGGCGCTGCGACCCGACGACGACCACGAGGCGTGGTTCGTCCTCGTCAACGCGCCCCGGCACGGCGCCGGGCGGGGGGCGGTCGACTGGGACACCCCATGGCGTGCGTCGGCGTACGCCGATCACCTGCTCGACGTCATGGCGGCCCGCGGTCTCGACGTCCGCGACCGCGTGCTGTGGCGGGAGATCCGCACCCCTGCCGACCTGGAGCGCTCGACGGGCTCACCCGGCGGCGCGATCTACGGCACGTCGTCCAACGGCGCGCGGGCCGCGTTCCTGCGGCCGGCCAACGCGTCACCCGTCCCCGGGCTGTTCCTCGTCGGCGGCTCGGCGCACCCCGGAGGCGGCCTGCCGCTCGTCGGGCTCTCGGCGGCGATCGTGGCCAAGCTGGTGGGGCCGGCCTGATCGCTCAGTGGGCGAGCCGCCGGCGTACGACGACGGCGAGCTGCACCAGCCCGACCGCGCCGAGACCCACCCAGGCCCATCCGCCGAGGGCCGGCCACGGGTCACCGACGACCGCGCCGGCGACGAGGAACGTCGCCGTGACGATGACCCGCGTCGGGCGCTCCCACACCGTCACCACGCCCACCTCGGTCATGCCCGCCGCGGTGGCGCGGGCCCGCAGGTACTCCAGCAGGAACATCAGGGCGCCACCCAGCGAGCACGCCACGACGGGGGCGCCGGCGAGCAGCAGCGCCACCAGGAACAGGAGGTCCGCGACCCGGTCGGTCACCGCGTCCATGACCGCCCCCCACGGCGTCGCCCGGCCGGTCAGCACCGCCACCGCGCCGTCGACGTTGTCCAGAAACCCCGAGAGCACGACCAGCGCGGCGGCGAGCAGCAGCCACCAGCCCCCTGCGGAGGCCGGCCCGAGCGCGGCCACGGCCAGCAGCAACGCGAACAGGGTGACAAGGTCCGGGCTCACCCGGGCGGCCGCCAACGGCCGCGCTACGGCGTAGGACAAGGACAGCCACCACCGGACCAGCCGGTTGCCGCGCGGGTCGTAGCCGCCGTGCAGCGCCTGCCACCCGTCCAGGTATCCGGTGAGACTTGTCAGCCGCTCAACGATCTCCGGGTCGTCCACGGGCTGACAACGTTCAGGTGCGGTCGGCGAGACCGAGGTTGGCGTAGATCTCACGGGTCGCGGTCGACGTGTTCAGCGTGATGAAGTGCAGCCCCGGCACGCCCTCGTCGAGCAGCCGCGAGCACAGCTGGGTGGCCGCGTCGACGCCGATCCGGCGCATCTCCTCGGCGTCGTCCTCGGCGGCGTGCAGGCGCGCGGCGAGGTCGGCGGGGAAGGCGGCGTTGGACAGCATCGCGAACCGCTCGATCTGCTTGACGTTCGTCGCGGGCATGATGCCCGGGATGATCGGCACGTCGCTGCCCGCCGCCGAGACGCGATCGCGCAACCGCAGGAAGTCCGCGGCGTCGAAGAACATCTGGGTGATGGCGTAGTCGGCGCCGGCCCGCACCTTCGACACGAAGTACTTGGTGTCGGTCTCCCAGTCCGGTGACCGCGGGTGCTTCTCCGGGAAGGCCGCGACCCCGACGCAGAAGTCGCCGGACGCCTTGAGCAGCCGGACCAGGTCCTCGGCGTACTCGACGCCGTCCGGGTGGCTCACCCACTGCGCGCCCGGGTCGCCGGGCGGGTCACCCCGCAGGGCCAGGACGTTGCGGACCCCCGCCGCGGCGTACTGGCCGATGATGTGGCGCAGCTCGGCGTGCGAGTGGTCGACGGCCGTGAAGTGGCCGACCGGCATCAGCGTGGTGTCGGTCGCGATCCGGCCGGTCATGGCCACGGTCCGGTCGCGGGTCGAGCCGCCGGCTCCGTAGGTCACCGACACGAAGGTCGGGCGCAGCGCCTCGAGCTGGCGCAGGGTCACCCAGAGCTTGCGCTCGCCCTCGTCGGTCCTGGGCGGGAAGAACTCGAAGGAGTACGACGGGCGCCCGGCCGCCAGCAGCTCGCTCAGCGCCGGGACGCGGCCCGGCATCACGCTGGCCCGGCTCCACGGGTCGCGAATCGGGGCAGCGGTCATGGCTACGAGGCTAACGGGCGGGCCCGGCCGGACCGGCCGACCGACCGGCGTACGGGACATGGCCGTAGGCTCGTTCACCGTGAGCTCCGCGCAGCATTCACTCGACGCGGAGGACCTGCGCACGAGGGTCGACAAGGCCCTCGACGACTTCCTCGCCCGCCAGGGCGACGTCCTCGACCAGGTGAGTGACGACCTGGCCCCGCTGATGGAGGCCCTCGCCGACCTGCTGCGCGGCGGCAAGCGGCTCCGCCCCGCGTTCTGCTACTGGGGCTGGCGGGGCGCCGGTGGGGCCGACGCCCCCGAGATCGTCGAGGTCGCCGCCGCGCTGGAGGTGTTCCAGGCGGCCGCGCTGGTCCACGACGACGTCATGGACGGCAGCGACACCCGCCGCGGCCGCCCGGCTGTGCACCGCCGGATCGCGGCGCTGCACCGGCGCAACAGATGGCTCGGGTCCTCGGAGGCCTTCGGGGTGGCCGGCGCGATCCTGGCCGGTGACCTGTGCCTGTCATGGTGCGACGAGCTGTACGCCGGGTCGGGCCTGCCGGCCGAGGACCTGCTGCGCGGGCGAGCCGTCTTCGACCGGATGCGCACCGAGCTGATGTGCGGCCAGTACCTCGACATGCACGAGTCGGCGCAGGAGACCACGACGGTCGAGCGGGCCCGCCACGTGATCCTCTACAAGTCGGCGAAATACACCGTGGCGCAGCCGATGCTGCTGGGCGGCACCCTCGCGGGGGCTTCGCCGGAGCTGCTGTCGATGTACGACGCCTATGGGCGCGCCCTCGGCGAGGCCTTCCAGCTGCGCGACGACGTGCTCGGCGTCTTCGGCGACCCCGAGGTCACCGGCAAGCCGGCCGGCGACGACCTGCGCGAGGGCAAACGGACCGTGCTGGTCGCGCTCACCCTCGAGCGGTGCACGCCCGCGCAGGCCGCCCAGCTGCGAGCCGGGCTCGGCGACCCGCACCTGGGCGTGGACGGCCTCGCGGCGCTGCGTGAGGTGATGGTCGAGTGCGGCGCGCTCGCGGCCGTCGAGGAGATGATCGCGGAGCGCTCCGCTGCTGCCACCGCCGTGCTGGTCGGGGTGTCCGAGCCGGCCCGCACGGTCCTCGAGCAGCTCGTCGTGGCCGCGACCTCACGGACCGGCTGAGGCGCCGGTGCGGCAGGTCACCGGACCGACCGACCACGTCGTCGTCGTCGGCGCCGGGCTCGGCGGGCTCTCGGCCGCGCTGCGGCTGGCCGGAGCCGGCCGGCGGGTTACCGTCCTGGAGCGCGAGGCGTTGCCCGGTGGACGCGCCGGGCCGCTGACCGACGGCGGCTACACCTTCGACACCGGACCGACCGTTCTCACGATGCCCGACCTGATCGCCGACGCGCTGGACTGCGTTGGCGAGCGACTGGCGGACTGGCTCACCCTCGACCCCGTCACGCCGCTCTACCGCGCGCGGTACGCCGACGGGTCCACCCTCGACGTACATGCCTCGGTGGACGCGATGGCCGCCGAGGTGGCCGCACTGTGCGGCCCGCGCGAGGCCGATGGCTACCGGCGCTACGTCGAGTTCGTGTCGCGGCTCTACCGCCTGGAGATGCGCGACTTCATCGACCGCAACGTGGACTCGCCGCTCGGGCTGGTGCGCCCGTCGCTGGCCCGGCTCGCGGCGCTCGGCGGGTTCCGCCGGCTGGCGCCCAAGGTGGCGTCGTACCTCTCCGACGAACGGCTGCAGCGGGTGTTCTCGTTCCAGGCGATGTACGCCGGCCTGTCGCCGTACGACGCCCTCGCGCTCTACGCCGTCATCGGGTACATGGACTCGGTCGCCGGGGTGTTCGCCGCCCGGGGCGGCATGCACGCGGTGCCGCGAGCGCTCGCGGGCGCGGCCGAGAAGCATGGCGTCGAGCTGCGGTACGGCGAGACCGTGACCCGCGTCGAGCTGCGCGGCGACCGCGCCGTGGCGGTGCACACCGCGGCGGGTGAGCGGCTCGCGTGCGACGCCGTCGTGCTCAACCCGGACCTGCCCGCCGCCCGGCGGCTGATCGGCAGGCCGGTGAGGAGGAGGCTGCGCTACTCACCGTCCTGCGTGCTGCTGCTCGCGGGTTCCAGCACGGCGTACGCCGATGCGGCGCACCACACGATCTCGTTCGGCCATGCGTGGCGCACCGTGTTCGACGAGCTGCTGGGCGGCCGGCTGATGAGCGACCCGTCGTTCCTCGTGTCGACCCCGACGGTGTCCGACCCGTCGCTGGCACCGGCCGGGCGCTCGTCCTACTACGTGCTGTTCCCGACTCCCAATCTCGACGCCGGCATCGACTGGCGCGAGGCCGGGCCCCGCTACCGCGACCGGATGGTGGCGACGCTCGAGGACCGCGGCTGGCCCGGCTTCGGCGACGGCATCGAGGTGGAGCACGTGACGACACCGCAGGACTGGGCCGACCGCGGCCTCGAGCGAGGCACGCCGTTCGCGGCGGCGCACACGTTCGCCCAGACCGGACCGTTCCGGCCGCGCAACCTCTGGGGCGAGAACGTCGTGTTCGCCGGCTCCGGCACGGTGCCCGGTGTCGGCGTCCCGATGGTGCTGGTCTCCGGCCGCCTCGCCGCCGAGCGCATCCTCGGTCCGGATCCGTCGTACCGCTCCCGCACCTGGCTGTGACCGTGCTCTACGGACACAAGAACACACAGTGCCGCCGTCTCGGCGGCTTCAAACCCGCGCTAGGCCGCAGACTGTGTGTTCTTGTGTCCGCGCGCCGGCGACCGGGTCGGCGAGACCATGTCCCGGACCGCCTGGACGACGTAGTCGGGGTGCATCATCACGTCCTCCCAGGTGAACCGGAGCAACCACCAACGGACGCGGCTGAACGCGTTGGCCTTGCGTCGGTCGGCGCGGTAGTCGGCGCGCTCACGATGGAACTCGAAGCCGTCCACCTCGACGATCAGCCGCACCTTCGGGTAGGCGAAGTCCACCCTCGCGACGAACCGCAGGCGCTGGTCGCGGATCACGAACTGACTCTCCTCAGGGGGAAGACCAGCCAGGACGAGAAGGACACGGAGCATCGACTCGAGAACGGAGCCGCAACGGGGGTCGGCCATCCCGACGGCTCGGCGGACCCTCGGCGTGTTGTTACCGCGAACTCGACCGGTCTCCTCGGCCAGTTCGTCGCAGGTGACAAGCCCGGCACGCAGCGCCGAGTCGATGAGGACGACCGCCTCGCGCAGCGTGAGCACCTTCGCGCAGTCGACGACTGTCCGCGCGGGTGTCGTGACCCGCACCCCGTGTCGGATCTCGACCGCGTCGAGGTCTGCCCGGTGGACGGCCACGCCGGCGAACGCGGCGCGGCTGTGATTGCGAGAGACGGTGACGTGCTGGCCGGGTCGGTGGACGATCTCGAGTCCCCAGATGACGGCCGCCGAGTCGTGGGACACGGCGCCTCGGAGACTCAAGGCAGCCGCTGCGACGGCATCGGTACCGTCTGCCAGGCCGAGGCCATAGACCCCTCGGCGCACGCGGATCGCCCGTCCCGACCGCACAGCCTCCGCGAGTTGGCCCTTGGGCACGCCGCCTCTGATCAGGTCACGTCGCGTGGCGAACCCACCCGCCTGCTCCAGCGCGGCAATCGGATCCACGATGTCGAGCCTGGC
Source organism: Actinomycetes bacterium (assembly GCA_036499185.1). Taxonomy (GTDB): domain Bacteria; phylum Actinomycetota; class Actinomycetes; order JACCUZ01; family JACCUZ01; genus DATBDW01. The sequence goes on along the minus strand of DASYEF010000021.1, from coordinate 15,874 downwards.
AGGAATGACGGGGGCAAGGTCGGACCGTCTGTGGACAACGGACCTACCGACACACAGTCCCCCGTCTTCCAGGCGCCTTTCGGCCCCGAACGGCGGGGACTGTGTGTTCTTGTGTCCGCTCGCTCGGCGGAACCGCCGCGATGAGCCGGCGCGAGCTGGACGCGGCGGGGATCCGCGAGCCGGCGCTGCGATCGGCGTACGAGATGTGCCGCCGGCTCAACGCGGTGCACGGCCGTACCTACTACCTCGCCACCCTGTTGCTGCCGCCCGCGAAGCGCCCCTTCGTGCACGCGCTCTACGGCTTCGCGAGAAAGGCCGACGAGTACGTCGACAGCGCGATCCCCGACCCCGACCGGCTCGTCGCGTGGGGCGAGCAGTTCCTGCACGACCTCGACAGCACGCCCGTCGAAGCCGTCGTGGACCCGGTGAGCCGGGCGGCAGTGCACACGGCCCGCACCTGGGACATCCCGCGGGAGACCTTCGCCGCGTTCCTCGCCAGCATGCGGATGGACATCGTCGTCACCGGCTACCCGACGTACGCCGACCTCGAGGCCTACATGGAAGGCTCGGCCGCCGTGATCGGCCTGCAGATGCTGCCGATCCTCGAGCCCGTCGACGACCGCGCCGCCGACTACGCGCGCATCCTCGGCGAGGCCTTCCAGATGTCGAACTTCGTCCGCGACGTCGCCGAGGACCTGCGCCGCGGCCGGGTCTATCTCCCGCAGGAGGACCTCGACCGCTTCGGCGTCACCCGGGCCGACCTCGCACCGGGCCCTACTGCGCCGCAGGTCCGCGACCTGCTGGCCTTCGAGGTGGCCCGCGCCCGCGCGCTGTACGCCGCCGCCGAGCCCGGCATCGACATGCTGCACCCGAGCAGCCGCGACTGCATCCGCACCGCATTCGTCCTCTACGGCGGCATCCTCGACGCCGTCGAGCGCGCCGACTACCAGGTGCTGGACCGCAGGGTCGCCGTGCCGATCCCCCGCCGCCTCGCCGTCGCGCTGCCCGCGCTGGTCAGGGCACGGCGTGCTCGCGGCGCCCCCACCACACCCACCAGCTGAGGGTCTGCAGCACGAGGGAGAAGCCGAAGAGCAGGTCCTCGACCGGCGCGAACACCAGGTGCAGACCGAGGATCGCTGAGTCGTCGTAGCGCACGATGTGCCGGCCGGTCAGCCACCCGTTGGTGAGCAGCTGGAAGAGCAGCACGATCGCGTACGCCGTCCAGAACACCCGACGCCCGACCAGTCGCGTCCGGAGCACCAGCACGTCGAGCAGCACCGCACCGACCAGGCCCGCGACGGCGAGCGCGGTGTAGCTCACTCGTCACCCGCCGGCCAGCCGCGCACGGTGCGCACCGCCTCGAAGGCCAGCACCGAGCAGATCGGCACGACGAGGAAGAACAGCACCTCCTCGATCGGCAGCCCACCGGGGAGCACCCACCCCAACGTCTGCGCGGGGTCGAAGGCCCAGTGCCCGGCGTGCACCGCGTAGAGGTCCCACGCCACGAACACGACGAGCACCGGCAGCAGCGTCAGCAGCAGGCGCCGCGGGCGGCGGTAGACGCGCACACCGAGCCACAGCTCGAGCGGCAACGTGCCCAGCAGGCAGAACGCGAGGACCCCGACGTAGGCGAGGTGGCGCACTAGAAGCCGAGCGCCTGCGCCCGGCGCTTGACCTCGGTGCCGCGGTTCTCGCGCAACGCCTGCACCGGCCAGCCCGGCAGGTCGTCGTCGGTATACAGCCACCGCATGGCCTCGTCGTTGCCGTAGCGCGCATCGCTCAGCAACGTGAGCAGCCCCGGCAGCCCCTTGAGGACCCGGCCGTCCTGCACGAAGTCGGCCGGCACCATCAGGGCGTTGTTCTCCCCCCGGCGTACGGCGATGAGCTGGCGTTCCGCCACGAGCTGGCGCACCCGGTTGATCCCCACGCCCAGGGCCTCGGCGACCTCGGGCAGCGTGAGCCACCCCGTGACCAGCGCCTCGTAGGCGTCGGCGTGGACCTGGTCGGCGTCGGATCGTCGTTCGCTCACGCAGGGAAGCCTGCCACGCCGGTGCGCCGGGCAACGCTAGGGTCCGGCGGCATGACCGACGGGGACACCATGGGCAATGCCGACGACTGGGCCGACGAGATCTACGACGACGAGGTCCCGCGACCCGGTGAGCCCTTCCTGACCCCTGAGGCCCGCGTCTTCACCGGTGCCGGCCTCATCCTGGCGGGCCTGATGGGCACCGGCCTGTTCCAGTTCCTCAGCTACTTCATGCTCAACGACAACGTCGGCACCACCGCGCGCTGGGTGCAGTACTCCCTGTACGCGGGGCCTATCGCCGTGCTGGCACTGGCGGCAGCCGCGCTTGCCTGGCCGGTGCACCGCCAGCCGGTGTCTCGGCTTGTCCACGGGCTGGCGTCCGCCGTCGTGATCGTCGGCCTGGTGATGGCAGGTGCGGTGGTTGCCGGGCTGCTGGCCGTGGCAGCGGGCGGTCCCGACGCGACCCTCTAGCCGGCCGCTGCACTGCTGGGGCTAGCGCGCGCAGTCCCTCACTGCCACGGCGGGGTCGGTCAGGCGGTCGACGTCGACGCTTGCGCCGCGGTCCATCAGCTTGCGGCCCTGGACGAGGTCGCGCGGCCGGTCGACGGTGAGCGCCGCGACGAGCCGGTCGCCGGCCAGCCAGAACGCGGCCCACGTCTCGCCACCCTCCCGCCAGACCAGCCGGTCGCCGGCCGGGTGGTGCCCGGCGTACTGCAACATCCGGCCCCACTGCTCGGACCAGAAGTACGGCACCGGGTCCCACACCTCGTGCCCGCCGAGCACGTTGGCGGCGGCGGTCGCCGGCGCGTGCAGCGCGGCGTCCCAGTGCTCGACGAGCATCCGGGTGCCGTAGCGCGCGGACTGCCACGAGGCGCAGTCGCCGACCGCCCAGACGCCGGGCAACGACGTCCGGAGCTGCGCGTCGACCGCGACGGCGCCACGCTCGGTCAGGGCCGGCCCGTCGACGGCGACCGGGCGCGCGCCAACTGCGACGAGCACGACGTCCGCGTCCAACACCTCGCCGCCGGCCAGGTGCACGACCTCGTCCTCGACCCGCTCGACCGACGAGCCCAGGCGCAGGTCGACACCGGTCCACCAGGGCAGCATCCGGCGGGCGACCTCGGGCGGCAGCGCGCCGGCGTACGGCGCCTGCGCGCCCTCCAGCACGGTGACCTTCGCGCCGTGCCCCACCGCGGCGGTCGCGACCTCGGCACCGATCCACCCGGCACCGACGATCACCAGCCGCGCGCCCGGGACGAGGCGCCGCCGCAGGGCCATCGCGTCGGCGCTGGTCCGCAGCGTCGTCCCGGCACCGGGCAGCCGGCGCGGCGCGGCACCGGTCGCGAGCACGCACCGGTCGAAGGCGAGCTCGCCGTCGGTGGTCTCGAGCCGGCCGGCAGCGACCGCCGTCGCGGTGACGCCGAGCCGCAGGTCGACCTGCCACGCGTCCCACTCGGCCTCGAGCGTCGAGGAGTCGGCCTCGCCCTTGAGGACCTCCTTGGTCAGCGGGGGTCGGTCGTACGGCGGCACCTGCTCCGCGCCGAGCAGCGTGAGCGCCCCGTCGTACCCCTGCTCGCGCAAGGCGCGCACCGTGTGCAGCCCGGCCAGCCCGCCACCCACCACGACGATCACGGCGGATAGCGTCCCAGGTCGTGTTCACCGACCGCACCTCGTTGCAGACCCGCGGGTACGCCGACCACGGGGCGCTGGCGGCGCGACTCTCGATCTACGACTACCAGGTGGACCGCCTCGACCTTCTCGGGCTGGCGGTCACCGCGCTCGGTGGCGTGCACGGCGCGATCCTCGACGCCGGCTGCGGGCTGGGCAACTACACCGCCCGGCTGCGCGCCGACCGGCCCGACCTGCGGGTGCTGCCGCTGGACCTGTCGGCCGGCATGGGGCCTGAGGTGGTGGGCGACGTCCAGGCACTCCCGGTGCGCACCGATGCCATCGACGCCGCGCTGGCGATGCACATGCTCTACCACGTGCCCGACATCCCGGCGGCCGTGCGCGAGCTGCGCCGGGTGGTGCGCCCCGGACGGGTGCTGCTGGTGAGCACCAACGGGCTGGCGGACAAGCAGGAGATCGGCGAGCTGATGTCCGCCGCGCTCACCGACCTGACCGGGTCGCCCCAGCGGTGGCCGGCGGCCGATGACCGGTTCTCCCTCGACGACGGGCCGCTGCTCGAGGCGTCCTTCGACGAGGTGACGGTCGAGGTCTTCGAGCGAGAGACGGTCGTCCCCGCGGCCGAGCCGGTGGTGGCGTTCGTCGACAGCTTCGAGGGGCTCTCGCAGCGGAGCCTGCCCGCCGGCCTCGACTGGCCCGCGCTGATGGCGCGCGTCGAGGCCCGGGTCCGCGACGAGGTGGCCCGCACCGGCGCCTGGCGGATGGCCAACCAGATCGGCCTCTTCACCTGCCGCTGACCCTCGCCCCCCCCCCCCGCACTCCACCCCCTCAGCCGCAAATGATCACGGTTCCGTGATCGTTTGCCGCTGACCGCGCTGAAGTGACCGCGGTCGCGGTGGGTTTGCCGGGGGACGGTCGCTCCCCCCTGCGGCTGACCCTCGCCGGGGCCGCGTGACCGGCTGATCACTGTGCGCAGCGGGCACGCTGAATGACAGCCATGTAGTACCACGAAGGGGTAACAATCGCCCCTCAGGTCACTCCAGTCACACCAGTCACGGCAGTATCGGCGGTCGCACGGTGCACCCGATCCCGACCGTGAGGACCTTCGTCCGATGTCTGCCCCAACCCTCCGCCCCGTCCGACCGGCGCACGACAGGCCGACCACCACCGGTACGCCGGGCCCGACCCCGGACCGGCAACCTCCCGCCGAGCCCACCCGCCGCAGCACGCGGGGCGGCCGCCGCTGGCGGGTCACGCCCCGAGCCCGCCGGCTGGTCCGGATCGGGCGCGCGATCGGCGTACCCCTGCTCCTTGCCGGCCTCGTCACCGCCGCCACCCCCGGGTGGGGCCTCTACACGATCCACCGCGGGGACACGCTCAGCGCCATCGCGGCGCGCTACCACACGTCGGTGGCCCGGCTGATCCAGGCCAACAACCTGCCCGGCAACGGCAACCTGATCATCGCCGGGAGCACGCTCAAGGTCCCCAGCGGTTCGGCCAGCCACGCCACCACGAGCAGCGCCCGCGCCTTCCACCGGGTCGTCACGGGCGACACGCTGTCCGGGATCGCGCTGCGGTACGGCGTCTCGCAGGCCTCGATCGCCCGCGCCAACCACCTGCCGGGCTCCAACATCGTGCGTCTCGGCGCGACCCTGGTCATCCCGGGGGGTCACCATGCCAGCGGCCGCACCAGCAGCTCCAGCAGCGCCAACACCTTCGCCGGCCGGACCTACTCCAGCTCGATCGTCGGCGCCGCGGCGCACACCCGGGCGGTGCTGGCCCACCGGCGGCTGCCGTCGACCGGTCAGATGCGCGACATCATCGCGGCCAAGGCCCGCGCCAACGGCGTCGACCCGGCGCTCGCGCTCGCGGTGGCCTACCAGGAGTCCGGCTGGAACCAGCGCGTGGTCTCGGTGGCCAACGCGGTCGGCGCCATGCAGGTGATTCCCGCCACGTCGGCCTGGATCTCCGGCGTCGTGGGCCGCCGCCTCGACCCCACCGACCCGCAGGACAACGCGACGACCGGGGTCGTGCTGCTGCGCATCCTCACCCAGACCGCGGGCAGCGACCGGCAGGCCGTGGCCGGCTACTACCAGGGGCTGAGGTCGGTCCGGGCGCACGGGATGTTCCCCGATACCCGCCAGTACGTCGACAACGTGCTCGCGCTGCGGGCCCGCTTCCGGTAGCCGGCCCGGGGCGCGTCAGGACCGGCCGTAACCGGGCTCCCCCGTAGACTCCTCGCGTGGACACGACCGTCGGCGACCCCCTCGTGGGGCAGGTGCTCGACGGCCGATATGTCGTCGGGCGCCGCCTCGCGCGCGGTGGGATGGCCACCGTCTACGAGGCTCTCGACCAGCGCCTGGACCGCACGATCGCGGTCAAGGTCATGCACCAGAACCTCGCCGAGGACGACGAGTTCGTGTCCCGGTTCATCCGCGAGGCCCGCTCCGCGGCCCGGCTGTCCCACCCCAACGTGGTGGCCGTCTACGACCAGGGCGCCGACCAGGGCCACGTCTTCCTGGCGATGGAGCTCGTCCCCGGCCGTACCCTGCGCGACCTGATCCGCGAGCGTGGGCACCTCACGCCGCGGCAGGCCTTCGAGGTCATGGAGCCGGTGCTCGCCGCCCTCGGCGCCGCGCACGCCGCCGGTCTGATCCACCGCGACGTCAAGCCGGAGAACGTCCTGCTCTCCGACGACGGCCGGGTCAAGGTCGCCGACTTCGGGCTGGCCCGCGCCGTCACCGGCGCGACGACCCACACGACCACCGGCAGCGTGCTGATGGGCACCGTCGCCTACCTCTCCCCCGAACAGGTCACCCGCGGCGTCGCTGACCCGCGCTCCGACGTCTACTCCGCCGGCATCCTGTTCTTCGAGATGCTCACCGGGCACAAGCCCTACGACGGCGACACCGCGATCCAGGTCGCCTACCGCCACGTCCACGACGACGTCCCGCCGCCCTCGTCGCTGGTGCCCGGGCTGCCGGCCGAGCTCGACCACCTGGTGACCCGCGCGACCAACCGCGACCCCGACCAGCGCCCGGCCGACGCCCGCCGGTTCCTCGCCGAGGTCGTCACCGCGCGCCGCGGCCTCTCCGACGGCGAGCTGGACACGGTCGGCGGCGGCATCGGCGCGCTGACCGGCGCCCCGGCGCACACCGTCGTGGTCGATCTCACCCAGCACCCGGTCACGTCGGCCCGGCGCGGGGACACCGGCCCACTCTCGGCGCCCCCCGGTGCTCGGGTACGCCGACGCAGTCGCGGGCCGATCGCCCTCGCGATCGTCCTGGCGCTGGCCGTCGTGCTCTCGCTCGTCGCGTGGGCGATGGCCTACGGCCCCCTCAGCAAGACGACCACGCCGGGCCTGCTGACCCTGACCCGGTCCGCCGCCGCGGCGAAGGCGCACCAGAGCGGCCTGTCGGTCAAGATCGTCGGTCACGCCTACAGCGAGACGGCCGCGCTGGACACCGTCGTGCAGACCGACCCGCACGCGGGCCAGTCGGTCGACAAGGGCGGCGCGGTCGGGCTGATCATGTCCAAGGGCCCGGAACGGCACGCGGTGCCCAGCGTGATCGGCGTGACCGAGGAGAAGGCCCGCGCCCTCCTCCACGACAACCACCTGGCGATCGCCACACCGGTGCGCAAGTTCAACCTCAACGTGGACAAGGGCACCGTCATCTCCGTCGACCCTCCGACGGGCACGTCGCTCAAGCGCAACGCGCCGGTCACGCTGACCATCAGCGACGGGCCGCGCCCCGTCGGCGTACCCAATGTGGTCGGGGTGACGCTGGACCAGGCCAAGGCCGCTCTGGCCGACATGAAGCTCGTGCCCGACGTCACCCTCAAGCACGACGACACGATCCCCAAGGACCAGGTGATGAGCCAGACGCCGGTGGGCAACGCCACCGCGCCGCAGGGCTCGAAGGTGCACCTGGTCGTGTCCAACGGGCCCCCGATGGTCCCGGTGCCCGACGTGGTCGGCAAGAACGTCGGCGAGGCGCAGCAGCTGGTCATCGCGGCCGGGCTGACGCCCAACGTCCAGCAGCTGCCCGGCGGGCCCGGCACGGTGCTGAACCAGTCGCCCGGCGGCGGGGGCAAGGCGCCCAAGGGCTCCACGGTCACCCTCTACGTCTTCTGACGCATCCCCGACTTGTCAGCCGCTGGACGACCTATCGGTCGTTGTGCGGCTGACAAGTCGGCGGAGCGCCCGTCCTGACAGCCGGACATTCCCGGCCAGGACCGCGTCGTCCGACTAGCCTCGGTGCGTGGTCGTGGTCATGTCGCCGGACGCAACGGCCGAGGACGTCGCCGGCGTCGTCGCGCGGGTCGAGGGTGTCGGCGGCGAGGCTTTCGTCAGCCGTGGCGTCACCCGCACGATCATCGGCCTGGTCGGCGACATCGAGAGCTTCTCCGGGCTGAACCTGCGCACCATGGCGGGCGTCGCCGACGTGATGCGCGTGTCGGCGCCGTACAAGCTGGTCAGCCGCATCCACCACCCGCAGATGTCCACCGTGCTGGTCGGCGGCGTCCCCATCGGGCCGGACACGTTCACCCTCATCGCCGGGCCGTGCGCCGTCGAGAGCCCCGAGCAGACGCTCGAGGCCGCCGAGATGGCCAAGGCCGCCGGCGCCACCCTGCTGCGCGGCGGTGCCTACAAGCCGCGCACCTCGCCGTACGCCTTCCAGGGCCTGGGCGAGGCGGGACTGCGGATCCTCGCCGACGTGCGGGCGGCGACCGGCCTGCCGGTGGTGACCGAGGTCGTCGACGCCCACGACGTCGACCTGGTCTGCTCGTACGCCGACATGCTCCAGGTCGGCGCGCGCAACATGCAGAACTTCGCCCTGCTGCAGGCCGTCGGCCAGGCCGGCGTGCCGGTGATGCTCAAGCGCGGCCTGCAGGCCACCGTCGAGGAGTGGCTGATGGCTGCGGAGTACATCGCGCAGCGCGGCAACCTCGACATCGTGCTGTGCGAACGCGGCATCAGGACCTTCGAGCCCTCGACGCGCAACACCCTGGACATCAGCGCGGTCGCGGTGGCCCACGGTCTGAGTCATCTCCCGGTGATCGTCGACCCGTCGCACTCCGGCGGCCGGCGCGACCTCGTCGTACCGCTCGCTCGCGCCGGCATCGCGGTCGGTGCCGACGGCATCATCGTCGACGTCCACCCGCACCCCGAGCTCGCGCTGTGCGACGGCCCGCAGGCCCTCGTCGACGACGACCTGCGCGCACTTGCCGCGGCCGTGCGCCAGCTACCGCCATTGCTCGGCCGCCGGCCGGCTACGGCCGCTACCGCAGCAGCGACGCCAGGACGCTAGCCGCGCGGGCCACATCGTCGTCGTCGACGTCGAGGTGGGTGACCACCCGCAGGTGCGTCCGGTCCAACGTCCCGACGAGCACACCCTGCTCGCGGCACGCGCCGACCAGCGCGCCGGCGTCGGGCGTCTCGATCACGACGATGTTGGTCTCGACCTCGTCGGGCACGACCGAGCCCGGCGCCTCCTCGCCGAGCGTCTGCGCGAACCCGCGCGCTCGTCGGTGGTCGTCGGCCAACCGTGCGACGTGGTGGTCCAGCGCATGGAGCCCGGCAGCGGCCAGGATGCCGACCTGGCGCATGCCACCGCCGAGCCGCTTGCGCCAGATCCGGGCCTGCCCGACCCGCTCCGCGCTGGTGGCCAGCACCGAGCCGACCGGTGCGCCGAGCCCCTTGGAGAGGCACACCGACACGGTGTCGAAGAGACCGCCGTACGCCGAGAGCTCGACCCCGCTGGCGACGTGCGCGTTCCACAGGCGCGCCCCGTCGAGGTGCATCAACACGCCCGCGTCGGACGTGACGGCGCGCAGCTTCTCGATGCTCGCCAGCGGCTGCACGGTGCCGCCACCGAAGTTGTGCGTGTTCTCCACCACGACCGCCGCGGTGGACACGAAGTAAGGGCCGGCGTCCGGGCGCATCATCGTGGCGACCGCGTCGACGTCGACCAGGCCGCGGTGCGCGGCGTAGGTGCGGGTGGTGATGCCCGAGAAGACGGCGCCGGCGCCCAGCTCGGCGCGTACCACGTGCGCGTCGGTGTCGCAGAGCAGCTCCTGCCCAGGCGGGACCAGCAGTCGGACGCCGAGCTGGTTGGCCATCGAGCCGGTGGGCGTGAAGAGCGCCGCTTCCTGGCCGAGCAGGGCCGCGACCCGGCGCTCGAGCTCGATGACGGTCGGGTCCTCGCCGAACACGTCGTCGCCGACCGGTGCCTCGGCCATCGCGGCGCGCATCGCGGGCGTCGGCCGGGTGACGGTGTCGCTGCGCAGGTCGACGACCGGTGATGTCGAGTCGGGCACCGACCGACCCTACGGCGCGCGTCGGCGAACCCGCGAGACGGTCCGCGTCGGCGTACCTGCGGTACCCCTGGCGGGCCTGGGCGCGGCGTCTTCACCCTGGGCGCGGCCTACATGCCACGCCTAGGCCGAAATGATCACGCTAACGTGATCATTTCGGGGAAGTCGGGGGTCCGTCAGCGGCGCTCGGCGAGCATCTCGGCGACGAGGAACGCGAGCTCGAGGGACTGCCCGTGGTTGAGCCGCGGGTCGCACGCGGTCTGGTAGCGCATCGGCAGGTCGGTCTCGCCGATGCCGCCGGCCCCGCCGAGGCACTCGGTGACGTCGTCCCCGGTCAGCTCGATGTGCAGCCCGCCCGGGTGGGTGCCGAGGGCGCGGTGGACCTCGAAGAAGCCGCGGACCTCGTCGATGACGTCGTCGAACCGGCGGGTCTTGCGCCCGTCCGGCGCGTCGAAGGTGTTGCCGTGCATCGGGTCGCACACCCAAGCCACCGTCGCGCCGCTCGCCGTCACCTTGTCGACGAGGATCGGGAGCGCGTCGCGGACCCGGTCGTGCCCCATCCGGCTGACGAAGGTGAGCCGACCAGGCTCGTCGTCGGGGTTGAGCCGAGCGACCAGGTCGAGTGCCTCCTCCGGCGTGGTCGTGGGCCCGAGCTTCACGGCGACCGGGTTGCGTACCGACGCGGCGAGCTCGACGTGGGCACCGTCCAGGGCCCGGGTGCGCTCCCCCACCCAGATCAGGTGCGCGGACACGTCGTACGGCAGCCCGGTGCGCGAGTCGGTGCGCGTCAGCGCGCGCTCGTAGTCCAGCAGCAGCGCCTCGTGGCTGGAGTAGAGGTCGACGGTCCGGAACTCCTCGGGGTCGACCCCGCACGCCTCCATGAAGGCCAGCGCCCGGTCGATGTCTCGGGCCATCACCTCGTAGCGCTGGTGCGCCGACGAGGACGCGACGAAGCCCTGGTTCCAGGAGTGCACCTCGCGCAGGTCCGCCAGGCCGCCCTGGGTGAACGCGCGGACGAGGTTCAGCGTGGCGGCGCTGGAGTGGTAGACGCGCAGCAGCCGCTGGGGGTCAGGGGTGCGGGACTCGGCGGTGAAGGCCAGCCCGTTCACGGCGTCGCCGCGGTACGCCGGCAGCGTCACCCCGTCGCGGGTCTCGGTGTCCACGCTGCGTGGCTTGGCGAACTGGCCGGCGATCCGGCCGACCTTCACGATCGGCACCTGCGCGCCGTAGGTGAGCACGACGGCCATCTGGAGCAGCGTCTTGATCTTGTCGCGGATGGCGTCGGCGGTCGAGTCGACGAAGGTCTCGGCGCAGTCGCCGCCCTGCAGGAGGAACGCCTCGCCGCGGGCCACCTCACCGAGGCGGGCCTTGAGCGCGTCGCACTCACCGGCGAAGACCAGCGGCGGCAGCACCCGCAGCTGCTCGACGACCTCGACCACCACGGCCGGGTCCGGCCAGTCCGGCTGCTGGGCCGCCAGCGCGGCGCGCTCGCTCACCGGGCCAGCCTACGGTCGCGCCCCGCGCCGCCCCGCCCCGCCCGCGGTTGACGCCCGCGCCGCCCGGCCAGGGATCGGCACAAACCGGGCCGTGACCTCCCGGCGCCGTGCTCGTTGCCCACGGTGACCGACACCCACCGGACCAGGGAGCGTCATGCGTCTCGCCCGTCCCGCCGTCGCCCTCGCCGCGGCCGCCGTAAGCGCCCTCGCGCTGATCGCCGGCCCGGCAGCCGCCGCGGCGCCCGACATCCCGCTGCTGGGCCAGGCCCCCGCGGCGCCCAACGTCCCGCTGCTGACCGCAGCCCCCGCGGCGGCCGCGGCCCCGAACGACCCGCTCTACGCCGACCAGTACGGCCCCCAGCAGGTGCACGCGCCGGAGGCGTGGGCCACCAGCACCGGCGCCGGCGCTGTGATCGCCGTCGTCGACACCGGCGTCGACCTCAGCCACCCCGACCTGCAGGGCCAGCTCGTCCCCGGCGCCACGTTCATCGGGTGCAACCCGGCGTGCGGCAACGGTGACTGGAAGGGTCCGGACGGCGTGGGTCAGGCCGATGACGCACACGGCACCCACGTGGCCGGCATCGCCGCCGCTGCAACGAACAACGGCATCGGCATCGCCGGCGTGGCGCCGGGCGCGAAGATCATGCCGATCAAGGTGCTCGAGAACGGCAGCGGCGCGTACGCCGACATCGCCAACGGCATCCGCTACGCGGCCGACCACGGCGCAAACGTCATCAACATGAGCCTCGGCGGGACGCAGGGCACCCAGCTGCTCACGCTGACCGGCGTCGAGACCGAGCTGCAGGATGCGATCACGTACGCGGTCAGCAAGGGTGTTGCCGTCATCGCCGCGGCCGGCAACGACAGCATCCCGGTCTGTGACGAGCCCGGCTTCGACAGCGGCGTGCTCTGCGTGGTGGCCACCGACAGCCGCGAGCTCCGCGCGGCGTACAGCAGCGGCCCGCTCAAGCTCGACCTCGAGGCCGTCGCCGCGCCCGGCGGGTCGTCGGTCCCGGTGTGCGGCGAGGACATCGTCTCCTCGGTGCCCAAGGGCACCAGCACCTCCGGCCCGACCTGCGGCTACGGCGACAGCTACGACGAGTACGCCGGCACCTCGATGGCGACCCCGCACGTGGCCGGTGTGGCCGCGCTGCTCGCCGCGCAGGGCCGCTCGGTGCAGAACATCTACGACACGCTGACCGCGACGGCTCGCCAGCCGGTGACCGGTCTGGTCGGCACGTTCACCCCGCTGTACGGCTACGGCATCGTCGACGCCGCCGCCGCAGTGGCCGCCCCGAAGGGCTGACCTCTCTCACCCGGCGGGGCAGTCGCCGGGGGCCGGACGCGGGAGGAGCACCCCGTCCGGTCCCCGGCCCACGCCTGGGCACGGTCAGCCGAAGAAGACCTCGGCCTCGGCGTAGAGGTGCGGGTCGACCAGCTTGAGCACCGTGGTGGCGTCGCCCAGCGCAACCCGCTCGATGTCCGTGCCGCGCAGCGCGACCATGGTGCCCCAGTCGCCGTCGTTGACCGCGTCGATGGCGTGCAGCCCGAAGCGGGTCGCGAGCCAGCGGTCGCGCGCGGTCGGCGTACCGCCGCGCTGGATGTGCCCCAGCACCGTCGTCCGCGCCTCCTTGCCGGTGCGCTTCTCGATCTCCTTCTCCAGCACCATGCCGATGCCGCCGAGGCGCACGTGCCCGAACGAGTCGAGCTCGCCGTCGGCCAGCGTCAGCGTCCCCTCGGCCGGCGTCGCGCCCTCGGACACGACGAGGATCGGCGCGTAGTGCGACTCGAAGCGCGACTCGACGTACGCGCACACCTTGTCGATGTCGAACGGCACCTCCGGGATGAGGATCACGTTGGCGCCGCCGGCCATCCCCGCGTGCAGGGCGATCCACCCGGCGTGGCGGCCCATCACCTCGACGATGAGCGCCCGGTGGTGCGACTCGGCCGTCGTGTGCAGCCGGTCGATCGCCTCCATCGCGACGTTGACCGCGGTGTCGAAACCGAACGTGAAGTCGGTCGCGTTGAGGTCGTTGTCGATGGTCTTCGGTACGCCGACGACGTGCACCCCGTGCTCGTGCAGCCGGGTCGCGACCCCCAGCGTGTCCTCGCCCCCGATGACCACCAGCGCGTCGATGCCCAGGCCGGCCAGGTTGGCCTCGATCTTCTCGACGCCACCCTCGATCTTGAACGGGTTGGTCCGCGACGAGCCGAGGATCGTGCCGCCGCGGGGCAGGATGCCGCGCACCTCCTGGATCCCCAGCGGTGTCGTGGTGGCGTCCATCGGCCCGCGCCAGCCGTCGCGGAAGCCGACGAACTCGTGGCCATACACCGTCACTCCCTTGCGGACCACCGCACGGATGACCGCGTTCAGGCCGGGACAGTCGCCGCCGCCGGTGAGCACTCCGATTCGCATGGGCGCGACATTACGGGCCCGGCTAGGGTCCGGGGATGACCTTCTCGGTCGTCGGACGCTCGGCCGACGGGGCCGCCCTCGGGGTCGCCGTCGCGTCGAAGTTCCTCGGCGTCGGAGCCGCCGTGCCCGCAGCCGAGGCCGGCGTCGGGGCCATCGCAACCCAGTCCTACGCCAACCTCGCCTACCGGCCCGACGGTCTCGCGTTGCTCCGCGACGGCCGGTGCGCGCAGGACACCCTCGACGCGCTCGTCGCGGCCGACGACGGGCGGGCGCAGCGGCAGGCCGGCGTTGTCGATGCACGCGGCGGGTCGGCGACCTACACCGGCGGCGGCTGCCACGAGTGGGCCGGCGGCCGGGCCGGCGACGGCTACGCCGTGCAGGGCAACATCCTCGTCGGCCCGCAGGTGGTCGAGGCGATGGAGGCGGCCTGGCTCGGGTACGCCGACGACGCCAGCGACCTGCCCGCGCGCCTGCTCGCGACGCTGGCCGCGGGCGACGACGCGGGCGGCGACCGGCGCGGCCGGCAGAGCGCCGCGCTGCTCGTCGTACGAGCATCCTCCGGCTACGGCGGCCAGTCCGACGTCGAGGTCGACCTGCGGGTCGACGACCACGTCACGCCGGTGCCCGAGCTGAGCCGGCTGCTCGACCTGCACCGGCTCTACTTCGGCACCCCCGACCCGGCGACGCTGATGGTGCTCGACGGCGAGCTGGCCACCGAGGTCACCCGGCGGTTGCAGGAGCTCGGCTACGCGTCGCTGGACGACTGGGCCGGCGTCGAGAACTTCGAGGAACGCTTGGTCCCCGACCGGATCGACCCGCCGGTCCTCGAGCACCTGCGCGCGCAGACCGGCGGCTGACCCGTGCCCGTCCTCGCGATCGACGCCGGCACGACCGGCGTCACCGCGCTGGTGGTCGGCGAGGACGGTGCCGTCGCCGCACGCGGCTACGAGGAGTTCCCGCAGCACTTCCCGCAGCCGGGCTGGGTCGAGCACGAGCCTGAGCAGATCTGGCAGGCGACGCTGTCGGCCAGCCGCCAGGCGCTGCGCAGCGACTACGGCCGCAGCCTCACCGCGGTGGGCCTGACCAACCAGCGCGAGACGGCGGTGCTCTGGGACCGGCATACCCTCGCCGCTCCCCGACGCGCCGTCGTCTGGCAGGACCGGCGCTCCGCAGGCGTGTGCGACCGGCTGCGCGACGCGGGCCACGAGGACCGGGTCCGCGAGCTCACCGGGCTGCGCTTCGATCCCTACTTCACCGGCACCAAGCTGACCTGGCTGGCCGAGAACGACCCCGCGTGGGCCGGCGTCGTCGACGGCGACGTAGTGGTCGGCACCGTCGACAGCTACCTCGTCGCCCGGCTGTCCGGCGGCGCGCGGCACGTGACCGACGCGTCCAACGCGTCGCGCACCCTGCTCTTCGACATCGCCGCCGGCTCGTGGTCCGACGAGCTGTGCGAGCTGCTCTCGGTGCCGCGCGGCGCGCTGCCGGAGGTCGTGCCGTCGTACGGCGAGGTAGGTCGCACCGACCCGTCGGCGTTCCTCGGGCTCGACCTCCCCGTCGCCGGCATCGCGGGCGACCAGCAGGCGGCGCTCTTCGGCCAGGCCTGCTTCTCCCCCGGCGACTCGAAGTGCACCTACGGCACCGGCTCGTTCGTGCTCGTCAACACCGGCGCGGACATCGTGCGCTCCGACGCAGGCCTCCTGTCGACCGTCGCCTGGCTGGCGCCGGACGGGACGCTGACCTATGCGCTCGAGGGCGCCATCTTCGTCACCGGCGCCGCGGTGCAGTGGCTGCGCGACGGCCTCGGCATCATCGGTGCGGCCGCCGAGGTCGAGTCACTCGCGGCGACGGTGCCCGACAGCGGCGGCGTGGTCTTCGTGCCGGCCCTGACCGGGCTCGGTGCCCCCGACTGGGACCCGTCGGCGCGCGGCGCGATCCTGGGCATCACTCGCGGTACGACGAGGGCGCACCTGGCGCGGGCCACCCTCGAGG
>DASYEF010000020.1:0-6896 GCA_036499185.1 Actinomycetes bacterium | reverse complement strand
TGCTCGGTGAGCGCGGCCACGAATTCATCGTGGATGCCCGGGCCGGCGAGCACGCGGGTCGCGGCCGTACAGTCCTGGCCGGCGTTGAAATATCCGGCCATCGCGATGCCCTCGGCGACCGCCTCGAGATCAGCGTCGTCGAAGACGATCACCGGCGCCTTCCCGCCGAGCTCGAGATGGGTGCGCTTCAGGTCGGGTACGGCGGCGCTGGCCACCTCCATGCCGGCTCGTACCGAGCCGGTGATCGACACCATCTGCGGCGTCGGGTGCGACACGAGGGCGCGACCGGTCTCGCGGTCGCCGCAGATTACGTTCAGTACCCCGGCCGGCAGGAACTCGGCGGCCACCTCGGCCAGCAACAGCGTCGACGCCGGCGTGGTGTCGGACGGCTTCAGCACGACGGTGTTGCCCGCCGCGATGGCCGGGGCCCACTTCCAGACCGCCATCATCATCGGGTAGTTCCACGGCGTGACCTGCGCGCAGACGCCGATCGGCTCGCGCCGGATGAAGGACGTGTGGCCGGCCAGGTACTCCCCGGCCGATCGGCCC
This sequence comes from Actinomycetes bacterium, assembly GCA_036499185.1. Taxonomy (GTDB): domain Bacteria; phylum Actinomycetota; class Actinomycetes; order JACCUZ01; family JACCUZ01; genus DATBDW01. The sequence goes on along the minus strand of DASYEF010000020.1, from coordinate 6,347 downwards.
TCCAGCACCCGGGCCGCTCCGGCGAAGAACCGGATCTGGTCGACCATCGGTGGGATCTCCTCGGACAAGGTCAAGCCACGGGGCTTGCCCGTGTTGCGCACCTCGGCATCCACCAGCTCGTCGGCGCGCGCCTCGATCGCGTCGGCGATCCGGATCAGCGCCTTCTGCCGCTCGCCCGGCGTGCTGTCCCGCCAGCCCTCGAACGCCGTGGCCGCGGCGGTCATCGCCCGGTCCACGTCGGCCGCGGAGGAGACCGGCGCCTGGGCGAAGACCTCGCCGGTGCTCGGGTCGACCAGGTCGGCCGTGCGGCCGTCGGCGGTGTCGACGAAGGACCCGCCGACGAAGTTGCGCACGGTCTGGGTCGGCTGGCTCGACGTGCTCATGAGGCTCCTCGGGACGGTCCGGCGTACGACGGGGAGCGTAGCCCCGCGACACCGTTCTCAACAGTGCAGGGACCCGTTGACGACAGATTCAGCAAAATGGACCCCCGCTAGCCACGGATTCACTTGCCAAGGCGCCCCTGGGAGGGCGAGGATCGCGGTATGGCGACACGGGAGCGGAGCGGCGGCGTCGTGCTCGACGACGTCTCCAAGGCCATCATCGAGCAGCTCCAGGAGGACGGCCGGCGGGCCTACGCCGCGATCGGCAAGGCGGTCGGCCTCTCCGAGGCGGCGGTCCGCCAGCGGGTGCAACGCCTGCTGGACGCCGGCGTGATGCAGATCGTGGCGGTCACCGACCCGCTCCAGGTGGGCTTCCCCCGCCAGGCCATGATCGGCGTCTCCTGCGAGGGGGACGTCGAGGCGGTGGCCGAGAAGATCGCGGACATGCCCGAGGTCGACTACGTCGTCATCACCGCCGGCAGCTTCGACCTGCTCTGCGAGGTGGTCTGCGAGGACGACGACCACCTCCTCGAGCTCGTCTCGAAGCGGATCCGGGCCGTACCGTCCGTCCGCAGCACCGAGTCCTTCGTCTATCTCAAGCTCCGTAAGCAGCTCTACAACTGGGGAACCAGATGACCTTGACGACCGAGCCCACCACCGCCGTCGACTCGGCGGCGCTGGCAGCGTCCGCGCGCGACCACCTGTGGATGCACTTCACCCGGATGTCGGCCTACCAGCAGGCCGACGTACCCGTCATCACGCGCGGTGAAGGGCCCTACATCTGGGACGCGCGAGGCAAGCGCTACCTCGACGGGCTGGCGGGGCTGTTCGTCGTCCAGGCCGGCCACGGGCGGGTCGAGCTGGCGCAGGCCGCCGCCAAGCAGGCCCAGGAGCTGGCGTTCTTCCCGCTGTGGTCCTACGCGCACCCGCAGGCCGTCGAGCTCGCCGAGCGGCTCGCGCACCTCGCCCCCGGAGACCTCAACAGGGTGTTCTTCACCACCGGTGGCGGCGAGGCCGTCGAGTCGGCCTGGAAGGTCGCAAAGCAGTACTTCAAGCTCACCGGCAAGCCGATGAAGCACAAGGTCATCAGCCGCAACGTCGCGTACCACGGGACGCCGCAGGGCGCGCTGTCGATCACCGGCATCCCGGCCGCGAAGGCGATGTTCGAGCCGCTCGTGCCCGGCGCACACAAGGTGCCGAACACGAACTTCTACCGGGCACCGGAGCACGGCGACGACCTGGAGGCGTTCGGCCTGTGGGCCGCCAACCGGATCGAGGAGGCCATCGAGTTCGAAGGCCCCGAGACGGTCGCAGCGGTGTTCCTCGAGCCGGTGCAGAACTCCGGTGGCTGCTTCCCGCCGCCGCCCGGCTACTTCGCCCGGGTCCGCGAGATCTGCGACAAGCACGACGTCCTGCTGGTCTCGGACGAGGTCATCTGCGCGTTCGGCCGGCTGGGCCACTACTTCGGCGCCGACCGGTTCGGCTACCAGCCCGACATCATCACCTGCGCCAAGGGCATGACGTCGGGCTACTCCCCGATCGGCGCGATGATCGCGACCGACCGGATCATGGAACCCTTCCTGCAGGGTCACAACTCCTTCGCCCACGGCTACACCTTCGGCGGGCACCCGGTGTCGTCGGCGGTCGCGCTGGCGAACCTCGACATCTTCGAGCGCGAGGGCCTCAACCAGCACGTGCGCGACACGACCGACGACTTCCGTCGCACGCTGGAGAAGCTGCTGGACCTGCCGATCGTCGGCGACGTCCGCGGCGACGGGTTCTTCTTCGGCATCGAGCTCGTCAAGGACAAGGGCACCCGCGAGACGTTCGACGACGACGAGTCGGAGCGGCTGCTGCGCGGCTTCCTGTCTCGCGCGCTGTTCGACGCCGGGCTCTACTGCCGGGCCGACGACCGTGGTGACCCCGTGATCCAGCTCTCGCCACCGCTCATCTGCAACCAGTCGCACTTCGACGAGATGGAGCAGATCCTGCGCTCGGTGCTGACCGAGGCCTGGGGCCGGCTGTGAGAACGGGCCGGCTCTGAGCGACCGGAGCGATCGGACCACTGTCCGCCGGCTGCCCGAGAAGCAGGTCGGCGACCGCGCGGCGCTCGACGCGGTGCTCGACGCCGGCCGGGTCGCGCACGTCGCGGTGCGCGACGACGACGGACAGCCCTTCGTCATCCCGGTCGCATACGCGCGCGACGGGGACCACGTGCTCTTCCACGGCTCGACGGCGAGCCGGCTGTTTCGCAACCTCGCGGCCGGCGTGCCGACCTGCCTCACGGTCACGCTGCTCGACGGGCTGGTGGCGGCGCGGTCCGTCTTCGAGTCCTCTATGCACTACCGCTCGGCGATGGTGCTCGGCGTGCCGGTACGTCGCCAGGGCGACGACCTGCAGGCCGGTCTGGAGGTCGTCAGCGAGCACCTGATGCCCGGCCGCTGGGCCGACGCCCGGCAGCCGAGCCGCAAGGAGCTGGCCCAGACGATGCTGCTCGCGCTGCCATTGGCGGAGTGGTCGCTGAAGGTCAGCGACGCTCCACCCGACGACGCCGACGACGACCTGGACCTGCCGGTGTGGGCCGGCGTTCTGCCGCTGCGCGAGATCGCCGGCGCGCCGGTGCCCGCGCCCGACCTGCGCGGCACGCCACCGGTGCCGGCGTACCTCGCGTCCTGGACCGGACCGTCCCGCACGTGACCGACTACCGGCGGCTCTCGCTGTGGCACGACACCGCGAGCGATGACTTCACGCCCCGACCCGCCTTGCCCGGAGACCGCGACGCTGATGTCGCGGTGGTGGGCGGCGGCCTGACCGGACTCTGGACCGCCTACTACCTCGCCAAGGCGGACCCGTCGTTGCGGGTTGTGGTCCTTGAGCGCGAGGTCGCCGGGTTCGGCGCGAGCGGGCGCAACGGTGGCTGGTGCTCGGCGCTGTTCCCCGCGCCGGTCGCCTGGCTGGCGGAACGGTACGGCGAGCAGGGGGCCGTGGCACAGCACCGCGCCATGATCGCGACCGTCGACGAAGTGGGCCGGGCGGCGGCCGAGGAGGGCATCGACTGCGACTGGGCCAAGGGCGGCACGGTCACGGCCGCGCGCACCCCGGTGCAGCTCGACCGGGCACGGGCCGAGGTCGCGGATGCCCGCCGGTGGGGCTTCGGTGCGCAGGACCTGGCCCTGCTCGGTGCCGACGAGGCGGGGACCCGGCTCGCCGCGACCGACCTGCTCGGTGCGACCTACACCCCGCACTGCGCGGCGATCCATCCGGCGAAGCTCGTGCGGGGCCTGGCGAGCGCGGTGGAACGCCTGGGTGTGCCGGTGCACGAGCGGACCGCCGTGACCGGGATCAGGCCGGGGCTGGTCACGACCGACCGAGGACGGGTCCGCGCGCAGGTCGTGGTCCGGGCCACCGAGGGGTTCACGGCTCAGCTGCCCGGGCAGCGGCGGGCCATCGCCCCCGTGTACTCGCTGATGGTGGCGACCGAACCGTTGCCCGCCGAGGTGTGGAGCCGGATCGGGCTCGCCCACCGGGAGACCTTCACCGACGAGCGGCACCTGATCGTCTACGGCCAGCGCACCGCGGACAACCGCCTCGCGTTCGGCGGACGCGGGGCGCCGTACCACTTCTCGTCACAGATCCGGCCCGAGCACGACCGCGACCCGCAGGTCTTCGCTGCCCTGCGCCGGGTGCTCGTCGAGATGCTGCCGCCGGTGCACGAAGCGGCGTTCACCCATGCGTGGGGCGGGCCGCTAGGCATCGCGCGGGACTGGTGCGCCTCGGTCGGGCTGGACAAGGGGACCGGGCTGGCCTGGGCGGGGGGGTACGTCGGCGACGGTGTCGCGACGACGAACCTGGCCGGACGGACCCTGCGCGACCTGGTGCTGGGTCGAGACACGGACCTGGTGGCGCTGCCGTGGGTGAACCACCGCTCCCCCCGCTGGGAGCCCGAGCCGTTGCGCTGGCTCGGGGTGAGCGCGTCGCTGCGCGCGATGGGCGGCGCGGACGCCGAGGAGCTGCGAACGGGCCGGCCGTCACGCCGGGCCGCTCTGCTGACGCGGCTGCTCGGGCACTGACGGCGGGGCTGCAGCTAACGGCGGCGGCGGAAGACGGGACCCCACATGTCCCGCATGGCCCAGGGCATGACGACCAGCCACCAGACCCCGGCGCCGATCAGCGCGAAGACGGCCAGCCAGACGCCGATGACCACCATGAACAGCGTGATGAGGATGCGCACCACGGGCCCGAACGACACGTCTGACTTGGCCCAGGGGTTCCGCGGCGCCGAGGGCACCTTCGGTGCCGGCGCAGCGGTCCGGGAGCCGGTCGGGACGAACGGCGCCTGGGCAGGGGTCGCCCCGGCTTCGGGTGCCGCTGGTCGGCTGGCGAAGAAGCCGTGGTCGGACCGGTCGGCGGGGTCGCCGGCCGCAGGAAGGAACGAGCTCACCCGGGAACCATCGGCAGGTCGGGGCGGCGCAATGAGCGTCCGAGCGTCTGGAACGATGCCCCGGTGACGCTGCCCCCGCCGCTCGGACCGACGTACCGGATCGCGATGGTCTGCAGCGGCAACATCTGCCGCTCCCCCATCGCCGAGGTCGTGCTGCGCCGCCTGGCCGAGCAGACCGGCCTCGGGGACCGGGTCGCGGTCGAGTCCGCCGGCATGGGGACCTGGCACGTCGAGGAGCCGGCCGACCCCCGCGCTGTGATCGTCCTCCACGAGCACGGGTACGACGGCTCCGCCCACCGCGCGCAGGGCTTCGACCCCGCCTGGTTCGCCGACCGCGACCTGGTGGTCGCGATGGACCAGGGCCACCGTCGCGCCTTGCTCGCCCTCGCTCCCGACCCCGAGGCGCGCGACCGGGTCCGGCTGCTGCGGTCCTTCGACCCGGCGGCGCCGCCCGAGGCCGAGGTGGCCGACCCCTACTTCGGCGATGCCCGCGACTTCGCCATCGTGCTCGAGCAGGTCGAGGCGGCGTGCCAGGGGTTGCTCGCGAGGATCGAGGCGGTGCCGGGCCAGGGGTGAACGAGCCGGCGGCCGCCACCACGCCCGCAAGTGATCACGGTTCCGTGATCACTTGTCGTCGACCGTGCTTCATTGACCTCGGTCGGGGTGGGTTTCCCACGGAACCGTGATCGTTTTCCTGGACGGTGCTGACCCGCAGCACCGACAGACGGAGAGCCGCGCACCCGCGAGCAGCCCCCTCCCCCTCCCAAGCCGCACCGACCGCCACCACCCACGGTCCGACACGGCCGCGGGCTCTGACCGTTCCCCGACCCTTGCCAGCCACCGCCGACGGGTCGACAGTGTCGCCGTGGCCACTGCACAGCGACGGGTGACGACCGAGCGGACGGGCGCCGCGTGGGTGGTCGTGCTCGGGGTGGTGGTCGCCGTGTCGCTGGGGACCTACGCCCGGGTGCACGACCCGGCAGGGAGGCCGCTCACGACGTTCGGCTTCTCCGGGATGCTGCAGATGAAGACCTGGCTGAGCACGGCCGCGGTCCTGCTGCTGCTGGTACAGCTCACGAGCGCGCTGTGGATGTGGGAACGGTTGCCGCGGGCCGGCTCGTGCCCGAGCTGGACAGCGCCGCTGCACCGCTGGTCGGGGTCGGTGGCGTTCGTGCTGACCCTGCCCGTCGCGTTCCACTGCGTGTGGGCCCTGGGCTTCACCACCGGCAGCACCCGGGTGCTGGTGCACGGCGTGGCGGGGTGCGCCTTTTACGGCGCGTACGCCGCCAAGATGCTCGGCCTGCGGGTGCGCGGCCTGCCGGGCTGGGCGCTGCCGGTCCTGGGTGGCACCGTATTGACGTCGCTCGTCGTCGTCTGGCTGACCTCGGCGCTGTGGTTCTTCACCCGCAGCGGCCTGCCGCTCACCTGACCGTCCGACAACCATTGGAGGAGGACGCGTGGCCCACCTGACCCGGCGCTCCGTGCTGCGCGGCGCGGCCATCGTCGCCGGAGGCGGAGTCGTCGGC
>DASYEF010000019.1:0-9877 GCA_036499185.1 Actinomycetes bacterium | reverse complement strand
CCGCGGTGAACAGGACGACCGGCAGCTTGCCGGCGGTCGCGACCTCGCGCACGAGGTCGTACGGCGCCTGGAGCTCCTTGGCCGCGACGTACAGCTCGTCCTCGCTCAGCGAGGTGAGCCGACGGATCTCGCCGCCGATCTGGCGCATGTGGGTCGTCGCGTTGGACACGTCACCCGTGCCAGCCTCGCCCTTGGAGCGGATCATCGCGGCGCCCTCGGTGATCCGGCGCAGGGCCTCGCCGAGGTTGGTCGCCCCGCACACGAACGGCACGGTGAACGCCCACTTGTCGATGTGGTTGGCGTAGTCGGCCGGGGTCAGCACCTCGGACTCGTCGACGTAGTCGACGCCCAGTGCCTGCAGCACCTGCGCCTCGACGAAATGCCCGATCCGGGCCTTCGCCATCACCGGGATCGAGACGGCCTCGATGATGCCGTCGATCATGTCCGGGTCGCTCATCCGGGAGACGCCGCCCTGGGCCCTGATGTCGGCGGGCACCCGCTCCAGCGCCATCACGGCCACCGCACCGGCGTCCTCGGCGATCTTCGCCTGGTCCGCGGTGACGACGTCCATGATCACGCCACCCTTGAGCATTTCGGCCATGCCCCGCTTGACGCGGGCGGTGCCTGTCACTGGTGGGGTCGACGAGGTGGCGTCGGAGTCGGTGCCGGGCACTGCGGGGGTGGACACGGAGGACCTCACGGGTGAGACGGGAGCTGTCACCACCATGGTAGGGCCGTTGCCCACCGCCGACCGACTGGCGAGCGGGGGGTCAGTGCCCCTCATAGGGGACGAAGTGCCGCGGGCAGTCGAGCCGGTGTCGCGACGCGCGGACCTTGCGCACCGCAAGCAGCCGCCCCGCGTCGCCACCGGTCGTCCCTACCCGCACCTGCACGCAGTCACCGACCGCCAGCGATGCCTGCCGCACCGTCGCGGTACGCGGGAAGCAGCCACCCAGGGCATGATGCCGCCCGACGCAGAAGGTCGGCGTGAGCGACGTCACGGTTCCGGGCCACTCGTCGTCGCTGGTGCACCCGGCGAGGCTGCCGCTCGCCAGGACCAGCGCGCCGATCGTCATCGCGAGCCGTCGTCCCCGCACGACCGGGATCCTGCTCCTCCGACAGCGCGGGGTGGAAGGCCGGCCGGGTCAGCGGGTGACGACGTGGCGGGTGCGATCGAAGAGCGCGATCCAGATCTGGCCGGGCGCGAAGGAGGCCGGCTGTCCTCCGATCGTGTACGACGTGACGGCGGACGCCTTGGCCCGGGACCACGCGCCGACGTACTCCTGACCGTCGCGGAAGATCAGCGCCTTGCCGTGCCCGACGGTCAACGTCTGCGGCGTGTTGGCACCGTTGATGTCGTGGTAGACCGACGGCTTCACCGTCGCGAACTGCACGACGAACGTCGTCGCGCCGAGCCGGCCGCCCTCGGCCGCCTGGTCGGGCGACCCGTCCATCGAGAGCTGCCAGACCTTCTGCGCCGGTGACCAGGTCGCGTCCACCCGCGAGAAGGGGTAGGTCACGGTGACCTGCTTGGTGGGCTTGCCGCCGGCCGGCGGAGTGTCGCTGAACGTGTAGCCCATCTCTGGCGGCGTGGCCACCTTGCCGGCCCGCTTGCGCAATGTCGCGAAGGTGCCGATCACGTCGTAGGGCTGGTGGCGGCTGGGCGAGCGGACGTAGCCGGTGTGGTCCTGGTCGAAGGACACCAGCTTGAGGTCGGCACGCTGCAGGTTGTCGGCCAGCTTGTTCTGCGAGCCGGAGTAGAAGAGCCCGACGGGGTCGCCGTACTGGCGCAGCAGGTCGATGTCGGTGATCCGCCCCGAGCGGACCGGGCCGACGAACTTCGGGTACTCGCTGGAGTAGATCGCCGCCAACCGGGTCGCGCCGCCCTCGACCTGCTCGACGTAGACCACGTCGGCCTTGGTGAGGCCCACCTGCGGGTGCGCGTTGCGGGTGTTGTCCACCTTGACCGCGTAGACCGGTCCGTTGGGCTTGCCCAGGCGACCGGACAGTCTGCTGGGCTGCGGCGGTGGCGGCGGCGAGGACGTCGTGGCCGTGGGGCTCGTGGACGTCTCGGCGTGCGTCTTCTTGGCGGCGTCGTGCGACGAGCACGCGGTGAGGACCAGAGCGAGTCCGAGGGCGGGGACGGCGACCATGCGCAGGGGAGCGAGCTTCACGGACGACGACGGTACGGGACCTAGGTCAACGCACCCGCGGGGAGGGTCTCCGGCGGCGTGTCGTCGAACTCGGACATCTCGGGCCACGGCGCGTGACCGGCGAGGCGCAGGGCGCGGACCACCCACTTGCGCCGCACCACCCGGGCGGCGCGGACCACGTCGTTGAGGAACCTGCGGGCCAACTGGACCCGCAGGCAGGCCGATCCGAGCTCGTGCAGCAGCTCGCGACCGCTCGCGTCGGCCGCGAGACCCTCGACCGTGCCCGGCGCGGTGAACGCGGCGTGCAGCGCCCGGGTGAGGTCGCTCTCCGCCTGGTCACGGTCCTCCCGCCCGGCCTCCCGGGCCTGGTGAGCCGCGTCAGCGAGCAGCAGGCCGCTGGCCGGATCGACCCGGCCGGACACCGCGATCTGCAGCGACACAGACGACCGCCGGACCAGCTGCGCATCCAGCGCGCTGCGGGCGCCCTCGAGCCGGGCATGCAACCGGTCCAGGCGGGTGGCGCTGAACGTCAGGTACCACGCGACGACGAGCACGGCCGCGACCAGCAGGACGACGGTGAGGCTCGAACCGGGCATCCTCCGAGGGTACGGCGATGCCCCCGCCGAACCGGCCCGTCAGCCGCTCAGCTGCCGGCCCAGGCGGGCAGCTGCTGCAGCGTCCAGGAGTTGCCGTCGGGGTCGGCGAAGGACACGAAGGAGCCCCACGGCTGCTCGTCGACCTCGCTCACCTCGACGCCGTTGGCCGCCAGCTCCTCGCGGGCCCCGGCGACGTCGCCGACCACCATCATCACGCCCTGCTGTGAGCCCGGCGGCATCGTCGTGAGGCCCTCGCCGAACGAGACCGAGCAGGCCGATCCCGGCGGGGTCAGCTGCACGAAGCGCAGCCCCTCGCGCACGGTCTGGTCGTGGTCGGCGTGGAAGCCGACCTGGTCGACATAGAACGACTTGGCCCGGTCGACGTCGGTGACGCCGAGGAAAACGACCTCGATCTTCATGTCCATGCCAGCAGATTACGGCCGGCCACCGACGTTGCCGGGCGACTCGGTGACCCGACGCAGGCGGTCCCGCCACGGCCGCCCGACGTCCTCACCGACCGCGCCGGCCGCAGCAGCCACCGTCTCGTACACGGCCAGCAGCTCGTCGCCGACGGTGGCCCAGTCGTAGCGGCGTACCCAGGCCGATGCGGCCGCGGACAGGGCCCGGCGGCCCCCGGGGTCGTCGAGCAGGTCGAGCAGGGACGACGTGAGCGCGGGCACATCACCGGTCGGGAACGTCCGCCCCACCCGACCCTCGTCGAGCACCCGCCGGAACGCCTCGAGGTCCGAGGCAAGGACCGTGGCGCCGGCCGCCATCGCCTCGACGAGCACGATCCCGAAGCTCTCGCCCCCGAGGTTCGGGGCTACGTAGACGTCGACGCTGGCCAGCAGCCGGGCCTTGTCCGGTTCGCTCACCGTCCCGAGGAACGTCACCGCGTCCCGGGCGCCCGGTGGCAGCAGGTCGAGCGCCTCCTCCTCGTCCCCGCGACCCGCGACGAGGAACCGGACCCCCGGCCGGGCGGCGAGCACCGCCGGCACGGTGCTCAGCAGGGTCGGCAGACCCTTGCGTCCTTCGTCGAGCCGTCCGACGAAGCCGACCGTCCCGCCGGTGCCCTGCCACTCCGGGCGCGGCCCGGCGGCGGCGAACCGGTCCACGAAGACGCCGTTGGGGATCAGCACGGCGTCGCCGCCGACGTGTTCGACCAGGGTGCGCCGCGCGGCCTCCGACACCGCAACGCGGGCGCCGATCTTCTCCAGGGCCGGCTCGAGGATCGGGTACGCCGCCGACATCGCACGCGAGCGCAGGTTGGCCGTGTGGAAGGTCGCCACGATGGCTCCGGTGGCGGCCCAGCACGCGAGCAGCGACAGCGACGGCGTCGCGGGCTCGTGGATGTGCAGGACGTCGAACCCCCCCTCGCGCAGCCACCGGCGCACCCGCGCCGCGGAGAGCGGCCCGAAGTTCACCCGCGCGATCGAGCCGTTGTAGGGCACCGGCACGGCGCGGCCCGCGGGGACGACGTAGGCCGGCAGCGGGGTGTCGTCGTCCGCGGGCGCCAGCACCGACACCTGGTGCCCGCGCGACTGCAGCACCTCGGCGAGGTCGCGGACGTGGAACTGCACTCCGCCGGGCACGTCCCAGGAGTACGGGCAGACGATGCCGACCTTCATCCGGCGCGCCCGCGGGTGTGCTCGCCGGAGCGGTCGCGATCGGCCGGCCAGAGCGGCTGCAGCATGTGCCAGTCGGTCGGGTGCTCGGCGATCGCCGCCCCGAACACGTCGGCCACCTGTTGGGTCATGCCTGTGACCCTCTCGCGGGTGGTGCCCGCCGTCGGCGCCGCGACCTCGTCGTGGAACCGGATCACCAGCCGGGGCACCGCCCCCGACGCCGGCTCGTGCCAGAGGCTGACCGGGTGCAGCGCCGCGCCGGTGCGCAGCGCCAGCATCGCCGGCCCGGGCGGCAACGTGGTCGTGCTGCCGAGCAGGTCGACCTCGACGCCGGAGGAGCGCAGGTCGCGGTCGGCGAGCAGAGGCACCAGCCGGCCGGCCCGGAGCCGGGCCGACAGCACGTCGAGAACGTCGCGCTCACCGCCGGTCAGGGGCAGGATCTCCATCCCGAGCCCCTCGCGATAGGCGAGGAAACGGGCGTAGAGCCGTTCCGGCCGCAACCGCTCGGCGACCGTGACGACGGGTACGCCGGTCACCGTGGCCCACGCGCCCGCGTGGTCCCAGTTGCCCATGTGGGCCAGGGCCGCCACCACGCCGCGCCGGCCCTCACCAGTGCTCGCCCGCAGGTGCTCCTCCCCCACGACCCGGACCGTGGACACGACCCGGTCGGCGTCCCAGTCCGGCAGCCGGAACACGTCGCACCAGTAGCGCAGGTACGCGCGCATCCCGGCCCGGCTCAGCTCGCGCAGTGCTGCCTCGTCCGCGCCCGGGACCGCGCGAGCCAGGTTGGCCTCGAGCTGGCGCACCGACCGGCCGTGCCGGCGCCAGGCCTGATCCGCGACCACCTCGAACACGCGGTACGCCGAGCGCTCAGGCAGCCGGCGCACGATCGCCCACGCCGCGGCGTACAGCCGGTAGGTCAGGGCCTCGCGCACGTCACGGCGTCTCGGCCAGCGCCTGCCGGCGTACCGCCAAGGCGCGCTGGCCGATCGTCACGGTGCTGCCGATCGCGAGCAACCACAGGGCAGCGGCTTGCACGTACGGCACGCCAAGGCCGTCGAGGCCGGTGGCGACGAGGATTGCGACCAACCGGTCGGCCCTCTCGGTCACACCCACATTCGCGGTCATGCCCAGGCCCTCGGCCCTGGCCCGGGCATAGGAGACCACCGCGCCGGTCGCGAGGCAGTACAGCGCGAGGGACACCATCAGCAGGTCGTCGCCGTCGCCGGCGAACCACAGCGCGATCCCCCCGAAGACCGCCGCATCGCCCACCCGGTCGAGCGTCGAGTCGAGCCAGGCGCCCCAGCTGCTCGAGCGCCCGGTCATCCGGGCCATCGTGCCGTCGACGAGGTCGGAGAAGACGAAGCACGTGATGACGACGGTGCCCCAGAAGAACTCGTGCCGGGGGTAGAACGCCAGAGACCCGACAACCACGCCGAGCGTGCCGATCAGCGTCACCACGTCCGGGCTCACCCCGCGGCGTACCAGGAACGCCGCGATCGGCGTCAGGATGCGGGTGAACAGCGCACGGGCGAAGCGGTTGAGCACGGTCTCCCCGATCGGCGGCGGGTGGTGCGCCTGGATCGTAGCGAGCGGGCCGCCCGCCGCTGCCGGTCAGGCGCCAGGGGCCGCGTAGTTGACGGTGCGGCTCAGCGCGTCGTCGATCTGCTCGACGGTCAGCAGCTTGGTCGTGCGGATGCTGACCGCGCCCGTCGCGTTGATGGTCATCGCCACCGCCGCGGCCGCCTCGTCTCCGGGTACGTCCGCGATGGCGAAGACGTCGGTGTCACCGAACGCGAAGTAGAAGGACTCGAGGCTCCCGCCGACGCCTTCGAGCATGGCGCGGACCGCGTCCACCCGCGATTTGGCGCCCTTGGAGCGGATCCCTTCCATCCCCTGCGCGGTGTAGTTCGCGGTGATCAGGTACATCGGCATTCCGGACGACCTTCCCCTCGGCCCCGTGGACTTTCGACGCTAGTCCGGTGCCGCGTCCCGGGCCATGGCTCGGACGGGTGTGGTCGGGCGGCTCTCCTGCCCTCGACCCCTTGTGCCCGACGGTGCCACGGGTGAAGGCTCGGCACACGACGCAACGCGGCCACACGCCGCAGGGAGGCGGTCCCCATGGTCCAGACGAGTAGTGCAGCCGGAGCCGCCGGAGGTGCACCAGAGGCCGGCCAGCCCGGGTCCGTGCGCAACGTCGTGCTGGTCGGCCATTCCGGAGCGGGGAAGACGACCCTGGTCGAGGCCCTGCTCGCCGCGACAGGCACCGTCTCGCGGGCCGGACGGGTCGAGGACGGCACCACGGTCACCGACTTCGACGAGGCCGAGCAGCGCCAACAGCGTTCGATCTCGCTGGCCCTGGCCCCCCTCGTGCACGGCGGGGTGAAGGTCAACCTGCTGGACACTCCCGGGTACGCCGACTTCGTGGGCGACCTGCGGGCCGGGCTGCGCGCCGCCGACGCCGCGCTCTTCGTCGTGTCGGCCGTGGACGGGGTCGACGGTGGCACCCAGATGCTCTGGGAGGAGTGCGCGGCCGTCGGCATGCCGCGCGCCGTGGTCGTGACCAAGCTGGACAAGGACCGCGCCGACTTCGACGAAGCGGTCGCGATCTGCCAGCGGGTCTTCGGGGACGGCGTGCTGCCGCTGTACCTCCCGATGGCCGCCGACGATGGCACCCCTGCGGGCCTGCTGGGGTTGCTCTCGCAGAAGGTCTTCGACTACTCCAGCGGCACGCGCACCGAGCGCGCGCCGGACGCCGAGCACCTGCCACTGATCGAGACCGCGCGCGGTGCCCTGATCGAAGGGATCATCGCGGAGTCCGAGGACGAGACGCTGATGGAGCGCTACCTCGGGGGCGAGGACATCGAGCTCAAGGTCCTCATCGACGACCTGGAGACCGCCGTCGCGCGCGGGTCGTTCTACCCGGTACTTGCCACTGCCTCCCCGACCGGCCTGGGCACCGCCGAGCTGCTCGAGGTGATCACTGCGGGCTTCCCGTCCCCGCTCGAGCACGACGTGCCGCCGGTCGTCACCCCCGACGGCGAACCCCGCGGTCCACTCCAGTGCGACCCCGCGGGTCCGCTCGTCGCCGAGGTCGTCAAGACGACCACCGACCCCTACGTCGGTCGGGTCTCCCTGGTCCGCGTCTTCTCCGGCACCCTGCGGCCGGACACCCCGGTGCACGTCTCCGGGCACATCGGCAGCTTCTTCGGCGCGCAGCGCGGTCACGAGAACCACGACGTCGACGAGAAGGTGGGCGCCCTCACCTCGCCGCTGGGGAAGAACCACCGCACCGTCTCCCAGTGCATCGCCGGGGACATCTGCGCGGTCGCCAAGCTGGTTCGCGCCGAGACGGGCGACACGCTGTCGGCCAAGGACGACCCGCTGCTGATGGAGCCGTGGGTGATGCCGGAGCCGCTGCTGCCGGTCGCCGTCGTACCCAAGTCGAAGGCCGACGAGGACAAGCTCTCGCAGGGTCTCGGCCGGCTCGTGGCCGAGGACCCCACTCTGACGCTCGAGCACAACCCGGAGACGCACCAGGTGGTGCTGTGGTGCATGGGCGAGGCGCACCTCGACGTGCTGCTCGACCGGCTGCGCACCCGGTACGGCGTCGACGTCGAGTCGGTGCCGCTTCGAGTACAGCTGCGCGAGACGTTCGCCGGCAAGGCCACCGGCCACGGCCGCCACGTCAAGCAGTCCGGCGGCCACGGGCAGTACGCCGTGTGCGACATCGAGGTCGAGCCGCTCGAGTCCGGTGCCGGCTTCGAGTTCGTCGACAAGGTCGTCGGCGGCGCGGTGCCGCGCCAGTTCATCCCGTCGGTGGAGAAGGGCCTGCGCACCCAGATGGAACGCGGGGTCGCGGCCGGCTACCCGGTCGTCGACATCCGGGTGACCCTGACCGACGGGAAGGCCCACTCCGTCGACTCCTCCGACATGGCCTTCCAGACCGCCGGCGCCCTGGCGCTCAAGGAGGCCGCGAAGGCGACGACGGTGCACATGCTCGAGCCGGTCGACGAGGTGTCCGTGCTGGTCTCCGACGAGTACGTCGGCGCGGTGATGGGCGACCTGTCGACCCGACGCGGCCGGGTCACCGGCAGCGAGTCGATCGGCAACGGCCGCTCGCTGATCAAGGCCGAGGTCCCCGAGGTGGAGATCACCCGGTACGCCGTCGACCTACGCTCGCTCTCGCACGGCACCGGCACGTTCTCCCGCAGCTACGTGCGCCACGAGCCGATGCCCAGTCAGCTGGCCCAGAAGTTGCAGGCCGAGAACGCCGACGCCTAGCCAGGGATCAGCGGTCGATCGGGCGGACGGCGAGGCGATCGGCTATCTCGGCGACCTCGAGCTCACCGCTCGCCACGGCCATGACCAGGTCGAACGCGGCGTCGTCGGTCAGTTCGGGTTCGGCCGCGCTGAGATCCAGGAAGACCACGGCAGCTAGCCATGCCAGTCGCTTGTTCCCGTCGACCAAAGCGTGATTCCGGGCGATCGAGTGGAGCAGTGCCGCGGCTTTGAGCGCGATCGTGGGGTACGCGTCGGCCCCGAAGGCTGAGGATCTCGGTCGTCCTGCCGCCGAGTCGAGCAGACCCAGGTCCCGTACGGGGCCGGCACCGAGGACCCGGACCAGGTCAACCAGGTCGTCGAGGTCGAGGTATTCGACCTCGGTCACACGGTGCCGAGACGATCGAGGACTTCGTCCCATCGCGTGACCAGTCGCCGCGCGCTCTCATCCACCCGAGCGGCGTGCCCGCGCCGCTCGTAGCGATCGAGAACCGAACGCCGGACGACTTCCTGGCGCGACACGCCCTCGGCGGCGGCTAGGGCGGCGAGGGCCTGGTCGAGCTCGGCATCGGTGCGCAACGTCATTGCCATGTGCCCATGGTACCGGATTGGTATCGCTCAAGGTCTAGTCCGTCCGGGGCCTAGGCGGCCCTCCACCCGGTGGGCCATCCTTCGCGTGGGGGGTGGCACCCGCCGTACCCCGCCCGTCGTGCGGAGGGAGCCCGACATGACGACCGTGCCGACCCAGTCCACCAGCCCCGAGATCGAGGTCGTGCCGACCGCCGACGACGTGGCGATGCGCCTCATGATGGCGACGATCGGCTCGTTCGAGCTCCTGGCGGTGCAGCTCGGGACGGAGCTCGGCCTCTACCAGGCGCTGCAGGACGGCGGCCCGGCCACCGCCGTGGAGCTGGCTGCCCGCGCCGGCATCCACGAGCGGTACGCCCGCGAGTGGCTGGAGCACCAGGCGGTGAGCAGCTTCCTGACCGTCAGCGGCGCCGGGCCCGAGCGGGTCTTCACCCTTCCCGAGGCCACCGCGGAGGTGCTGCTGGACACGGGCAGCCTGGCCTACTCAGCACCGATGGCGCGGATCATCGCCGGGGTCGCCGAGAAGATGCCCGACCTGGTCGCGGCCTACCGGACCGGCGGCGGGGTGAGCTGGGAGGACTTCGGTCCAGCCGCCCGCGAGTCGCAGGCTGCGATGAACCGCCCGTGGTTCGAG
>DASYEF010000018.1:0-16113 GCA_036499185.1 Actinomycetes bacterium | reverse complement strand
AACACCTCGCGCGGGAAGTGCGACTCTGCCTCGTACGCCGCGGCCTTCGGCGCCAGCTCCTCGCGGGCCAGCTCGCGGGTCAGCGCGATCAGCTCGCGTGCCTCGTCGGTGGGCAGCTCGCGGTCGACGGCCGACGTGCTCGGTTCCGCGGCCACCGTCAGGCCCCCAGCACGACGAGGTCGCGGCCGGTGACGTTGAGTCGCTCGATGCCGTCCTCGGTGGCCACCACGATGTCCTCGATGCGCGCGCCGTGCCGGCCGGCGAGGTAGATCCCGGGTTCGATCGAGAACGCCATGCCCGGCTCGAGCAGCCGGGTGTTCCCGGAGACGATGTAGGGCTCCTCGTGCGTCTCGACCCCGATGCCGTGCCCCGTGCGGTGCATGAACTCGTCGCCCCAGCCGGCGGCAGCGATGACGTCGCGGGCGGCGGCGTCCACCGACTCTGCGGTCACCCCCGGGCGGGCCTGCTCGCAGGCGGCCAGCTGGGCCGCCAGCAGCACCGCGAAGTACTCCCGGAAGTCGGCCGGTGGCTCCCCCAGGGAGTACACCCGGGTGCAGTCCGAGCAGTAGCCCTCGGCCGTCGTTCCGCCGATGTCGACGACCACGGGGTCGCCGTCCTGCAGCACCCGGTCGCCGACCTCGTGGTGCGGCGACGCGCCGTTGGGCCCGGACCCGACGATGACGAAGTCGACCGTCTCGTGGCCCTCGGCCAGGATCGCTGCGGCGATCGCCCGGCCCGCCTCGCGCTCACTGATGCCGGGACGGAGGAACTCGCCCATCCGCGCGTGCACCCGGTCGATCGCCTGACCGGCCCGGCGCAGCGCGTCGACCTCGTCCGGGGCCTTGCGCATCCGCAGGTCCGCGAGCACGTCGGAAGCCAGCCGCTGCTCGGCGCCGGGCAGGGCGGACCGGAACCGCAGCACCTGCTCCGCCCACATCCGGTTGGCCAGCCCGACCGACGTGACCGGGCCCACGCGGCGCGCGATCACGGCGTACGGGTCCTCCGTCTCGCCCCATCCCACGACCTCCACGCCCAGCGCTGGGACACCAGCGGCCTCGACCGACGGGACCTCGAGCTGCGGAGCGACCATGAACGGTTCGCTGTCGGCGGCCAGCACCAGGCAGGTCAGCCGCTCGAGGGGCAGCGCCTCGTAACCGGTCAGCCAGCGCAGGTCGGGGCCGGGCGTCACGAGCAGCGCACCGAGGCCGGCGTCGGCGGCAGCCTTGCGCGCGTGTGACAGGCGGTCGGCGGCGGAGGGGCTCGCAGTCATACGCAGCAATCTAACCTCCAGGCGACGGTCGGGTCTCTGGCAGGCTGCGGGCGTGGCTTCGCATCCCGACCGGCTGATGGTCCTCGACACGCCCTCGCTGTACTTCCGCGCCTTCCACGGCATCCCGGACACGTTCCGGGCGCCCGACGGGTCTCCGGTCAACGCGGTGCGCGGGCTGCTGGACTTCATCGCCCGGCTCGTCTCGGTCCGTACGCCGACCCGCCTGGTGGCGGCGATGGACGCCGACTGGCGACCGGCCTTCCGGGTGGCGGCCATCCCGTCGTACAAGACACACCGGCTGGCGGTCGCAGCACCGCCGGGCACCGAGATCGTGCCCGACGAGCTCGCGCCCCAGATCCCGGTGATCGAGGAGGTCCTCGAAGCCCTCGGGGTCCCCGTGTTCGGTGTCGAGGGCTACGAGGCGGACGACGTCATCGGCACGCTGGCGACCTCGTCGCCACGGCCGGTCGACGTCGTCACCGGGGACCGCGACCTGTTCCAGCTGGTCGACGACAAGCGCGGCGTGCGGGTGCTCTACGTCGCGGCTCGCGGGGTGGGCAACCACGACGTCGTCGACGAAGGTTGGGTCGAGGCCAAGTACGGCATCCCTGGCCGGGCGTACGCCGACTTCGCGACCCTGCGGGGCGACCCCAGCGACGGGCTGCCCGGGGTCCCCGGGGTCGGCGACAAGACCGCGGCGTCGCTGATCACCAAGTACGGCTCGCTCGAGGCGCTGCTGCGCGCCCTGGACGCCGGAGACACCGGGATGCCCGCGGGTGCGCGAGCCAAGCTCGTCGCGGCCAGGGACTACCTCGCCGTCGCCCCGGTGGTGGTGGCGACCGCCCACGACGTGCCGCTGCCGGCGTACGACGACACGATCCCCGCGCTCCCCCGTGACGCCGACCGGTTGCTGGAGCTCGCCGAGCGATGGGGCCTGGACAGCCCGCTCAACCGGGTGCTCAACGCGTTCGCGGCGGTGCAGAACGCCTGACGGTCAACCCGCGTCTAGCTGGCCCCGGGAAGAAGAGCGCTACTCGGGATGCGGGTTCGAGCTGGTCAACCGACCGAGGAGTACGCGACCACGCCACGACGGAGCAGGTCGGCGGCGGTGCGCGCTGTTGCAGCGACCCGCACCACGGCGGGGCCGGCGCCCGGGGCGCGACCGGTGTCGCCGATCTGACCGAGCAGGTCCACCACCTGCTTGGTCCAGCGGACGAAGTCGCCGGGCGCCATCTGACCGTTGTCCGCGTCGCGCAGCACGGCGTCCAGCGGCCGGCCGGACGCCCACTGGTGGGTGACCCAGGCGAACCTCGGGTCCGGCTCACGTGGGGGCGGCACCCGATGGGCCCGCTCGCGTGCCTCGAGGGCTGCCCAGCGGTGCAGCGTGTCCTCGAGCACCTCGCGGGCCCGGCCAGGGGGCAGCCGCGGTGGCCCGGTGTCCTCGTCGCGCCGCGACTCGTAGACGAGCGCCGAGACCACGGCAGCCAGGTCCGCCGGACCGAGGCCGTCCCAGGCACCGCCGAGCAGGCAGTCCGCTGCCAGCAGGTCGAGCTCGGTGTAGAGGGTCCCCAGCACCCGGCCGGACGCAGTCACCTCGTCGCCGCGGAGGTAGCCGAGCTCGTCGAGCAACCCGCAGATCCGGTCGAAGGTGCGCGAGATCGTGTGGGTGCGGTCGCGGACCCGACGGTTCAGCTGTTCCGTCTCCCGGGCGAGGCGGTGGTAGCGCTCCGCCCAGCGGGCATGGTCCTCGCGCTCCGCGCACCCGTGGCAGGGATGGGCCCGCAGGCGGGCCCGCAGCGACCCCAGCTCCGTGTCGTCCGCGGCCGCGGCCCGGACCCGTCCGCCCCGGCCGCGAGGCCGGTCCTTGAGCCCGGTGTTGTTCAGGGTGGCGGCCAGGTCGCGCCGACTTGCGGGGCTGCGCGGGTTGAACGCCTTCGGGATCCGCAGCCTCTGCAGCGGCTCGACCGGCACCGGGAAGTCCTGCAGGGACAGCCGGCGCACCTGGCGACCGGAGGTGAGGACGGTCGGTCGCGGGTCGGCAGGGCCGCTCGCGGTGCCGGGGTCCAGGACGACCGCGAGGCCGCCGCGGCGCCCGGCCGGCACATCGATGACGTCACCCGGCCGCAGTGCCTCGAGCGAGGCCGCGGCCTGCGCCCTCTGGTCGGCCGCGCCGGCCCGCGCGAGCGACGCCTCCCGTGCCGAGATGGCCTGTCGCAACCCGGCGTACTCGGCGAAGTCCCCGAGGTGGCAGGTCATCGCCTCGCGGTAACCCGCCAGCGCCTCCTCGTTGCGCGCCACCTCGCGGGTGAGGCCGACAACGGCCCGGTCGGCCTGGAACTGCGCGAAGGACGACTGCAGCAGCTCGCGCGCGGTGTCGCGGCCGACCTGCCCGACCAGGTTGACCGCCATGTTGTAGGACGGCCGGAAGCTGGACCGCAGCGGATAGGTCCGGGTGGAGGCGAGGCCGCCGAGCGCAGCGGGCTCGAGTCCCGGTGACCAGACCACGACCGCGTGCCCCTCGACGTCGATGCCGCGTCGCCCGGCGCGGCCGGTGAGCTGGGTGTACTCCCCCGGCGTGACGTCGGCGTGCGTCTCGCCGTTCCACTTCACCAACCGTTCGAGCACGACCGAACGAGCCGGCATGTTGATGCCGAGCGCCAGGGTCTCCGTCGCGAACACCGCCTTCACCAGACCGCGCACGAACAGCTGCTCGACGACCTCCTTGAGGGTCGGCAGCATGCCGGCGTGGTGGGCGGCGACGCCGCGCTCGAGGCCGGCGAGGAACTCGTGGTAGCCCAGGACGCGCAGGTCCTCGTCGGGGATGTCCGCGCAGCGCGCCTCCACGACGCGGCGCACCTCGTCGCGCTCTTCGGGGCCGAGCAGCCGCAGCCCGGCGTGCAGGCACTGGCGCACCGCGGCGTCGCAGCCGGCCCGGCTGAAGATGAACGTGATGGCCGGCAGCAGGCCCTCGGCGTCGAGCCGCTCCAGCACCTGGACGCGGCTCGGCGTCTGCACTCCCCGCGGTCGGTGCCCGCCTCGACCCGGCCGCTGGTGGTGATTGCGGGCGAACCGGTCCTGCTCCCGCGACAGCCGCACCAGCTCAGGGTTGACCCGGGCGCCGTCGTCACCCACCCAGAGGTCGTAGAGCCGCCGGTCGGCCATCACGTGCTGCCACAGCGGCACCGGCCGGTGCTCCTCGACGACGACCTCGGTCGGGCCCCGCACGGTGCCCAGCCAGTCGCCGAACTCCTCCGCGTTGCTGACCGTCGCCGACAGCGAGACCAGCCGCACGGGTTCGGGCAGGTGGATGATGACCTCCTCCCAGACCGCACCGCGGAACCGGTCGGAGAGGTAGTGCACCTCGTCCATGACGACGTAGCCGAGGCCGGCCAGGGTGCTCGACCCGGCGTAGAGCATGTTGCGCAGCACCTCGGTCGTCATGACGACGACCGGCGCCTCACCGTTGACGCTGTTGTCCCCGGTGAGCAGCCCGACCTTCTCCGCTCCGTAGCGGGCGACCAGGTCGGCGTACTTCTGGTTGGACAGCGCCTTGATGGGGGTCGTGTAGAAGCACTTGCGCCCCTCGGCCAGTGCGAGGTGGACGGCGAACTCGCCGACGACGGTCTTGCCCGCACCCGTCGGTGCCGCGACCAGGACGCCGGTCCCTGCCTGGAGGGCCTCGCACGCGCGCACCTGGAAGGGGTCCAGCCCGAACGGGTAGAGCGGGGCGAACGAGCCGAGGGGGCTGTCGTCGAACGCCTGGCGCCGGCGCGCGTCGGCGTACCGCTGCGCGGGGGTGGCCATGATCCCAGGCTACGTGCCTGGTGCGGTGAAGACGTTCAGCGCGGCGGGCACGGCGTCGCAGCGGACCGGCAGGGCAGCGACCCGCTCGCCGTCGGCGTACGCCGTGACGCCGGGCGAGCTCAGCACGACGGTGCGCGCCCGGCGTAGCGTCACGGCCCGGTGGTGCACGTGGGTGCCCTTGTAGACCGACGGGAAGACCCGCAGGAACTCCGGTTTGGAGATCGGGCCCAGGACGGTGACGTCGAGCAGACCGTCGTCGAGGCGGGCGTCCGGACAGACCCGCATGCCGCCGCCGTACGACGAGCCGTTGCCCACCGCAACCAGCATCGCCTCGGTCTCCCACCGGTCCCCGTCGAGCTCCAGGACGAAGGGGACCGGGCGGAACACCCGCAGCTCGGCGAGGATCGCCAGGTTGTAGCGCGAGCGCCCGGTCGGCCAGCTCATCCGGTTCGCCCGCTCGTTGACCATCGAGTCGAAGCCGGAGCCGAGGACGCCGGCGAACCACCGGCCGTCGGCACGACCGAGGTCGACGGCGCGGGTCGTAGCGGCCAGCACCAGGTCCGCGGCCGCACCGGCGTCATCGCGTGGGATGCCGAGGGCCCGCGCGACGTCATTGCCGGTGCCGGCCGGGATGATCCCTAGCGGGACGTCGGTGCCGGCGACCACTTGCACGGCAAGGTTGACCATCCCGTCGCCGCCCACCGCGACGACGCCGTCGACAGCAGGGTCGCCGGCAACCACCGTTCGCACCAGGTCGAACGCCTCGTCGGCATCGCGCCCGACGATGACGACGACCTCCACGCCGGCCGTCCGCAACCGGTCAGCCACGGGAACCAGCAGCCGTGCGCCACGACCTTTGCCGGACGTCGGGTTCACCAGCAGGGCGATCCGGCGCGTCACGCGCGAAGGCTAGTGCTCGGGTCTAGAGGTCGGTGTCGTCCAACGGTGAGGCCTCGTCGTCGGGCACCGAGGAGAGGTCCGGTACGCCGGCGGCCCTGCGCCGGTCGTGCGTGCGCGCGATGAAGTAGGCGCCGAGGATGAGCACCACCAAGGGCACGGCGAGCACGGTCATCGTCACGGGGTCGCCGGTGGGGGTGGCGACAGCGGCGAACAGGAACACGCCGAACACGATCTGCCGCCACCAGCTGCGCAGCCGGTGGGCCGGCAGCACCCCGACAGCGTTGAGCAGGACGATGAAGACCGGGATCTCGAAAGCCAGGCCGAAGACGAGGATCAGCCGGATGACCAGGGAGAGGTAGTTGTTGAAGTCGACCAGGTTGCCTACGTCGGAGGGCGTGAAGCCGAGCAGGATCTTGGTGATCTTCGGTAGCAGCAGGTAGCAGAGCCCGGCGCCGGCGAAGAACAACGGGACGGCCGAACCGAGAAACGCCAGCCCCCAGCGCTTCTCGTTGCGGTGCAGGCCGGGCGTGACGAACGCCCAGATCTGGTAGAGCCACACCGGCGCGGCGATCACCAGGCCGGTGACGACGGCCACCTTGATCTGCAGGTTGAACGGACCGAGCAGGCCGTTGATGACCAGCGGGCCGCAGGTGCTCGTCCCGGGAGCACCGTGCGACGGGAGCTTGCAGACCGGGTCGGCCAGGAAGTGGGAGATCTGGTCGTAGAAGACCCACCCGATGATCGTGCCCGGCACCAGCGCGATCAGGGACTTGATCACCCGCCCGCGCAGCTCGCGCAGGTGGTCCATCAAGGGCATCCGGCCCTCGGGATCGGCGCCGCCCGGTCTGCGCCGTCGACGGCGGACGGCGAAACCGGTCACGGCAGGGCGCCCGTCATCGCGTCAGCCAGGCTCGGGGTGCCGGCGCGACCGTCAGCGGTCGTGGAGGTCGCGCTCCGGCGTGGCGGCGGGGGCGGCCGGCGGCGGAGCGGCCTCACGGTCGGTGATCTCCCGCGGTGCGGTCCCGGCGGTGGGCGGCGCCCCGGGCGTGGCGGCGGCGGGGTTCTCGTCGTCGTCGCGCAGGCCCTTGGTCTCGGCCTTGAAGATGCGCAGGGAGCGGCCCAAGCCGCGCGCCGTGTCGGGCAGGCGCTTGGCGCCGAAGAGCAGGACGAGGAGAACCAGGAGGATCAGGATCTCCCAGCCTCGAAGGAACTCGGGCATGAGACCTACCTTCGCGGGGCGGATGACTCATTCGATCGTACGTCACCGGCACCGCGGGCATGCGGGGCCGCGCCAGGTGCCTGGGCAGCCTCGATGTCCCCGAGCCGGTCGGTGATCTCGGTCAGGCGGTCGGTGGCGGCACCCAGCTCGCGAACGAGCAGTCGGGACCGCCGCCAGAGGTCACGCCCGAGCAAGCCGAGGACGGCGGCCGCGGCCAGCACGAGGACCAGCCAGACGAGGACCCAGATCACCCGTCCAGGCTAGTGGCCGGGTGGCGCGCGGGGCGGGTCAGGCCTGGACGCGCGGCGTGATCAGCGAGGCGAGCAGGTCCACCCGGTCCAGGCTCAGCGCAAAGTCGAGCACGTCGTCGTAGGTGATCGCGTTGCCCTCGTGCTCCTCGAGCGCCTCGGCCGGGATGACCCAGTTCTCCGCGACGACCCCACCGGAGACCAGCAACGTGACGACCTCGTCGTCAGCGGGCTTGCGCACCTCGTCGCGGCAGGTGCCGCACAGGAAGGAGTAGTAGGACCACTCGGAGCGCGAGCACACGATCAGGCGCATCTGCTCGGGAGTCAGCTCCACGTCCCCGCACACCGGGCACGAGGTCTTGATCGTGGTCATGAGCTGTCCCTCCCTATCGAACCTGACGAAGGCTCCTTCTCGGAGTGTCTACGTCATGTTCGGCAGGGGTCGAGGGGTGCTTGAGAAACATGGTCCGGACGGGTGCCTAGGTCCGGACGTATGCCTCCAGAGCCATCCGGGCGGCTGATGCCACCTCGTCCGCCAGGGCGGCTGGGTCCAGGACGCGCAGGGCCCCGCCGAGGCGCAGCGCCAGCTGGCGCAGCCAGGCGTCGTCGGCCACCCGCAGCCGGACGAGGAGGAGGTCGTCGCCGACCTCCACGACGTCCTCGACGGGGTAGTAGTCGGCCACCCAGTGAGCGGGCGGTGCCAGCTCCAGCGTGACGAGCGTGTCGTCCGGGGTGGGCCGGAACAAGCCCTCGCTGAGGTCACGCTCCGCAGCCGCCGCGGGCACCTCGGCCGGCAGGTCGAGCACGGTCAGTGCATCGACCCGGTCCAGCCGGAAGAGCCGGACGTCCTCCGCGCGTCGGCACCAGCCCTCCAGGTACCACCGGCCGTCGACGAGGAGCACCCGCATGGGATCCACGTCCCGCTCGGTCGTCTCATCACGAGCCGGGACGAAATAGGTCAGATGCACCCGGCGTCCGGTCTCGAGGGCCCGCCGGACCTCGGCCAGCGGACCCCGGGCCTCCACCTCGACCCGGACCTGCGTGCTCGGTGCGGCGGCCTCCCCCGCTGCCGCCTCGAGCTTGAGCAGCGTCCGCTCGAGGACCTCGCGGTCGTGCAGCCCCGGTACGTCGGCCAGCGCCCGCAGCCCCACCAGCAGGGCCAGCGCCTCGTCGACCGCGAGCCGCAGCGGCCGGGCGATGGGGTCCGCGTTCGACAGGTAGACGGTCCCGTCGTCCCAGTCGACGTCGATGAGGTCGTCGGGGAGGTGGCCCGGGGTGCCGCAGACGAAGAGCAGCTCCAGGTCCTTGACCAGCTGGGCCTCGGTGATGTCGAACTCAGCGGCGGCCTCGGACAGCGGGATGCCCTGCCTGCTCACCAGGTAGGGGACGAGGGCGAGCAGCCGGGACAGCCGCTCGGTGGCCCCGGGGGTCATGGCGCGCTCACCCGAGCGCTTCCCCGCACGGGGGCCTCCCCCAGCACGCCCTGCAGGCGGCGGATGACGGCATCGCGCAGCGCCGGTGGGTCCAGGACCTGAACATCGGCCCCCATCGCCGCGACCTCCTCGGCCAGCACCTCCAGGTCACTGAACGCGACGGTGACCTCGTCGAACCCCTCGCGGCCGTCCGGTTCGGGTCGGACGTCGCGGGCCCGGCGACGGAACCGCTGCCCGGAGCCCGGTCGCATGCAGAGCCGGGCCTCGGCCGTCGCCCGGGCCGGGACGAGCGTGGCGACCTGGGCGCGCAGGTCGATGCCCTCGGGGACGACGACCTCCCCGGGCTGGCCGGCGGAGCGCACCGGGCCGGCGATCCGGGACAGCCGGAAGACCCGGGTGGCGCCGCGCAGCCGGTCGTGGCCGACGACGTACCAGCGGCCGTGCCGGGAGACGATCCCCCACGGCTCCAGGTCACGCTCCGTGAGGTCGGGTCGCCCCGGTGTCCGGTAGGGGAACCGGATCGGGCGGCGGTCCCGCACGGCCGCGTAGACGGGCTCGAAGGCGGGCTCGCTGGTGCGGACCCGCGGCTCGATGCCGACCAGGCTGCCTTGGTCCGGCTCGACGCCGGCCGCCTTGAGCTTCAGCACGGCCCGCGAGGCCGGGGCCGCCAGGCTGGCCTGCTGCCAGACGCGGGAAGCCAGGCCGAGCACCGCCAGCTCGTCCGGGCTGAAGCTCACCTCGGGCAGCGCGTAGGCGGTCCGGTCGACGCGGTAGCCGATCTCGTCGTCGAACCAGGCGTCGTTGCCGCCGGTCTCGAGCGGGACGCCCATGTCCCGCAGCTCTTCCTTGTCCCGCTCGAACATGCGGTCGAAGGCCTCGTCGTTGGGGCACTCGGCGTACTGCGGCACGGCAGCCCGGATCTGCTCCTTGAGCAGGAACTGACGAGTCGACAGCAGGCAGATGACGAGGTTCAGCAGCCGCTCCGTCTTGTTCGCGGACACGTCAGAAGAACCTACCGGTTCGCCATGACCCGGGAGCTCCCGGTCGCGTGCCGCTCTCCCGCCGTTCAGGGCGCGGTCAGATCAATGGCGGCTTTGGAGGCGTCAGCGATCGGACCGACCAACACACAGTCCACCCACTTTCGGCGGCCAAACTGTCTCCGGAGGCCGAGACTGTGTGTTCTTCGGTCCGTGAGCACCCCCGAACGGCGGCCAGACGCGATCGCCCTGAGCCCCCCTCCCGTCCAAAGCCGCTCTTGACCGGACCGTCACCCCGATGGCGGGACAGACGCGATCGGACCCCGGTCAGCGGACGTCGATCAGGTCCACCACGAAGATCAAGGTCTCGCCAGGCGGGATCACCGAGCCGGCGCCCCGGTCGCCGTACCCGAGGTGCGGGGGGATCACCAGCTGCCGCCGGCCGCCGACCTTCATGCCGACGACGCCCTGGTCCCAGCCCGCGATGACCTGCCCGCCGCCGAGCGAGAACTCGAAGCTCTCGCCTCGGTTCCAGGAGGCGTCGAACTCCTCCCCGGAGGAGTAGGCGACGCCGACGTAGTGCACGACGGCGGTGTGGCCCACGGCGGCCTCGCGGCCGTCTCCCTCAGTGAGGTCGATGACCTGGAGGTCGACCGGAGGGGGGCCTTCCGGAAAGTCGATCTCGGGCTTGACGGGCTCGCTCACGGAGCACTCCCCGTGGTCGGACCGTGCAGGCCGAGCACGTCGATGACGACGGCGACGCTCTGCTTGGTGGCGTCCGTGCCGGTCTGCGCCGGCAGGGTCAGCAGGACCCGGCTCCCGACCGGTACGCCGGCGAGCAGGTCGAAGGGGCTCGGCTGAGGCCCGCCGATGGCGACTCCCTGAGGCCCCTGCTGCCAGGAGCTGCTGAGGGCCTTCCCGGTCCAGTCGACGGCGGAGTACTCGACCACCGCGAGCTCTCCCTTCTTGGCCGCGGCGCCGCTGCCCTTGGCGAGCACCGTGATGACCGGGTCCTTGGGCGGCGTGGTGCCCTTCGGGACGCTGATGGTGGGCGGCGTACCGGACGCCCCGGAGACCTTCGGGATGTCCGTGGGCAGGTTCGTGACGGGGCTGTTCTTCTGGGGGTTGCCCGACTTCGGGTAGGACGCGATCACGTCCACGACGAAGACCAGCGTGTCGGTCCCCTTGATGCCGGCCTGGGGGTTGCCCTTCGGCCCGTAGCCCTGCTTCGGGGGGATCGTGAGCAGGACCCGGCTGCCGGCCTTGACACCCACCAGGGTCTTGTCCCACCCGGGGATCACGCTGCCGGTGCCGATCGGGAAGGCGGCCGGGATGTGACGGTCGTAGGAGTTGTCGAAGACCTTGCCGGTCTTGTACACCTGCCCGAGGTAGTCGGCGACGAGCAGGTCGCCCTTCTTCACCACGGGCCCGTTGCCCTCCGAGAGCACGTCGGACTTCAGGGTCTTCGGCGGCTTGCTGCCCTTGGCCACCGTCACCTTCGGCTTCTCGCCGAACTTGCCCGACGCGGTGGGCTGGTTGTCGGAGCCGCCGCCACAGGCCGTGAGGGACGCCGCCAGCACGACGGGAAGCAGGACAAGGGAGAGACGGCGCACGGAAGAACCTTCGAAAAGGGGGTGGGGACCCGACCAGGCTAACCCGGCCGAGGCGGTGCCTCCGAACCGCCCGATGTCGCCTGCGTCACCCCGTGCGCACTGCTGCGCGGCTCACATGCTGGCGATCAGCTTCTCCACGCGCTCGTCGACCGAGCGGAACGGGTCCTTGCACAGGACGGTCCGCTGCGCCTGGTCGTTGAGCTTGAGGTGCACCCAGTCCACGGTGAAGTCGCGCCGGCGCTCCTGCGCGCGGCGGATGAACTCCCCGCGCAGCCGCGCCCGGGTGGTCTGCGGCGGCACGGACTTGGCCTGGAAGATCTCCAGGTCGCGGCAGACCCGCTCGGCCTGACCCCGCTTCTGCAGCAGGTAGAACAAGCCACGTTCGCGCGAGATGTCGTGGTAGGCGAGGTCGAGCTGGGCGACCCGCGACGAGGAGAGCGCGAGGTCGTGCTTCGCGCGGTAGCGCTCGATGAGCCGGTGCTTGATGACCCAGTCGATCTCGGTCGCGACCGAGTCGAGGTCACCGGTGTCGACGGCGTCCAGGGTGCGTTCCCAGAGGTCCAGCACCTGCTTGACGACACCTTCGTCGAGCCCGCGGCGAGCCGCGAAGTCACGGGCCTTGGTGAGGTACTCGGCCTGGATCTCCAGCGCGCTGGCCTCGCGCCCGTTGGCGAGGCGCACCTTCTTGCGCCCGGTCATGTCGTGGCTGATCTCGCGGATCGCCCGGATCGGGTTCTCCAGCGTGAGGTCTCGCATCACGACGTTGGCCTCGATCATCCGCAGCACCAGGTCGGTGGCGCCGAGCTTGAGCAGCGTGGTCGTCTCGCTCATGTTCGAGTCGCCGACGATGACGTGCAGCCGGCGGTAGCGCTCCGCGTCGGCGTGCGGTTCGTCGCGGGTGTTGATGATCGGGCGGGACCGGGTCGTCGCCGAGGAGACGCCCTCCCAGATGTGTTCGGCCCGCTGGCTGACGCAGTAGACGGCACCGCGTGGGGTCTGCAGCACCTTGCCGGCGCCGCAGATGATCTGTCGGCTGACGAGGAACGGGATCAGGATGTCGGCCAGCCGGGTGAACTCTCCGTGCCGCCCGACCAAGTAGTTCTCGTGGCACCCGTAGGAGTTGCCCGCGGAGTCTGTGTTGTTCTTGAACAGGTAGACGTCGCCGGCGATGCCCTCCTCCCGCAACCGCCGCTCTGCGTCGACGAGCAGCCCTTCGAGGATCCGCTCCCCCGCCTTGTCGTGGATGACGAGCTCGCGGATGTCGTCGCACTCCGGTGTCGCGTACTCCGGGTGGCTGCCGACATCGAGATAGAGCCGGGCCCCGTTGCGCAGGAAGACGTTGCTGCTGCGCCCCCAGGAGACGACCCGCCGGAACAGGTAGCGGGCCACCTCGTCGGGTGACAGGCGCCGCTGGCCCTTGAAGGTGCAGGTGACGCCGTACTCGTTCTCGAGCCCGAAGATCCGGCGGTCCATGGTCGCCACCGTACGCCGCGAAGGCGCCCAGAGAGGCGCTACGACGGGGACACGCACAGCAACCGGGCCGTGCTCTCCCAGGAACCTCGCAGCAGTGCCGGGCAGCCTGCCTTCATGACCCGACACCGGTACCGCACCGGCCATTCGCCCGCCACGACGCCCGCTACCCGCACCGCGGGGCTGCGCCGGCTCTCGACGCTGACGACTGCTCTCACCGTCGGAACCGTGGTCGCGACCGGGGTCAGCGCGGCCGCCGTGGCGACCACGGTGACCAGCGGGTCGACCTCGACCACGAGCCACGCATCGACGGGAACGTCGTCCACCACGTCCACCACCCCGGACCCGACCCAGAGCGTGTCGACCCCCACCCCGTCACCGTCGGCGAAGAAGTCCACGACGACGAAATCCTCGTCCGGGTCCTCCCCGGTCAGCAGCGGGAGTAGTGGCACGTCGCACGCCACATCGGGAGGGTCGTGATGACACGCGCGAGCACTGCCGCGCCCGACCGGACCGCAGCTGCCGAGTGGACCGCGATCGGCGTGCTCGTACGGGTGGTGGTCACCGACCGGGATGCTCTCGGGGCGGCCCGCCGCCACCTCAGGCGCGACCTCGCGGCGCTGGATCTGGCCTGCAGCAGGTTCCGCGCCGACTCAGAGATCCGGGGACTGGACCGGACCGCCGGCCGCCCGACTCAGGTCAGCGAGCTGTTGGCCGGCGCCCTGGCGGCCGCGTTGGCGGCTGCGGCCGGGACCGACGGCGACGTCGACCCCACCGTCGGCGAGGCGCTAGCGGCCGCCGGCTATGACCGGGACTTCGCCGCGGTGGCGGCCGACGGTCCCCGGATCCGGGTCCGTCCCGCGGCGGCGCCGGGCTGGCGGCTGGTGAAGCTGGACGTGGGCCGTCGGATCGTGTCGGTACCCGCCGGCGTACGGCTCGATCTCGGTGCCACGGCGAAGGCGTGGGCGGCCGACCAGGCCGCGGCGCGCATCGCCGCCGAACTGGGCTGCGGTGTGCTGGTGGCGCTCGGCGGGGACCTCGCCTGCGCCGGTCCCACACCGGACAGGGGGTGGCAGGTCCGGGTGCAGGACGTCACCGGCCCGGTCGACGAGACCTCCGACGGGCAGTGGAGCCAGGTCGGGCTGCACCACGGCGGTCTCGCAACCTCCAGCACCCGAGCCAGGCAGTGGGTGCGGGGCGGTCAGGTCCTGCACCACATCATCGACCCGCGCAACGGCCTCCCCGCCCGGTCGCCGTGGCGCACGGTCTCGGTGGCCGCGGGTAGCTGCCTCGCGGCCAACACCGCGAGCACCGCGGTCGTGATCCGTGGTGCCGCCGCCGTGCCCTGGCTCGAGGCGCGTGGGGCCACCGCGCGGCTGGTCGACCACGACGGTGGCGTCCGTCTCATTGGCGGCTGGCCCGTCGACGTAGCGGCGGTGGCGTCGTGAACGCCCTGTGGGTCCTCTCTCGCGCCACCGGCCTCGTCTCACTGGTCCTGCTCACGCTGATGGTCGGCCTGGGCGTGGCTGTGACCCGCCGCGGGCGGCCGCGGCGCGGTGGCCGACTCGGCGCCCGGCAGCTCGTCCTCGTCGGGCTGCACCGCAACACCGCCCTGCTGGCACTGCTGGTGCTGGCCACCCATGTCGGCACCGTCGTCGCCGACTCCTACGTGAACATCCGCTGGTACGACGCCGCGGTGCCCTTCGTCGGCACGTACAAGTCGTTCTGGCTCGGACTGGGCACCCTCTCGCTGGACATCGCCTTCCTGCTCGTCGTGACCAGCCTCGTCCGGCACCGGCTGCCGCTGCGGCTCTGGCGGGGCGTCCACCTGCTCGCCTACCTGGCCTGGCCGGTGGCCATGGTGCACTCGGTCGGCATCGGCACCGACATGCGGTCCGCGCCCGGCCTGCTCCTGGCCAGCGTCTGCGCCCTCGTCGGGTCCGGGACCGTCCTGTGGCGGCTGAGTTCCGGTCCGGCGGTGCCGGTGACCGACCGGGCGCCGGACACCCTGACCGCGCTGCGCGCCGAGCGGGCTCGGCGCCGCCAGCTCGTGACATCCGGGAGATGAGATGACCTCGATGGCCCTCGACCGAAGGCCGACGCAGTCGGCACCGTCGGCCAGCCGGCTGCCCCGGCTGCTCCTGGAGTCCGGCGCGGACAGCGACCTCGTGGCCCACCTGCGCCGGCACGGGCCAGTCCCTCTCCGCGGGGGACCGGGCCTGCTGCTCCCCAGCCTCGACGCCGCAGGTCTGACCGGTCGCGGCGGGGCCGGCTTTCCCGCCGGGCGCAAGTGGCGGACGGTGGCCGCTGGCAGTGGGTCGGCCGTGGTCGTCGGCAACGCCGCGGAGGGCGAACCGGCCAGCGGCAAGGATGCCGTCCTGCTGACGATGAACCCGCACCTGGTCATCGACGGCCTGTTGCTCGCTGCCGAAGCGGTCGGCGCGCGTCGCACCGTTCTGGTCCTCGCGCCGGACCGCTCGGTCCGCGGCGCCGTCGACGCCGCGCTGCGCGAGCGTCGGGACGCCCGGCGGGTCCAGGTGGTGGAGGCGTCCGACCGGTTCGTCGCGGGCGAGGAGTCGGCCGTCGTCGACGTGATCGAAGGCGGCCCCGGCCTGCCCCGTTCGACCCCGCCGCGGGTGTTCGAACAGGGCGTGGACGGGAGGCCGACCCTCGTGCAGAACGTCGAGACGCTGGCGCATGTCGCGCTGGTCGCCCGCTACGGGGCGGACTGGTTTCGCGGGGTCGGCACCGCCGACGAGCCTGGCAGTCTGCTCACGACTGTCGCTGATGCCGGCGGTAGCTGGGTCGCCGAGGTCGCGCACGGGACGCCGCTCGGCTCGGTGGTCGACCTGTCGGACGACGTACAGGCCGTCCTTGTCGGGGGCTACCACGGCACCTGGCTCAGCGCGTCGGTCGCCCACCGGGCCGACCTGTCCCGCAGCTCGCTGCGCAGGTGGGGAGCCAGCCCCGGCGCCGGGGTCCTGGTGGCGCTCCCGGGGTCGGCCTGCGGGGTGGTCGAGACTGCGCGGGTCGCGCTCTACCTGGCCGCCGACTCGGCGGGACAGTGCGGGCCGTGCCTCAACGGGCTGCCCCGGATCGCGGTGGTTCTCGAGGAGCTGGCCCGCGGCCGGGCCACCCGCCGCGACCTCGACGACCTCGCCCGATGGGCGGGGCTGGTG
>DASYEF010000017.1:0-11113 GCA_036499185.1 Actinomycetes bacterium | reverse complement strand
GAGGTCGACTCGAGTCTCGGCGAGCCGCCTGCCGCCGGCTCCGCTGCTCTCGAACAAGCAGAGCTCGACGCGTTCGGCCACCTCGGAGAAGAGGGCGAAGTTGGTGCCTGCCCCGTCGAACGTCGCCCCGAGGGGGTAGGCGGTGCCGGGCCAGATCTCCATCCGGTGATTGTCCCCGATCATCACCGGCGGTGCGCCGGTCGGGGTCGCCGGGGGCGCCTGGCAGCGACCTGGCTCAGCCGGGCATCCCGGGGACCGGGAAGCCGCGGGTGAACGCGTGGACCTCGGCGGCCACCTTCTCGACGGCCGACTCGTCGCCGGCCGCCTCCGCGGCCACCACGACCTCGATCCAGCCGGCCACCCGGTCCATGTCGGCCGTCCCCATGCCACGGGAGGTCACCGCGGCGGTGCCGATCCGGATGCCCGACGGATCGAACGGCTTGCGCGGGTCGAACGGGACGGTGTTGTAGTTGAGCTCGATGCCGGCCCGGTCCAGCGCCTTGGCCGCCTGCTTGCCGGGGATCGCCTTGCTCTCGAGGTCGACGAGCAGCAGGTGGTTGTCCGTGCCACCGGACACGAGGTCGAAGCCACGGCTGGTCAGACCCTCGGCGAGCGCCTTCGCGTTGGCGACGATCGCCTGCGCGTAGTCGGCGAACTCCGGGGTCGACGCCTCCTTGAGGGCCACCGCGATGGCCGCCGTGGTGTGGTTGTGCGGACCGCCCTGCAGCCCCGGGAAGACCGCCTTGTCGATGGCCTTCGCATGCTCGGCGGTGGTCATCAGCATGGCGCCGCGGGGTCCGCGCAGCGTCTTGTGCGTCGTGGTGGAGATGACGTCCGCGTGGCCCACGGGCGAGGGGTGGGCGCCGCCGGCCACCAGCCCCGCGATGTGCGCGATGTCGGCGACCAGCACGGCACCGACCTCGCGGGCGATCGAGGCGAAGGCGGGGAAGTCGATGGTCCGCGGGATCGCCGTACCGCCGCAGAAGATGACCTTCGGGCGCTCCGCCAGGGCCAGGTCGCGGACCTCGTCCATGTCGACCCGGCCGGTCTCCTTGCGCACGCCGTACTGCACCGCGCGGAACCATCGGCCCGTGGCGCTGACGCTCCAACCGTGCGTGAGGTGTCCGCCCATCGGCAGGGCCATGCCCATGACGGTCTCGCCGGGTGCCAGGAACGCGAGATAGACCGCGAGGTTGGCGGGGGAGCCGGAGTAGGGCTGCACGTTCGCGTGCTCGACGCCGAAGAGGGCCTTGGCCCGCTCGATCGCGAGCGTCTCCACCCGGTCGATGACCTGCTGACCCTCGTAGTAGCGCTTGCCGGGGTAGCCCTCGGAGTACTTGTTCGTGAGCATCGTGCCGGTCGCCTCGAGGACCGCACGCGAGACGTAGTTCTCCGAGGCGATCAGCCGGATGCTGTCCCGCTGACGTTCGGCCTCGGCCGCCACGAGGTCCGCGACCTGCGGGTCGGTGGTGCGCAGATCCGGGTCGGTGCTCGTCGGGTCGGTCACGGACCGTCTCCTCGGGTCGTCGTGCGGGTCGTCGTGCGGGTCAACGTCGAGATAGCCGAGCCTAGCCACCGGCACCCGCCGTCCAGGACACCGGTGAGGGAGGGGGTCCGACCGCCGTTCCGCAGCAGTTCCACCCAGGTTCTTCCCTCCGTCATGGTCCGCCCACTAATGTCCCTCCCGGCCACCACGCCAGATGCTTGGAGGCCCCATGCGCAGATCGTCATCGTGGACCCGCGCGAGGAGGCCAGGGCGCGGCTCTGCGCTGAGCCTCGCGCTGGCGACCACAGCCGGACTGACCCTCGCCGCCGTCCCGGTCGGCCTCGCGGTGCCGGCCGGCCTCACCCCGGCGGCCCAGGCCGCACCCACCAGCAGCTGCCGGCTGGGCAACGGCGTCCAGCACGTCATCAACATCACCTTCGACAACGTGCACTTCTTCCGGGACAACCCGAACGTTCCGTCCGACCTCGAGCAGATGCCGACCCTGGAGCACTTCCTCGAGAGCAACGGCACGGTGCTGTCCAACATGCACACGCCCTTGATCGCGCACACCGCGGAGGACAGCCTGGCGATCTACTCCGGGCTCTACGGCGACCGGCACGGGCAGCCCGTCAGCAACACGTACCACACGTTCAAGACCGACGGCTCGACCGAGACCGACGTCTCGTTCGTCTACTGGAACTCACCGGTCATCAACAACACGACCAAGACACCGTCCCTGGTGGACCCGAGCCCCTCGATGGTCTACTCCCCGACGGTCCCGGCGAGCAGCACGGCGCCGACGCAGGTCGCTCCCGAGCCGTGGGTCGCATGGAACAAGGCAGGCTGCAGCGTCGGGGCGTTCTCCACCGCCAACATGGTGCTGGAGAACAACGGCGACATCCCCACCGTCTTCGGATCGGCACCGCCGCTGGGCGAGTACGCCAACACCACCAGCGCGTTCATCGGCGAGGCGATCCACTGCGGCGTCGGTGACACCTCCTGCACCGGCGCCGGCGGTGCGGTCACGGACACGCCGCCGCCGAGCAACCACCCTGGCGCGTCGACGTACAAGGGACTGTTCGGCCACAAGTACGTCCAGCCGTTCATCGACGCCCACGCGACCGCGCCGGCGCCGTACCAGGTCCACAACAGCGCCCAGACCGACGGCTCGGACAACCTGGTCGACCT
Organism: Actinomycetes bacterium; assembly: GCA_036499185.1. Classification (GTDB taxonomy): domain Bacteria; phylum Actinomycetota; class Actinomycetes; order JACCUZ01; family JACCUZ01; genus DATBDW01. The sequence continues at coordinate 8,439 of DASYEF010000017.1, read as the reverse complement.
CGACAGCACCGAGATCGCCGACTTCAACCACCACCCCGGCTTCCCCGGCTTCAGCCCGACGCCGTCCCAGAGCCTGGCGATGCTCGCAGACATGCAGGAGGCCGGAGTCCCGGTCACGTACGGCTACATCGCGGACATGCACGAGCGCAAGGACGCGAACAGCAACTGCACGACAGCCACGGCGACCTCCTTCGGCCGCCCGCTCGGCCCGGGCGACTCCTGCTACGTCGCGAACGCGAAGACCTACGACGCGGCGTTCGCGAAGTTCCTCGACCGGTTGGCCAAGGACGGGATCACGCCGGACAACACGCTTTTCGTCATCGGCGCGGAGGAGAACGACCACCTGGCCGGCGCCAACGTGGGCCGCGCCAGCGAGCCCACCCCGGCCGGCTGCGACGGCGTCACGGTGCCGTGCAACTACGCGGCGGGGCAGGTCGGCGAGCTCGAGGCGAACCTGCCGTCGCTGCTGAGCAAGGAGACCAGCGACACGACACCGTTCGACGTCGAACCGCAGGGTGCCTCGATCTACGTGCACGGCCAGCCCGGAAAGGCCGACCCCCAGGTGCGCCAGCTCGAGCGTGACCTCGGCGCGATCAAGGCGAACAACCCTTATAGCGGGGTGAACGGCGAGAAGATCATCAACTACCAGGCGGGCACGACCGAGGAACGCATCCTGCACCTGCAGACCGCCGACCCGCAGCGGACGCCGACGGTCACGGTGTTCCCGAAACCGGACTACTACTTCGACCCGGCCTTCCCGAACTGCGCATCGTCGACGAACCCGGCGCGGGACTGCGCGTCGGTGTTCCCGAACTTCGCGTGGAACCACGGCTACTACAGCCCGGACATCGACGTGACGTGGTCGTCGTTCGTGGGACCAGGGGTCCGGGCCGGGGGCGTGGACGGCGCGGCCGCTGCGAACAGCCCGCAGGTGCGCGACCCGAACGGCGGCGGCAGCGTGCCGGCGTACAGCACGACCGGGACGTGGGCCGACGAGACCGACGTGCGCCCGACGATGCTCTACCTCGCCGGGCTGCACGACGACTACGTCATGGACGGCCGGGTCATCACCCAGCTCGTCCGCGGCGCGGGGCGGCTGAGCCGGACCGCCGACCTGGGCAGCTGCTACAAGCAGCTCAACGCCAGCGTCGGGGAGTTCGGCACGGACACCCTCGTGGCCGCGACCGCCGCCCAGGAGAGCGGGTCGGCGGGCGACGACTCGCGGTGGACGAGCACCGACCAGGCGCTGTCCTCGCTCGCGGACCGCCGGGACGCGCTCGCGACCGACATCAAGAACCGGCTCGACGCGGCGGAGTTCCACGGTGCGCTGCCCGACCCGCAGTCCGATGCGCGCGATCTGGGTGAGTGCCGCTCGCTGCTGACCGAGGCGGCCGCCTTGGCGGCGGGTTAGCCGGAGGCCGCGTTCGCGGCCGCGTCGAAACGGCGCAGCACGAGCTCGGCGACCTCGGGGGCGGCCCCGAGGGGGGCGGCGGTGACGTCGCTCCCCTCGGCGGCTGCGTCGGCGGTGATCGTCGTGGCGAACCGCCCCGGGAACAGGAGGTACGCCGAGACAGCGACCCGCGGTGCGCCGCTGGCCCGCAGCGCGCGGACCGCCGAGGCCACCGTGGGCTCGGCCGCGGAGCCGAACGCGGCGATCACGTCGGCCCACCCGCTGTCGCGCCAGCGTGCCGCCATCGCCCGCACCTCGGCCACGGCCGCGGGATCGCCGGATCCGGCAGCCGCGAGGACCACCGCGGTCGCAGGGTCGCCGGGTACGACACCGGCCCCGGTGAGGCGGCGTTCCAGCGCCGTGACGAGCAGGTCGTCTGGACCGAGGACGTCGGCCTGCACGACGTGGTGGGCGGCGGCGGGAAGCGCTGCGGGGATGTCGACCCTGCTGTGGTAGGCGTGCCCGAGCAGCAACGGCACCACGACCGCGGGCCCCGAGAGTGCCCCGAGCGCCTCGGTAAGCGAGGGCGTCGTGTGGTCCAGGTAGGCCTCGCGGACCTCCAGCCCGGGGCGCCGCGCCCGGACCGCCTCCAGCAGCTCCCTGGTGACCACAGCTGCCGCCGGGTCCGCGCTGCCGTGGGCCACCGCGAGCAGCGTCGGAGTCACCCCAGGACCGCGTGCAGGTCCACCACGTCGCCGACGACGACCACCGCGGGCGGTCGCACGCCGCGAGCCCTGGCGACCTCGGCCACAGTCGCCAGCGTGGCCACCGTGGTCCGCTGGTCGGGTGCGAAGCCGCGCTCCACCACGGCGACCGGCGTCGTTGCGGACTTGCCGTGCGCGACGAGCTCGGGGGCGGCGACGTCGAGCCCGCCCACGCCCATCAGCAGCACGAGGGTGCCTTCGAGAGCCGCCAGCGACGCCCAGTCCAGACCTTCGTGCCCGGAGGCGATGGTGACCTGACGGGACAGCCCGCGATGCGTCACCGGGATCCCGGCCGCGGCCGGCACCGCGACGGCACTGGTGACGCCGGGCACGACCTCGACGTCGACACCGGCCGCGATGCAGGCGAGGGCCTCCTCGCCGCCGCGGCCCAGGACGAACGGGTCGCCCCCCTTGAGGCGGACCACCCGGCGACCGGCCAACGCGTGCTCGACGAGCAGGCGGTTGATCTCGTCCTGGGGGAGCGGGTGGTGGCCGGCGGTCTTCCCGACGTCGACGACCACGACCTCCTCGTCGAGGGTGTCCAGCAGCGCCCGGGGCGCGAGCCGGTCGACGAGGACAACGTCGGCCTCGGCCAGGAGTCGCCGACCGCGCACGCTGATCAGGCCGGGGTCGCCGGGCCCGCCACCGACGAGCGCCACCCGGCCGCGCTCCTGCCGGCGGGCGTACCGCAGCGGCAGCTCGCCGGAGTCGATCGCGACCGCCAGGGCGTCGCGCAACCGGGTTGCCCGGCGCGGGTCGCGACCCGCCGTGACGGCGACCGTGACGTCACCTGTCCGGGCCACCGCTGGTGTCCACGCCCGCGACCGGCCGGCGTCGTCGGCTCGTACGCACCAGGTGCGGGCCCGCTCTGCGTCGGCCGCCACGCGGTCGTCGGTCTGCGCGTCGCCGGTCGCGGTGTGCACCAGCCAGGCCCCGTCGAGGTCACCGTCGGCGTACTCCCGCGGCTCCCAGCGCACGACGCCGCCGGCCACCAGGTCGCGGACGTCCTCGCAGACCCACGGGCTCACCAGCACCACGTCGGCTCCCGCGTCCACCAGGCTGCGGGCCCGCCGGGCCGCTACCGGGCCGCCGCCGACCACGACGGCCCGTCGGCCGGCCAGGTCGAGGACAAGGGGGTACGACGGCTCGCTCACGCCGGCCCGCCGACCAGGTGGATCCCGCACTCGGTCTTGCCCGTGCCGGCCCAGCGGCCGGACCGCGCGTCACCCGTCTCGCCGACCCGCCGGGTGCAGGGGAAGCAGCCGATCGAGGCGAACCCGTCGTCGAGCAGCGGGTTGGTGAGGATGCCGTGCTGCGCCACGTAGGCGTCCACGTCGGCCTGGGTCCAGCGGGCCAGCGGGTTGACCTTCACCTTCCCGTTGCGCCGGTCCCAGTCGACCACCTGGGTCCGCGAGCGGGCGATCGAGTCGTCCCGGCGCAACCCCGAGGCCCACGCGTCGTAGCCGGCGAGCGCACGGTCCAGCGGCAGCACCTTGCGCAGGAAGCAGCACCGGTCGGGGTTGCTCGCGAACAGGTCCCGTCCGTGCTCGGCGTCCTGCTCGTCCACGGTCTGCTCGGGCGTCACGGTGACGAGGTTGATGCGGCCGCGGTAGGTCGCCGCGACCGCGTCGCGCATGATGATCGTCTCGTCGAAGTGGTAGCCGGTGTCGAGGAACAGCACGTCGGTGCCGGGCGCGGCCCGGGCCACCAGGTCGATGAGCACCGCGTCGGCCATCGACGAGGTGATCGCGAACCGGGCGCCGAAGGTGCGCACCGCCCACCGGATGATGGTCTGCGGCGACGCGTCCTCGAGCCGCCAGGCAGCCCGGCGGGCCAGCGCCTCACGGTGCTCGGCGAGGGACTCCCGCGGCTCGTAGGTCGGCATCGGGGAGATCAGGGTCTCGGCGCTCATCGGGCCGTCACCAGCCCGACCAGCTTGAGGGTGAAGACGCGGGTGCATGACCGGCAGTGCCAGGCGCCGTGGGTCTCTTCGTGGGGCCGCAAGTCCTCGTCCCCGCAGAAGGGGCAGTAGAACGGCACCGCGCGCGCGTCTGTCATCGCAGGGCTCCCTCGTCGGCGCGGGCGACCCACTGGGCGAAGCGCTCACCGGAGTGCCGCTCGTCGGCGTACCGCAGGACGATCCGCTCGACGTAGTCCGGCAGCTCGTCGGCGGTCACCTTGTGGCCGCGCAGCTTGCGGCCGAACCCGGCGTCCAGGCCGAGGCCGCCGCCGAGGTGGACCTGGAAGCCCTCGACCTGGTTGCCGTCGGCGTCGAGCACGAGCTGGCCCTTGAGGCCGATGTCGGCCGTCTGGATCCGGGCGCACGAGTTGGGGCAGCCGTTGACGTTGATGCTGATCGGGTCGTCGAGGTCCGGCAGCCGGCGCTCGAGCTCGTCGACCAGCTTGGCGCCGCGCGCCTTGGTCTCGACGATCGCGAGCTTGCAGAACTCGATGCCGGTGCAGGCCATCGTGCCGCGCCGGAACGTGCTCGGCCGGGCCCGCAGTCCCAGACCGGCGGCCGCGTCGACGAGCGAGTCGACCCGGTCGGCGGGTACGTCGAGCACGAGCAGCTTCTGGTGCGGCGTGGTCCGGACGCGCTGAGAGCCGTGCGCCTCCGCGACGTCGGCGAGCCGGGCCAGCACGGTGCCGGAGACCCGTCCGACGGTCGGTGCGAGCCCGACGTAGTAGCGGCCGTCCCGCTGCCGGTGCACGCCGACGTGGTCGCGCGGGCCGTAGGGGACCGGCGGAGCCGGGCCGTCGACGAGCGGGCGGTGCAGGTACTCCGCCTCGAGCACCCGGCGGAACTCCTCGACGCCCCAGTCCGCGACGAGGAACTTGATCCGCGCCCTGGTGCGCAGCCGGCGGTAGCCGTAGTCGCGGAACAGACCGACGACACCGGCCCACACCTCGGCGACCTCGGTCAGCGGCACCCAGGCCCCGAGCCGGCGGGCGAGCATCGGGTTGGTCGACAGCCCGCCGCCGACCCACACGTCGAAGCCCGGTCCGTGCTCCGGGTGCACGACACCGACGAAGGAGATGTCGTTGACCTCGTGCTCGACGTCCTGCAGAGGCGAGCCGCTGATCGCCGTCTTGAACTTGCGGGGCAGGTTGGAGAACTCCGGCGAGCCGATGAAGCGCCGGTGGATCTCGTCGACAGCGGGGGAGCCGTCCAGGATCTCGTCGGCTGCGATGCCTGCGACGGGCGAGCCCAGCACGACCCGCGGTGTGTCCCCGCATGCCTCGGTGGTCGAGAGCCCGACCTCCTCGAGCCGGCGCCAGATCTCCGGGACGTCCTCGATCCGGATCCAGTGCAGCTGGATGTTCTGCCGGTCGGTCACGTCGGCGGTGTCCCGGCCGAACTCGGTGGAGATCGCCGCGATCGTCCGCAGCTGTTCGGTGCTCAGTAGCCCGCCGTCGACCCGGACCCGCAGCATGAAGTACTCGTCGTCGAGCTCGTGCGGCTCGAGCACGGCGGTCTTGCCGCCGTCGATGCCAGGCCGGCGCTGCGTGTACAGCCCCCACCACCGCAGCCGGCCGCGCAGGTCGGCCGGGTCGATCGAGGCGAAGCCGGCCTTGGAGTAGATGTTCTCGACCCGGGCCCGGACGTTGAGCCCGTCGTCGTCCTTCTTGACGCGCTCGTTCGGTGTCAGGGGCTCCAGGTGGCCCAGCGCCCACTGGCCCTGCCCGCGGTGGCGGGCGTGGCTGCTGAGGGGCGGTGCCGTGGCGGGAGGTGCGGTGTCGGGCGGCATTGCGGTGCTCTCCGGTGGAGGCGCGCGCACCTGCCGGCATCATCGGCCACGGGGGGGCCGGACGGCGGGTGACCCGCGCCGGCGAACAGGGCGGCGAGGTCAGCCGCGCATACAGACCGCGCTCGACACGTGGCCGAAGTCCACGTGGAGCCGTGCGACCAGAGGCGCACCTGCGGTATTCATGTGAACAGAGTGTCACGCGTCTCAGCGAAATGACCCTCAGGTCCCACCATCCGGACCGGCTGTCAGGTCCTTGCTGGGGTCGCTCGCTCGACCAGGGACCGCGTGTCCAGGCCGCCCGGCAGCGTGCCGAGTGCGAGGCGGTGGCCCTCCTCGCCGAGGCGGGAGGCGCAGAACGCGTCGGCGACGTAGGCCGGGCTGTACCGCACGAGCAGGGAGCCCTGCAGCACGAGCGCCATCGACTCGACCAGCCGCCGGGCCGACCCCTCGTCGGCCGCGGTGAGGTCCTTGGCCAGCCGGTCGGCGGCGGCGTCGAGACGGGTGTCCGCGCCACGCGCCGCCGCGACCTCGGCGGTGAACGCGTCGACCGTCGCCGGCTCACGGGCCACCGCGCGCAGCACGTCCAGGGCGTTGACGTTGCCCGATCCCTCCCAGATGGAGTTCAGCGGCGCCTCCCGGTACAGCCTCGGCAGCCCGCTCTCCTCGACGTAGCCGTTGCCGCCCAGGCACTCGAGCGCCTCCCCGACGACCGCCGGCGCCCGCTTGCACACCCAGTACTTGCCGACCGCGGTGGCCAGCCGCCGGAACGCGTCCTCGCCCGCGTCGACCGCGTGCGCCAGCCGCATCGCGAGGGCGGTCGCGGCCTCGGACTCGACGGCCAGGTCGGCGAGCACGTTCGCCATCAGCGGCTTGTCGACGAGCCGGCCGCCGAACGCAGTGCGGTACGCCGCGTGGTGGGTCGCCTGCGCCACGGCCTGGCGCACCAGCCCGGTCGAGCCGAGCACGCAGTCGAGCCGGGTCGCCGCGACCATCTCGATGATGGTGCGCACGCCGCGGCCCTCCTCGCCGAGCCGGGCCGCCCAGGTCCCGTCGAGCTCGACCTCCGCCGACGCGTTGGAGCGGTTGCCGAGCTTGTCCTTGAGCCGCTGAAGGCGGAACACGTTGCGCTCACCGTCGGCCAGCACCCGAGGCACGACGAAACAGGTGAGACCGCCTGGCGCCTGGGCCAGCACGAGGAACAGGTCGCACATCGGCGCCGAGCAGAACCACTTGTGCCCGGTCAGCCGGTACTCGCCCTCGACACCGGTCGGTTCGGCCCGCGTCGTGTTGGCCCGAACGTCCGAGCCGCCCTGCTTCTCGGTCATGCCCATGCCGGCGAGCAGCCCCGCCTTGGTCGCAGGAGGGCGCAGGCCGGGGTCGTACGTGGTCGTCGACAGGCCCGGGCCCCAGGCGACGGCGAGGTCGGGATCGGTCCGCAGCGCCGGTACGGCGGCGTAGCTCATCGACACCGGACACCCGTGCCCGGCCTCGACCTGGGACCAGACGACGAAGCCGGCCGCGCGCCGCAGGTGCCCGCTCCCGCCGGCCGCGTCCCAGGCGGCCCCGTGCAGCCCTTCGCGCACGGCGACAGTCATCAGCTGGTGCCACGCCGGGTGGAACTCGACCTCGTCGACCCGGTGCCCGTAGCGGTCGTGCGTGCGCAGGACCGGTGGGTGCGCGTTCGCCTCGGTGCCCCAGCGCTGGGCTTCCTCGTCGCCGGCCTGCTGGCCCAGCCGGGACAGGCCAGCCGTGATGACCGGGGCCTCGTCGCCGGCGTACCGCGTGACGGCTTCGGCCAGTGCCGCGTCCGCCGCGAAGACGTCGTAGCCGACCAACGGCGGGGCCTGGTTCGTCACCTCATGAGTGGGACCGACCATGTGGCCTACCGTATGGGGGTGGCCGCGGGGACCGAGCCCAAGGAACAGGCCGGTGCCGCCAGCGGACCGGGCCCTGGCGGGCCCGTGCGCCATTTCCGGACCCTCGTGTGGCGGCTCACCCGGGAGACCGCCGCCGGCTGCTTCCGCTACCGGGTGACCGGCCTCGCCGCGGAGGCCGGGTTCTTCGCGCTGCTCTCGCTGCCGCCGCTCGTGCTGGGGCTGGTGGGTTCGATCGGCTACCTCGGCAACTGGATCGGTGACACGTCGGTCAGACAGCTGGAGAACCGCATCATCGACGTGTCGGCGAAGGTGCTGACCGCGGACCAGGTGCGTGAGGTCATCAAACCCACGTTGCGCCAGGTCTTCGAGGGTGGCCGCTTCGACATCATCTCGATCGGCTTCGTGCTCGCGCTGTGGTCGGGCTCGCGCGCGCTGAACGTCTTCATCGACACCATCTCGATCATGTACGGCCTCGGTGGCAGGCGTGGCATCGTGCGCACCCGCGCACTGTCCTTCACGCTCTACGTCGGTGCCGTCGTCGTCGGATCGGTCGTCATCCCTCTGGTGCTGGTCGGGCCGAGCCTGCTGGGAAAGCTGCTGCCGGACCAGGTGGGTTTCCTCAACTCGCTCTACTGGCCGGTGGCGTCCGTGCTCTCGGT
>DASYEF010000016.1:0-7003 GCA_036499185.1 Actinomycetes bacterium | reverse complement strand
AGCCGAGGGTGCCGTATGAGTTCGGGAACGCGCGGAACAGGTCGGCGTCCGGCCCGTCCGGCCGGGCCACGACGACCTGGCCGTCACCGGTGAGCACCTCGATCTCGCGAACCGCCTCGTGCGGCAGCCCGCTGCGGAACGACGACGACTCGATGCCCAGCCCGGTGACCGCGCCGCCGATGGTGATCGTCTTCAGTTGCGGGACCACCGTCGGCATCAGGCCGTGCGCGAGGGTCGCGTCGACGAGGTGCTCGTAGGTCGTCATGGCCTGCACGTCGCAGGTGCGGGCCACCGGGTCGACCGACAGCACGCCGTCCAGCGCGGACACGTCCAGCCCGGGGGTCGCGGTGCTCGCGCGCGGCCGGAACAGGTTCGAGGTCTTCTTCGCCAGGCGCACCGGGGAGCCGGCGGGGATGGCGTCGTACTGCTCCATGAGGCGGGTCCGGGCCTCCGCGTGAGCGGTCACACCTGCGATAGTAGTAACTGGTTGCTTCCGGCAACCAGCCGGCGTGCGCTCAGGTCAAGAGCGCCTGGAAGAAGGAGCCAGTCGGTGCTCGCGGCTCTCCCGCCGTTCGGGATGCTGTCAAGAGCGCCCGGACGACGGAGGGCGGCCGGGGTCTGCGCGGGACCTTGCCGCCGTTTCCGGTCCCGACCGGACCGAAGAACACACAGTGTCGGCCTCCGGAGACGGTGTGACCGCCGAAAGTGGGTGGACTGTGTGCTGGTAGGTCCGATGGGGACAAAGACCAGCCTTGAGCGGCCCTCACGATCACAACGGCACACAAAGTCGGCCCGGAGAGCCCGATTGGCCACGAGAACGGGCCCCTTTGTGTGCCGTGAGGTCGCAAGCCGGCGCTCAGCGCACTCCGAACGGTCGGAAAGCACCGGACGGACCCGTCCCCTCCCAGTCCGAAGCCGCCCTTGATCTGACCTCACCCAGCCCGCGCCTCATCCCAGGTGAGACCAGGTCAGACGCGGTCAGCTGGCCCAGGCGGAGCCGCTGGAGCGGTGCTTGCCCCTCTCCATCGCGAGCAGGTCGACCACGTCCTCGGGGGGCATCGGCTTGCCGACGTGGAAGCCCTGCCCGAGGTCGCAGTGCATGTCGCGCAGCCGGGCCAGCTGGGTCGGCCGCTCGATGCCCTCGGCAACGGTCCGCAGGCCGAGGTTGTGCGCCAGGTCGATGATCGCCGCGACGAGGAACCCGCCTTGGTCGCGGCGGCCGAGCTCGTCGACGAACTCCTTGTCGATCTTGAGGACGTCGACCGGCAGCTGACGCAGCCAGCTGAACGACGAGTAGCCGGTGCCGAAGTCGTCCACGGCGACCCGGACCCCGAGGTCCTTGAGCGCCCGCAGCCGCTCGATGGTCGGTTCGACCTCGGCCATGATCGCGCTCTCGGTGATCTCCAGGGCGATCCGCGACGGGTCGATGCCGGTGCGGGCGAGCACGTCGCCCACCTCGCCGCCGAACTCGGCGCGGCGCAGCTGGCGCTGCGACACGTTGATGCTGACCGACAGACCGTCGGACCCGGTGGACCAGTCGGCCACCTGGCGGCAGGCCTGCTCCATGACCCACAGCCCGAGCGGTACGACGAGCCCGGTCTCCTCGGCGAGGGGGATAAAGGCATCGGGGGCGACCAGGCCGCGCTGCGGATGCTGCCAGCGCACCAGCGCCTCGACCCCGACCAGTCCGCCGGTCTCCATCGACACGATCGGCTGGTAGTGCAGCGCGAACTCGCGGTTGTCCAGTGCTCGCTGCAGGTCGGCCCGCAGGTCCAGCCGGTGCAGCGCGGCGGCATGCATGTGCGGCTGGAAGATCGCGTAGCGGCCCTTGCCGTCGGTCTTCACGACGTACATCGCGGCGTCAGCGTTGCGCAACAGCTGCTCCGGAGTGGCAGCCGCGTCGGCGGGGTCACCGGCGAACGCGAGGCCGATGCTCGCCTGCACGAACACCTCCTTGCCCTCGATGACCAGCGGCTCGCCCAGCACAGTGATGATGCGCTCCACGGCATGGACGGCAGCCGGCTCGCTCGGGAGGTCGACCAGCACCATCGCGAACTCGTCACCGCCGAGCCGGGCCGTCGTGTCGCCCGGCCGGACCAGCGCGGCGAGACGCTCCGCGACCGCCCGCAGCATGGAGTCGCCCGCGGCGTGACCGAGGCCGTCGTTCACGGTCTTGAAGTCGTCGAGGTCGAGCAGCAGCACCGCCAGCGTGGTGCTGTCGCGCTCCCGCCGGGCCAGGGCGTGGGCCACCCGGTCGGTGAACAGCGCGCGGTTGGCCAGGCCGGTCAGCTCGTCGTGGAAGGCCTGGTGGGTCAGCTGCGTCTCGAACTGCTTGCGCTCGCTGACGTCGCGGACCGTCACGACGCTGGCGCGCACGTTCGGGTCGGCCTGCAAGTTGTTGACGACGGCCTCGGCGTCCAGCCAGCCGCCACCACGGCGGCGCAGCCGCAGCTCGAGGCGCCGGGTGGCGCCGGGGCTCGACAGCACGTCGGTGAGGCCCGACTGGACCCTCAGCAGGTCGTCCGGATGGCACAGGTCCTCGACGCTGTGACCTACCAGGGCGTCGTCCGGGTAGCCGAACATCCGGTCCGCCGACGGGCTCTGGTAGGTGACCGACGCGTCCCTGTCGACGAGCAGGATCGCGTCCGACGAGTTCTGCACGAGCGCGCGGAACCGCGCCTCGCTCAGGCGCACGTGCAGGTCGTCGGTGAGGGTCGCGGACTCGAGCGCGAGGGCGAGCTGCGCGACCAGCGTCTCCACCGCGTGATTGGTCCCGGCCTCGAGCGGCGTGTTCGTGACGAGCACCACGACCGCCAGCAGCTCGCGGTGGACGCGCACCGGGAAGACGCGCAGCTGCCCCTGCGCCTCGCGCAGGCCCAGACCGTCGCGGAGATCGACGTCCAGCTCCTCGACGAGGACGTCTCGGAACGCGGTCCCCGCGCCGACGTACGGCAGCAACGACGAGGCCAGCGCGCGGCCTCGGACCCGGGCGTCGTGCCGCCCGCCACCGGCGACCACCTCGACCTCCTCGTCGGCCGCCACGTCGACGATGCGGCTGGCGACGAGGCCCGGCGCGAGCAGGTCCACCGCACGCAGCGCCGCCGCGTGGATCCGCGAGCGGTCGCCCGCGGCGACGAAGTCCGCGGCCGCCGTGCGCAGGGTGCGCTCCCGGGCCGCGGTCCGGCCGACGTCGCGCATCAGCAGCCCGACCCGGGTCACGACCAGCGCCAGCACCGCGCCGAGCGCGATCGAGAGGATCGCGATGTCGCCGTACCGGCCCCGCGCCGCCTGCAGGCCGATCAGGGCCGGCGGGATGAGGACGACCGAGGCGAGCAGCGCCAGCCGGACGGGGGACAGGGCCTCGCGGCGCAACTCGGGTACGGCGACGGGCTGGCGCGCGTCGGGATGTGTCGCGGCCGCGGCGACCAGCGCCATCCCGAGCAGCCAGCCGAGGTGCAGCGGGAGGCTCAGCGCGGCCCGCTCCCCCAGCGGCCCGCCCTGGTAGATGCAGTCGGTCACGAGCACCGCCGCGACACCGAGGGCCAGCAGCGAGGGAACAGCGCGGGTCGGCCCGGCCACGACGAGACGGATCGCGACACCGAGCAGGGCGACGTCCAGGACGAGGTAGGCCACCGCGACCGCCTGGTCGGTGCCCGACTGGGCGCCGAAACCCGGCCCGACGAGCAGCACCCAGTAGCCTACCGCGGCAGTCAGGGCGAGGATCGCGGCGTCGACCAGGCCGGCCCGGTCACGAGCACGCTCGCCCTTGTGGTGCATCAGCGCGAGGCCGGCGACCAGCACCGGGTAGCCAGCCAGATAGACGATGTCCACCGGCCCGGCGTGGTCCCGGGCCGGCACGGCGAGGGCGAGCAGGTCCCCGGCGGCGAAGGCCAGCAGCCCGGCGCCGAGCAGCAGCCAGGCGGTCCGGTGGGGAGGACGGCGCAGCAGGATCCCGGCGGCCACAGCGGTCACGGCAGCGAGACCCACCAAGGCCTCGGCGACCTGCGCGGCCGGGCTCATATGAAGAGGTAACCACGCAGAGCGGTCACCGCCTAGCACCCAAGGGGTGACAGATCGTCACCATCTGATCAAGGGCCGAATGGTGGCACGTCCGGTCTGTCACAGACTGTTCCCGGCCCGCGGCATCGCGGGCGGCGGCATCGGGGCGTCAGCGGGGCTTGCCGTCGAGGAACGCGAGGGTGACCGCGGCGAAGAGGGGCGACGCGAAGATGTTGTAGTGCGTCAGGCCGGGCAGGATCGCCAGCGCGTGCCCGCCGGCCGGGCGGCCCTCCCCCATCCAGCCGCCGTCGCGCAGACCCCCGTCGAGGAGCTTGAACTCCTCGACGTAGTGGGCCGGCGACGCCATGTCGGCGTCCGCGGCGACGACGAGGGTCGGCACCTGAAGCGAGCGGACCTCGTCGGAGAAGTCGAAGTCGTGCGCCATCGACTCGCCGATCTTGTCCAGCAGCCGCGGGAAGTCCTCGGGCCGCGGCGCCACCCGCTCGTAGAGCTGGTACATCGGGGTCTCCCTCATGAACTCCATGGCCGCCGCGCCCACCTGACCCTGCTGCGCCCGCATTTCCGGGTAGATCGCGTCAGGCCGGATGTTGGCCGAGACGCTGACGAGCTTGGCGACCTTGTCCGGGTACTTCGCCGCGGTGAGCAGCGCCACGCCGCCGCCGAGCGAGTAGCCCACGACGTCAGGGTTCACGAGCCCGAGGTGGTCGATCAGCGCCGCGATGTCGTCGGCCATCAGCCGGACGTCGAGCGGCCGGTCGATGTCGGCGGTGCGCCCGTGGCCCTGCAGGTCGACCACGACGACCTGGTGGTTGGCCGCCAGCGCGGGCAGGACCGGCCCGAACATCTCGCCGGACCCGAGACCGCCGTGAAGCAGGACCATCGGGCGCCCGGTGCCGTGGGTCTCGTAGTAGAGGTTGATGCCGTTGACGTCGGCGTACTGCCCGGAGCCCATCGTCTCGGCGGTCCAGTCGGTCATCGTGGTCTCCTCGCATCGCGTGACGTCCTGCCCATCAGACCGTGCCGGTGCCGCAGACTCATCGGCGGGCGACTACTGGGGTCCGTACGCCGCGAGGAACTGGTTGCGGAAGCTGTCCATCCGCCACACCGGCGCGTCCGGGGCCGGCCGCAGGCCGTCCTGCCAGTCCCAGCCCGAGATCGCGTCGAGCACCTTCGGGTCGTGCGCGATGACCGACACCGGCACGTCGAACCCGGAGTGCGGACCGGTGACGTAGGAGTGCGGCTGGTGGTCGCCGAGCATGAGCACGACGAGGTTCGGGTCCGGGTAGGTCTGCAGGTAGGAGATCAGGCTGTGCAACGAGTACTCGATCGACTTCCCGTACGCCGAGCGCACCTTCGTCTGCGACCGGAACACCGACTCGGGTGACTCGCCCTGGGCCGGCATCCCGTCGTAGACCGACCCGTCGCCCACCTGGTCCCAGGGCACGAACGTCGGCAGCGGCGTCCACGGGTGGTGGCTGGAGACGAAGTCGATCTCGGCGTACACCGGCTTGCGGTGCTGGGGCGCGAGCTCGAGTCGGTGGAAGGCCGACAGGGTGTACTGGTCGGGGATGGTCGCGTAGCTGAACGGCGGTCCCTGGTAGCCGACGTTCTTGTCGTCGTAGTACTTCTGGAAGTGGTAGAAGTCGCGGCCCTGCGTCCAGTCGCGGGTGTCGGCGGGCACGTCGAAGACCGTGCGCCAACCGGCGCTGCGGAAGGCACTGGTCAGGGTGAGCCGCTGGGCCCCCATCAACTGGCCGTAGCGCTGCTGGCTGTCGACCCAGGCACCGCTCTCCAACGTCGAGTGCGCCAGCCAGCTCCCCGCGCCGAACGTCGGGGACTTCAGGAAGGCGCTGCGGGCCGAGAAGCCGGCCGCCTGCAGCTGCTTCGTGCCGTTGTCCAGCTCCGCGTCGATGGCGGGTGCGAACGAGGAGCCCTGCACGGCGACCCGGCCGTAGCTCTCGACGAACACGACCAGGACGTCCTTGCCGCGCAGGCCGGTGAGCAGCTGGTCCCCCGGTGTCTTGGCGTACGGGTCCTCCGCGATCACCTTCGCGAACGCCGATCGGTCCTTGGCGTCGGCCCGCAGCTGGCGCACCTGGTCGACCGCGAGAGTGGCCGCGCTCGTCGAGGCCACCCGCACGCCGGGGGACGGCCGCAGCCCGGTCAACGCGCCAAGGACCCAGACGGCCGCGAGACCGCCGATCACCAGACGCGCGACCGGGTGGTGCTCGGCCACCAGGCGGGTGACCCGCATCGCGGCGAGCGGCACGACGCTGAGGGCGACGACGAGCAGCACGACCGCGAGGACGGTCACGACGAGGGCCGGGGTCCGTCCGTAGGAGTCCTCGAGGACACCGACACCCGGAGCGAGGTAGTAGCTGTCGTTGAGCAGGTCGACGGGTCGGTCGAACACCGCGAAGAACCCGATGTCCAGCACCTTGATGACGAGCAGGACCGCGAGCAGCACACCGAACACCGCGGCCGTCAGCCGCCGAGCGCGCGGCGGCAGGACCAGCGCGAGGCCGAGCAGCACCAGGCCCTCGACCGGGACGCTGAGGGCAGCGCGTGGGCCGAGATAACCGAGCTGGTTCGGTACGACGAGGGCGAACCAGACGACGAGGACGGCGACCACCGTCCAGGTGCCCGAGGCCGCCCGGCGCAGCCGCGACCGCGCCGCCGGGTCCGGCCGCGCGGTGGGGTCGGTGGCCCGCCAGGTGGGCTCGACGACATCGGTGCGCTCACCCATCGGTGCGCTCCGACATCGGTGCTCCCGCGCCGGCTGGAACTCGCCGGGGCTCTGCCCTCGAGACCGGGCTCCCCGTCACGCGGTGCAGGCGCCACAGTCCGCGGACCTGGTGACCGAAGGACTCCGCAAGCAGCGCCAGCACCACGAGCAGGACGAGCACGGTGGCGGTGCCCGGCAGCACCTGTGCCGCGGCGACCGTCAGGGCGACGCCGGCCATCGCGGCGACGACCTTGGCCC
>DASYEF010000015.1:0-19184 GCA_036499185.1 Actinomycetes bacterium | reverse complement strand
GCTCCGCACGGCGGAACCGTGGTCGAGTGGCTGGTGGAGGACGGCGACCCCGTCGCCCCGGGCCAACCGATCGTCCGGCTGCACCCCGAGTCCTCGGAGGCGTTCCTCTGATGGCGGCGATTCTTGCGCCCCGCGGCGCGGCCTACGCACGGATCATGGGAGTCGGCGGCTACCGCCCGGCCCGGATCGTGACCAACGCGGAGATCGTCGAGAAGATCGACTCCAGCGACGAGTGGATCCGGGAGCGCTCCGGCATCGAGACCCGGCGCTATGCGGCGCCGGACGAGAGCGTCATCGACATGAGCGTCGCGGCCGCCGGGAAGGCGATCGCGCAGGCCGGTGTGCGGCCCGAACAGATCGGTGCTGTCCTCGTCGCGACGGTCACCCATCCGCTGCAGACCCCGTCGGCCGCCGCCGCGGTGGCCGAGCGCCTGGGCGCCACCGACGCCGCAGCGAGCGACCTGTCCGCCGCCTGCGCCGGGTTCTGCTACGGCGTGGCGCTGGCCAACGACATGGTGCGGGGCGGCAGCTCGGAGTACGTCGTGGTCATCGGCTGCGAGAAGCTCTCCGACTTCACCGACTCCTACGACCGGTCGACCGCATTCATCTTCGGCGACGGCGCCGGGGCGGTCGTGATCGGGCCCAGCGACGAGCCGGCCATCGGCCCGACGATCTGGGGCTCCAACGGCAAGGAGTACGACGCCATCACCCAGCGGGCGTCCTGGATCGACGTGCGCGACCACAACGTGGAGTTCCCGACGCTCACCATGCAGGGCCAGAAGGTCTTCCGTTGGGCCGTCTGGCAGATGGCGCCGGTCGCGCAGCGCGCGCTGGAAGCGGCCGGCATCACGGCCGATGAGCTCGACGCGTTCATCCCCCACCAGGCGAACATGCGGATCACCGATGCCCTGATCAAGACCCTGAAGCTGCCCGCCCACGTGCCGGTCGCCCGCGACATCCGTGAGACGGGCAACACCTCGGCCGCGTCGATCCCGCTCGCCATGGAGCGGATGCTGGAGACCGGCGAGGTCAAGAGCGGTGGCACCGCACTGCTGATCGGCTTCGGCGCCGGCCTGGTCTACGCGTCCCAGGTCGTCGTCCTGCCCTGATCACCCCAGACCGCCCCGCGCAACCGCGCGCAGGGCAGCCCCACCCCAACCACCGCAGAGGGAGCTGGAACCAGATGGCCGCAAGCGAGCAGGAGATCCTCGAGGGTCTCGCCGAGATCGTGAACGAGGAGACGGGCATCGCCACGGGTGACGTCCAGCCCGAGAAGTCGTTCACCGACGACCTCGACATCGACTCGCTGTCGATGATGACCATCGTCGTGAACGCCGAGGAGAAGTTCGGCGTCCGCATCCCTGACGACGACGTCAAGGGCCTCAGCACCGTCGGCGACGCCGTGTCCTACATCGCCAAGGCGAGTGCCTAACCCTTACGAGTCCGCTCGTTCCCCGCGAAGGTGCGGGGAACCCGAAGGAGCCAGCTGACGATGACACAGACCCCCTTGCCCGACTCCCAGCGCGTGGTCGTGACCGGCCTCGGTGCGACGACCCCGCTCGGCGGCGACGTGCCGACGACGTGGTCGGCCATGCTGGCCGGCCGGTCCGGGGTCAAGCTCCTGACCCAGGAGTGGGTCGAGACGCTGCCGGTGCACATCGCTGCGCCGGTCGCAGTCGAACCCTCCGAGGTGCTGCCCGTTCCCTTGCAGAAGCGGACCGACCGGGGCAGCCAGTTCGCCCTGATCGCCGCCCGCGAGGCCTGGGCCGACGCGGGTTCCCCCGAGGTCGACCCCGAGCGCCTCGGCGTCGTGGTCGCCTCGGGGATCGGCGGGGTGACGACGCTGCTCGCGGCGTACGACACCCTCAAGGAGCGGGGCGCCCGCCGGGTGCTCCCGATGACCGTGCCGATGCTGATGCCCAACGGTCCCGCCGCCCAGGTCGGACTCGAGCTGGTCGCCCGGGCCGGGGTCCACACCCCGGTCAGCGCCTGCTCCAGCGGCGCCGAAGCGGTGGCGTACGCCATGGACATGATCCGCAGCGGCCGGGCCGACGTCGTCGCCGCCGGTGGCACCGAGGCCGCCATCCACCCGCTGCCGCTCGCGGGGTTCGCGGCGATGCAGGCACTCTCGCTGCGCAACGACGAGCCGGAGCGTGCGTCGCGCCCCTACGACAAGGGCCGCGACGGATTCGTCCTCGGCGAGGGCGCCGGCATCCTGATCCTGGAGACCCTGTCGCACGCCAGGGCGCGCGGCGCCCGGATCTACGCCGAGGTGGCCGGCAGCGGCATCAGCGCGGACGCCCACCACATCGCCCAGCCCGACCCGGTCGGGGCCGGCGCCTCTCGCGCCATGGCCAAGGCGGTCGAGTCGGCCGGGGGCACCCCCTCCGACGTGGTGCACATCAACGCGCACGCGACCTCGACGCCCGTCGGGGACGTCGCCGAGGTGGCCGCGATCCGCAAGGCCTTGGGCGACGCCGCCGACGGCGTCCTGGGCTCGGCGACCAAGTCGATGACCGGGCACCTTCTCGGCGCCGCCGGCGCAGTGGAGAGCATCGCGACCGTCTTGGCGCTCCACGAGCGCACGGCACCGCCCACTGCCAACCTCGAGGACCTCGACGACGACGTCCACCTCGACGTCGTGCGTGGCGAGCCGCGGCCGCTGCCCGCGGGCGACCTGCTCGCCCTCAACAACTCGTTCGGCTTCGGCGGCCACAACGTGGCCCTGGCCTTCAGGAGCTACAGCGCATGACGGTAACCGCTCCAGCCAAGGTCGTCGTCGCCAAGGCGGACGACCCGCGCAATCCGCTGACCCGACTGCAGACCCTGTTCGACCCGGGCACCGTCGAGCTCATCACCCCCGAGGACGACTCGGGGATCCTCGCGGCGATCGGCCGGATCGACGGCGCGACCTCGGTCGCGTTCTGTTCGGACGCCACGATCCAGGGCGGCGCGATGGGCGAGGCCGGCTGCGCCGCGATCCTCATCGCCTACGAGCGCGCGCTCGCCGAGGGTTGCCCGGTGATCGGCCTCTGGCACTCCGGAGGGGCCCGACTGCGCGAGGGCGTGGTCTCCCTGCACGCGGTGGGTCAGGTCTTCGCGGCCATGACGCGCGCCTCGGGCAAGGTGCCCCAGATCTCGGTGGTGCTCGGCCCGGCGGCGGGCGGCGCGGCGTACGGCCCGGCGCTCACCGATGTCGTGATCCTCGGCCCGGAGGGACGGGTGTTCGTCACCGGCCCCGATGTCGTCCGGTCGGTCACCGGCGAGGACGTCGACGCGCTGCGGCTCGGCGGTCCGGAGCCGCACGGCCGGCGCTCGGGCGTGGTCCACGTCGTCGCCACGACCGAGGAGGACGCGTACGTCGAGGCCCGGCGCCTGGCGGCCCTGCTGGGCGACCAGCGCGAGATCGGCGAGGTCCCCGACGTCGACCTGGCGGAGTACCTGCCGGACTCCCCCAAGCGCGCCTACGACGTGCACCCGATCGTCGAGCACCTGCTCGACGAGGGGTCCGCGCTGGAGCTGCACCCCAAGTGGGCGCCCAACGTCACGACGACGCTGGGCCGCCTCGGCGGGCGGACGGTCGGCGTGATCGCGAACAACCCGCTGCGGCTCGGCGGCTGCCTCGACTCGGCCTCGGCGGAGAAGGCTGCGCGGTTCGTGCGGATGTGCGACGCGTTCGGCGTACCGATGGTGGTCGTCGTCGACGTACCCGGCTACCTGCCGGGTGTCGGCCAGGAGTGGGACGGCGTCGTACGACGGGGCGCCAAGCTCCTGCACGCGTTCGCCGAGGCGACCGTACCGCGGGTGACGCTGGTGACGCGCAAGGCGTACGGCGGCGCGTACATCGCGATGAACTCACGGTCGCTCGGCGCGACCCGGGTGTTCGCCTGGCCGGGTGCCACGCTCGCCGTCATGGGTGCCGTGGCCGCGGTCCGGATCCTGCACCGGCGCCGCCTGGCCGACGTACCGGCCGACGTGCGCGGCGAGGTCGAGCGCGAGCTCGCGGACGAGCACGAGCAGCTGGCCGGCGGGCTGGCGCGGGCCCAGGAGATCGGTGTCATCGACGAGGTGATCGAGCCGACCCGGACCCGCAGCGCGCTGGCCGCCGCGATCAAGGCCGCCCCCGCGGTCCGTGGCGACCACGGAAACATCCCGCTCTAGGCCACCCAGCGGCCACCTGAGGGAGCAGCGCGCCGCGAGTTGATCACGGGACCGTGGTCAACTCGGGTCAACAGTGGCTTGCAAGCCTCGGTCGACCCGAAATGATCACGGAACCGTGATCATTTCGGCAAGGTGGGTGCTCGTCCTGCCCGGGTCAGCCGACCTGGTGGAGCCAGCGGACAGGGGCGCCTTCACCGGCGTGCCGGAAGGACTCGAGCTCCTCGTCCCAGGCCCTGCCGAGCAGAGCTTCCATCTCGGCTCCGATGCTGGTCGCCGGGTCGCTCGCGGCGCGGGCCAGGGCGGCCCGCAGCCGGTCCTCCCGGACCATGATGTCGCCGTGCACGCCGGTGGTCGCGTGGAACAGCCCGAGGCCGGGGGTGGCCGACCAGCGCTCGCCCTCGGCGCCGGCGCTGGGCTCCTCGGTCACCTCGAAGCGCAGGTGCATCCAGTCCCGCAGCGCGGAGGCCAGCGCCGCGCCGGTGCCCGCGTCGGCCTGCCAGGACAGCTCGCCACGCACGGTGCCGGGGGCCGCCGGCTGGGGCGTCCAGTCCACGCTCACGCGGACGCCGAGCACACCGCCGATCGCCCACTCGACGTGCGGGCAGAGCGCTGGCGGTGCGGAATGGACATAGACAACGCCACGGGTCGCCACCGGAGCCTCCTAGCTCGACGCGAGGTGCGCCTTCCCCAGCGGCCTCACGAGCGGAGATGTCCGGTCCTGGCGACGATGATGCCACATCGGCCTCAGCGGCACCAGCGGTCCCGGGCGTGACACCGGCCGAACCGGCTCGATCGGCCTCGCTGCGCGCCTGCCAGGGACAGGATCAGCGCCCCGCGCAGGTGAAGTCCGCAGCGGCGCGCGCCGATAGCAACACAGGGAGATTTCGCCCCTCACGAGTGTGTCTGCCACGACGAGAGGTCTACCGTGCACAATCCCGAGCTGCTGATGGCCGAGGCGTACGACGAGGGAGTCGTCTCCGAGGTCATCCGGCCCGCGGCAGTCGTGCCCGAGGAGTCGGCTCGCGCGGTGCTCGTGGAGCTGGCGCTGCGGGACGTCCAGAACGGCGGGGTGTGGCAGTCCGAGCCGTCGCTGTGGAGCCGCTACGACCGGCCGTGGGAGGGCTACGGGGCCCCCGGGGGTGCCGAGCTCATCGGGACCGTGCAGGTCGCCTACGGGACGCCGACGCGCTACGAGATCACGATCTACCGGGTCACCGTGACCCGCTACGGCACCGATCAGGGCTGGACGGTCTCGTCGCTGTGCGACGAGGCCCTCGGCTTCGGTGGCCTGGACCTGGGCGCCTGCCCGCGGGCGACGCTGGCTGTGCCCCCCAAGCCGTTCAAGTTCTAGGTGCGATCGCCGCGGCGTCAGCTCGCGGCCGCGACCACGACCTGCAGTGTCTTGGTGACCCGCTCGGGCACCGCTCCGCCGTCCACGCAGGTGTAGCTCGCCGCGGAGAGGGTGACCTGGTAGGTGCCGGGCGTGTTCCACGTGTGGGCCGCGTTGAAGGTGCCATCCGCCGCGCTGGCGGGGGTTGCGGCGGCGCACCGACCGAGGGCCACCGAGCTGGCGCCGATGGCGTCGCCCCAGTCCTCGGTCGAGCCCGCGAAGGTGCCCGCCCCGTCGGTGTAGTGCACGACGAAGGTCGCGGGGGCGCCGGCCACGACCTGCGCCGGAGCGTCGACCTGGATGTGCAGCGGCGCGGGCGCCGACGGGCCGCCGGCATTGGCGCCTGGGGTGCGCGTGCTCGCCGTACCGCCGTCATCGCGCAGCAGCAGCCAGCCGGCGACGGCGGCGACGACCAGGACCGCCACGAGAGCGACCACCAGCCGCCGCCGCGACCCGCTGGGCGGGTCGGGTGTCGTGCCGAGCACGACCGGCAGATCGGGCGGGGTCGTCGAGGGCGCGACGACGACCGGCGCGTCGTCCACGCGCGGGCCCGAGGTCGGTGTCTCCATGGGGCGAGGGTACGACGGGCCGTGACCCAGCGTGGCCGATCGCGCGAATCGGGAGGTTCCCCTCCCAAGCCGGTGACCGGGAGTGACCAGGCGACCGGCCCGGCCGACCTGGGGCGGTCAGCGGCGGGCGGCCTCGGGGCGCAGGTCCACGGTCGGGCGCCTCGGGCAGCAGTCCGAGACCGCCTGGATCGACGGGGCCACGTGCAGCCGTCCGGTCAGCTGCATGAGATCGAGCACGCGCAGCACCGCGGACTGGTCCGCGACGAAGTGCACGGTCCCGCCGACGAGGCCCTGCCGGTGGTGGATGCGCAGCAGGCTGCCCACTCCGGTCGAGTCGATGAAGGTCACGCCGCGCAGGTCCACCACGAGGCTCGGTGCGCCGCGGTTGACCAGGGCCAAGAGGCAGTCCCGCAGGGCCGGTGCGCTGGCGACATCGAGCTCCCCGGTGACTCCGACGACGGTGTGGGTTCCCATCGGAACCGGGTCGAGAAGGCTGATCATCTGGTCGTCCCCCTGGGGGTGGTGCACCGCGAGCCTTCGCCGGACTGCTTCGGCGCAGGCCCTGAGACTAACCCGGCGACCCGAGGTGCGGAAGACGCAGGGACGACGAGATCCGAACAACCCGCGATCCTTTACCTAACAACGACTTTCCGGTCACCCGCCCGGCCCTAGCCACCCGCCGCCCTGCGGTTTCCGCACCCGCCGGCGACCCCTCCGCCGACCCTCGACGACCCGCATTCGCGACGTTGTGTCGCGACACGCCCGGCGTGTCGCGACAACAACGTCGCAAACGGCGGTCTGTGGGGCGAGGTCCGGGTCCGGGGCCGCTCCCGGGCCGGCATCGAGAACGGAGGTCATCGGAACCACCCTGTTCCAAGTGAGTCACTGGACAAACCGGTGAACGCCGCTCCCCCGCACCGGTGAACGCCGCTCCCCCGCACCGAGGGTCGGCTCACGCCCGGGGGTCGGCCGAGGTCGGCGCCGGGTCGGCCTCCGGCGCGCGCGCCGTCTCGCGGGCCGCCCAGGCGGCATACTCGCGACGGGCGTAGCGCAGGTCCATCTCCCCCGTGCGCATCGCCTCCCGGGCCTCCGGGTGGGACATGGCCAGCCAGAGGTGGCCGAGCAGCAGCGCGATCAGCGCGAGCGTGGTGGCGTCGTGCACGACGGTGGCGCCCTGCCGGATGCTGTCGGGCAGCCCGAGCTGGTCGGGGAAGAGCAGCAGCACTCCGGTGCCGAGCAGCACGACGCCGGCCGCCCCGAAGCAGGCGGCGGCGAGCTTCTGCCCGGCGTTGAACTTGTCCACAGCCAGCGGGGCGGTACGCCGGTCGCCGCGCCGCAGCCACTCCCAGTCGTCGGGCACGAACCGGTCGAGGTGCGCGAGGTCGGCCCGGAACGCCGGGGTGAACAGGGCTACCAGCGTCGGCCAGGGCAGCAGCAGCCCGGCAGCGACGTGCACGCTCTCGACGAGCGGGCGGCGCCCGACCAGCAGGGCCAGCGGCGGGTAGAGGAGGCACAGCCCGCTGACGATGAGCACCACCGTGAGCACGGCGGTGCTGCGGTGGGTGAAGCGCTCCAGGGGTGTGAACCGAGGGATGGTCGCGGCCTCACGTGGGGGCATCGCGCCGCCCGTTGGACCGGCCGACCCAGCCTTCCTCGTCGTACCCGAAGTGCTCCCAGTAGCCGGGGATCACGTCGCGCACGACCCGGATCTCGGCCAGCCACTTGGTGGACTTGTAGCCGTACATCGGCGCGACGTACATGCGGACCGGTCCCCCGTGGATCCGGGACACGGGGGCACCGAGCATCGTGTCGGCCACCAGCACGTCGGGGCGCATCGCCTCCGCCATCGTCAGGCACTCGGAGTAGACGCCGTCGAAGGACAGGAACTGGACGGCCCCCGAGCCGGGCTTCACCCCGGCCTTCGCCAGGACGTCCGCGAGCCGGACGCCCGACCAGTGCACGTTGGCGACCCGCCAGCCGGTCACGCACTGGAAGTCGCGGGTCAGGTGCGTGCGTGGCAGCGCGGCGATGTCGGCGAGGCTCAGGCTCAGCGGCGTGTCGACCCGCCCGCGGACCGAGAGCCGGTACGTCGCGTGGTCCACCGACGGGTAGTCGTCGGTCACCGTGTAGTAGCGCCAGCCACCGCCCGGGATGAGGTTGGACAGGCCGGTCCGGTCGTGGGCGGCGAGGGCGGACTGCACCGACCCCAGGGTGTGCGACAACGGACCTCCGGCGAGCACCGCGCCGGTGCCCAGCCCGAGCAGGCCGAGGAACAGCCGCCGGCCGACCGGCGACCCGGCGGCTGTGGGGCCCTCGCCGGTCGCGTCCTGGTTCGTCATCTCGGGTCCACGGTAAGTCCGCAGGGACGCGATTGCTGTTACGCGGCGGTGACGGGCTCGGGCTTCAGGTCGTGAGGCGGCGGCGGCCCTCGAGCAGGAAGGCGACCGCGGTCTCGACGTCCGGGACGTCGGGGAGCGGGCGCGCGGCACCGAACGGGGCGTTCCAGTACGCCGGGTCGGCGGCGGCGCCGGTCGGCGGGCCGGCCCACGGCCCGACGTAGAGGTACGGCTCGGGGAACGCATCGTCCCCGGGCGAGGCGCCGTAGTTCACCTCGTCGAGGGTGATCGCCAGGTCGAAGTGCTCCGGGTAGATCTCCGGCTCGGGTACGGACGCGGGCGTGACTCCGGCGGCGAGCTCGCGCAGGGCGCGGTCGCCCAGCGCGAACCAGTCGGCCAGCACCCGGGCCGATGCCTCGTCCACCTCGAGCTCGTCGTCGGGACGCAGCTCGGTGCCGGGCGGGTGCTTGGTCCACGGGAAGCCCGGCTCGGTGCCGGCCAAGGCGGCCGCGGCCCGCACCGTCGTCAGCGGTCCGCGACGGGTGCCTCCTGCATCGCTGACCTCGAGGTGGGTGCCGTCGATCGCGATGACCTCGCCGCCGGGCAGCGGTGGGGTCCGCACCCCGCCCGGCCCCGGGCGCAGGCTGATCTGCCCGGTGGCCCGCTTGCGGGCGGCCGCGAGCACGTGCTCGGCGACGACGTGCCAGGTGCGGCGGGTGGCGACGAGTCGGGCGGCAGCGGTGTCGGCCATGCCACCAGTGTGCCGGACCGGCAACATGCTGTACTGTTGTCCTATGACAGTAGATAAAGGGTCCAGCCGTCGAGGGGACGTTGCCGACGCCGTGGCGGCTGGTCCGGCGTCGCCGGTGGAGTTCCGGCTGGACGCCGCCTCGGGCGTCCCGACCTACCTGCAGCTCGTGCACCAGGTGGAGCACGCGCTGCGGCTGGGCTTTCTCAAGCCCGGCGATCAGCTGCCCAAGGTGCGCGACGTGGTCGCCTCGCTCGCGGTCAACCCGAACACCGTGCTGAAGGCCTACCGCGAGCTGGAGACCAAGGGCCTCACCGTGGGTCGGCCCGGCCAAGGCACGTTCATCGAAGCGACGCTGAACCGGGTGGCGCTGCCCGAGCTGACCTCACTGCGCCGCTCACTCGTTGGCTGGGTGGCCACCGCGGAGGCGGCCGGGCTGGACGAGGACGGGATGGTGGCGCTGTTCGCCAGCGCGCGCCGGGACTTCTTTGAGCGCGGCAGCGGGTCACGTGGCGGCGCGGCGAGCGGCGAGTCGGAGGGCGTCGCATGAACGTCCTCGAGTCGAGCGGACTCGGCAAGCGCTATGGCAGCACCTGGGCGCTGCGTGACTGCACGTTGGCGATCCCCGCCGGTCATGTGGTCGCGCTGGTGGGCCCGAACGGCGCCGGCAAGAGCACCCTGCTGAACTTGATGGCCGGCCTGGCCACGCCGTCCGCGGGGAGCCTCGCCGTGCTCGGGGGCCGGCCGCCCGGGTCGCCGGCCGCGCTGGACGGCATCGCCTTCGTCGCCCAGGACACGCCGCTCTACAAGCAGCTCTCGGCCGCCGACATGCTGCACCTGACCCGCAACCTGAACCGACACTTCGACCAGGCAACGGCCGAGGCCAGACTCGCCGGTCTGGGCATCCCGCTGAAGCGCCGTGCCGGCCGGCTGTCCGGTGGCCAGCAGGCGCAGCTCGCCCTCACGCTGGCGCTCGCCAGGCGCCCGCGGTTGCTCGTGCTGGATGAGCCGGTGGCCATGCTCGACCCGGTTGCCCGGCACGACTTCATGGCCACGGTGCTGACCGCGGCGGTCGACGACGGCGTGTCGGTGCTGCTGTCCTCGCACGTGCTCGCCGAGCTCGAACGGGTGGCCGACTACCTCATCCTGATGTCACGAGGCCGGGTGCAGGTGGCCGGAGAGGTCGATGACCTGCTCGCACACCACCGCGTCCTGACCGGCCCGGCCCACGAGGCCGGCCGGTACGACGAGCTGCTGAGCGTGGTGCACGCACGCCACGGCGCCGCGCAGGCCCACCTGCTGGTCCGGACGAATGCGGCGACCCTTTCGGTGCCGCACGGCTGGGAGGCGCATCCGGTCGGGCTGGAAGAGCTCGCCCTGGCCTACCTGCGCGTGCCCGACGCGGCGGCGCTGCCCGGCCCGTCTCGGCGCCGGGACGCCGAACCGTCGGAGGTCACGACATGACCGCGCTGACCGTGCCCGCCCGTCCGGAAGAGGACGCGGGACTGCAGCCGGTGCCGTGGCGGCGGATGGCCTGGGTCACCTGGCGGCAGCACCGCGGCGCGATGACCGGCGTGGTCACCCTGCTGGGCGCGCTGGCGCTGTACCTGTGGCACGCCGCCCGCACGCTGCACCATGCCTACGCCGCTGTCACCGCCTGCCGACCGGCCGGCTCCTTCGTCTGCGCGAACATGACCAGCGACTTCATCGAGAAGCACGACCACACGGCCACGCTCATCCCCGCTCTCCTGCAGGCCGTGCCGGCGGTGATCGGGGCGTTCGTCGGTGCGCCGGTGCTCGCCCGTGAGCTGGAGACCGGCACCTTCCGCTACGCCTGGACCCAGGGCTTCGGGCGGTGGCGCTGGACCCTCGCCAAGCTGGTGCCGCTCGCGCTGGCTGTGACGGCCGCAGCCGCTGTGTTCAGCCTGCTGTTCTCCTGGTACTACCAGCCATTCATCGCCGACGGTCAAGACGGCCCGCTCGTCGCCATCGTCTTCGACCTGCGCGGGGTCGCGTTCGCCGCCTGGACGCTGACCGCCTTCGCGACCGGCGCCCTGGCGGGCCTCCTGCTCCGCCGCGTCGTTCCCGCGATCGTCGCCACCCTGGTGGCCTACGCGGGGCTCGCCCTTGCGGCCGGGATGTTCCTGCGTGAGCACTACCTGACGCCGCTGCTCACGAGCCACCAGGTGCCGACGTCTGCGTGGATCGTGAGCCAGTGGTGGACCAAGCACGGCACGTTCGCCTTCGACGGCCGTCCGCCCAGCAACCTCCTCCTGCAGCTCTGCCCGCCCTCCGCGATAGGGCCGGGCAAACCGTCGACGGGAATGATCGCGAGGTGCCTCTCCCCGCACGGCTACGCGGAATGGACCCGGTACCAACCGGCCAGCCGGTTCTGGCCGTTCCAGTGGATCGAGGGAGGTTGGCTGATCGTCCTCTCCGTCACCCTGCTCGGCCTCACCGTGTGGCTCGTCAGGCGCCGCGCCGCCTGACGCAACCTGGTGGGGTGGCTGGGACTCGAACCCAGGACCTGACCGATTATGAGTCGGCTGCTCTGACCGGCTGAGCTACCACCCCGTCGGTACTGTCCGGTGGTTGGCTCCCGCACCTGGACTCGAACCAGGAACCTACCGGTTAACAGCCGGTTGCTCTGCCAATTGAGCTATGCGGGAACGGACCTGTCCGAGCCCTCCCGGACCCGCGATCGCGCCCGGACAGGTTAGCGCAAGGTGTCGGGCCGACGTGCCCGGGTAGGAGCGTGCTCATGCGTACCAAGGTCACCTTCCTCGTCGGTTTCGCGGCCGGCTACGTGCTCGGCAGCCGGGCCGGGCGGGCGCGCTACGAGCAGATCCGCCAGGCCGCGCGGTCGTTCCTCGACAGCCCCGCCGTCGCGTCGACGACGGCGTCGCTCCAGCAGCAGGCGGGTGATGCGTTGACCACCGCCAAGGACCGGGCGACCGAGCGGCTCGGCGAGAAGATCACCGACCGCCTCGGTGACCGGACGCCCTCGTGGCTGCCCCATGGTCAGCAGACCGGGTCCGGCAGCCACAACGGCCACAGCGCGCCGACGGCCTGAGACAACAAGGGGGCGACGTGGCGCGATTGCGCCGGGTGGACTGTGCGGGCCCGGGGATCGAGCGACTCCGTCGCGGGCGCGGTTTCTCCTACCGGTGGCCCGACGGCGAGAGGGTCCGTGATGAGGCGACGCTCGCGCGGATCGCCGACCTGGTCATCCCGCCCGCGTGGGACGACGTCTGGATCTGCCCGTTCCCCAACGGCCACATCCAGGCCGTCGGCACCGACGCCGCCGGCCGCCGTCAGTACCGCTACCACGACGACTGGCGTGTCCAGCGTGACGCCGAGAAGCACCGCCGGGTGCTGACGTTCGCACGCCGCCTGCCGGCGGCCCGCGAGCAGGTCGCGCTCGACCTCGACGAGCGCGGCCTCACCCGCCGACGGGTGCTGGCCGCGGCGTTCCGCCTGCTGGACCTCGGGTTCTTCCGCATCGGCGGCGAGTCCTACGCCGAGGAGAACGGCAGCTACGGGTTGGCGACGATGCGCCGCCGGCACGTCACGGTGACCGGAGATCTCGTCGTCTTCGACTACACGGCCAAGAGCGGGAAGCACCGGGTCCAGGCGATCGTGGACGACAGCGTCCGCAAGGTCGTGCGTTCCCTGCTCGACCGCGACGACCCCAGCAAGGAGCTGCTCGCGTACAAGGACCGCGACGGTTGGCACGACGTCACGAGCGCCGACATCAACGCCTACCTGCGCGACGTCCTCGGCGAGGACGTCAGCGCGAAGGACTTCCGGACCTGGCACGCGACGGTGCTCACCGCGGTCGGGCTCGCCGTCTCGACCCGCGCCCCGACGTCGGAGAGCGCCCGGAGGCGCGCCGTGAGCCGGGTCGTGACAGAGGTCTCGGAGTACCTCGGCAACACCCCGACGGTGTGCCGGTCCTCCTACATCGACCCACGGGTCATCGACCTCTACGACGACGGGTCCACGATCGCCGGCGCTCTCGAACGCCTCGGCGCGGAGGCCGACTTCGGTCAGCCCGCCACCCACGGTCAGGTCGAGACAGCCGTGCTGCGCCTGCTGCGCCGGCCGGCCCGTGCCGCACAACGGCGGCGGGCGCGGGCGGCTTAGCCCAGCTCGGCGGCGAGTGCGGCGACAGCTTCATCGGCCGCCTCCTGCACCCCGGCAGCGGTCAGGTCGGTGCCGGCTTCGGGGACTACTTGCCACACGGTGTCGGACGTCTGGTCGGCGCGCCGGGCCACGATGCGCACGGAACCTCCGGTGGACAGCGGCACCCGCCTGCTCAGGACGATGCTGGCCATCACCCGCTCGTGCACCGTCTCGGGGACGCGGCCGGGCTCGGCGAGGTGGATCCGGCGAGCCGCGCCAGCGCCCGGGACCTGCTCGATCGCGAGCACGCTCTCCCCGTCGTACCACTGTGCGTGCGCGACGTCGGTCCAGGGCGTGCGACCGTCTGCGCTCACCAGTGCCAGGCCGGTGGCGACCACCCAGCCCTCGTCCGGGCTCCGGCCGATCGCGAGCACGCGTTCGCCGGGGAATAGGTCGAGGTCCGCCCGCGCGTCGTCGGGGAGGGTCGCGCGGCGCAGCTTCACGCGGCTTAGCTTCACAAGATGCGAGGCTACGGAACGGCGAGCCGGCTCAGGTGCCGAGGTAGTCGCGCAGCTGTGCGGAGAGGTGCGGGTGACGCAGCTTGGCCAGGCTCTTGGCCTCGATCTGGCGGACCCGCTCGCGAGTGACACCGAACGCGCGGCCCACCTCCTCCAGGGTGCGCGGCTCGCCGTCGGTCAGGCCGTAGCGCATCCGCACCACTTCGCGCTCGCGGTCGCCTAGGTGGGTCAGGACGGCCTCGACGTGGCTGGCAAGCAGTCCGGCCGAGACCAGCTCGGCCGGTGGCACCGACTCGGAGTCCTCGATCAGGTCGCCGAGCTCGGAGCCTTCCTCCTCACCGACCGGCGAGTGCAGAGACACCGGCTCCATGGCCAATCGCTTGATCTCCTCGACCCGAGCGGTCGGCATGTCGACCTGCACGGCGATCTCGGCGGCGGTGGGGTCTCTGCCGAGGGTCTGGACGAGCAGTCGCTGCGCGCGCAGGATGCGGTTGACGGTCTCGACCATGTGCACCGGGATGCGGATCGTGCGGGCCTGGTCGGCGACAGCACGGGAGACGGCCTGGCGGATCCACCACGACGCATACGAGGAGAACTTGAACCCGCGGGTGTAGTCGAACTTCTCGACCGCCCGGATCAGTCCGAGGTTGCCCTCCTGGATGAGGTCCAGGAAGGGAAGGCCGCGCCCGGCGTAGCGCTTGGCGATCGACACGACCAGGCGGAGGTTGGACTCGATCAGCCGCTGCTTGGCTTTCTGGCCGTCGAGGACGACGGCGAGCAGGTCGCGACGCAGTGCGGCGCCGGCCGTACTTGTGTCCGTGGCGTCGAGTGCTTCCAACTGCTCGAGGCGCTCGGCGGCGAACACGCCGGCCTCGACACGCTTGGCGAGGTCGACCTCGTCGGCCGCCGTGAGCAGTGACACCCGGCCGATCTCGCGCAGGTAGACCCGCACGAGGTCCGCGGAGGCCGACGGCCCGGCGTCGTCGAGGGAGGGAACGATCTCCTCGACCTCGACCTCTTCGGCCTTCAGCTCTTCGGGTGACGGTTCGTCGGACACGACCTCGACACCGGACTCGGCAAGTCCGCGCACGATCTCGTCCACGTTCTCCGGAGCGAGCCCGGACGCGTTCGCCGCGGCCGCGACAGCTTGCGCAGGGATGTGCCCGACACCGACGCCTACGGCGCGGAGCCGGTCCACCACCTCGGTAACGCTGTCCGGCAGGACAATCACTTCCCCCACGACGCAAGAGTCTGCCGCGCCGGATGTCCGTCCGCAGCCGAATTGCGAGTCAATCTCAGGCCAAGAAACGCCCAGCGGACAAATGGATCACTGCTGGTGTGACACGCGCCGGAGCACCCGGCGCGAAGGGGTCACACCGACGCGCTCACAGGGTGCCGATGGCTCGTTCGCGCAGTGCCCGTCGATGCGCCTCGAAGGCCACCAGCTCGCCGAACAAGCGGTTGTACTCCGCGCTCGCCTCGACCGGGTTGATCCGCTGCAGCCGCGACTTCACCTCGGCGATGCGCCGGGTCGCCGCGAGCTCCTCGAGCCGCGCGAGCACCTCGGTCGCGTACCGGGTCAGTGCGACCTGCTCCGATGCGAGCGGCTCCACCGCGAGCTCACGGACCAACCCGCGGGCCGCGTCGTCGGGTGCGGCGGCCTCGACCTTCCCGACCCACACCGCTCCACCTTCGCCGGCGGCC
Source organism: Actinomycetes bacterium (assembly GCA_036499185.1). GTDB lineage: Bacteria > Actinomycetota > Actinomycetes > JACCUZ01 > JACCUZ01 > DATBDW01. Next base: position 3,633 of record DASYEF010000015.1, on the reverse strand, counting down.
GCGGGTCCACCTGCCGCGAGCACCGCGTGGTGCAGTGCGGCGTACGGCGGCGCGGTGAACACGTCGGCTGGCAGCTCGTCGTACCCGACGGCGAGCGCCGGTGTCTGCAGTGCCAGCTTGAGCGCATCGCGTTCTACGCGGACCGACGGGTCGTGCAGGTCGATCTGTGATGTTGGCGCCGACGGCCGTCGCCCGACGTTGCCGACGCCGCCGCGCGACTGGCGTACCAGCTCGTCGGGGTCCGGCAGGCCGATCCAGCCGGCCAGCTGGCGCGCGTAGTTGGCCCGCAGCGACACGTCACGAATGTCGCGAACGACCTCCATACCGGCGCGGGTCGCCGCCGTACGTCCCTCAGCGGTGTCGAGGTCGTAGGTCGCGAGCCGGGTGCGGATCGCGAACTCGAAGAGGGGCACCCGGCGGGCCACCAGATCGCGCACCGCGGTGTCGCCCTTGTGCTGGCGGAGCTCGCACGGGTCCATGCCCGAGGGCTCGACCGCGACGAAGGTCTGGGTGACGAACTTCTGGTCGTCCTGGAACGCCTTGAGGGCGGCCTTCTGGCCCGCGGAGTCACCGTCGAAGGTGAAGACGACCTCCCCGCGGAACTCGGCCTGGTCCATCAAGAGGCGGCGGAGGATCTTGATGTGGTCGCTGCCGAACGCCGTACCGCAGGTGGCGACCGCGGTGCCTACACCCGCGAGGTGGCAGGCCATCACGTCGGTGTAGCCCTCGACGACGACGGCCTGCAGCCGCCGGGCGATGTCCTTCTTCGCCAGGTCGAGGCCGTAGAGGACGGTCGACTTCTTGTAGAGGGGGGTCTCTGGGGTGTTGACGTACTTGGCCTCGATCCGGTCGTCGTCGAAGAGGCGGCGGGCGCCGAAGCCGACGACGTCGCCGCTGACGTCGCGGATCGGCCAGAGCAGGCGGGCCATGAAGCGGTCGATCGGGCCGCGTTGGCCCTCCCGGGCCAAGCCGGCGGTCACGAGCTCCTCGGTGCTGAACCCGCGGCCGCGCAGGTGTTGGGTGAGGAGGTCCCAGTCGCGGGGCGCGAAGCCGACGCCGAAGTGCTCGGCGGCGGCTTGGTCGAAGCTGCGCTCGGCGAGGAACTGCCGCCCCGGAGCGGCGGCGGGGGTGGCCAGCTGCTCGGCGTAGAACTGCGCTGCGACCTTGTGCGCCTCGACGAGCCGGGTGCGCTGCCCCTGCTGACGACCGGGTGTGACGCCGCCCTCCTCGTAGCGCAGCTGCACGCCGTACCTGTCGGCGAGTCGCTCGACCGTCTCGGCGAACGTGAGGTGGTCGATCTGCATGACGAACGAGATGACGTCGCCACCTACCTGGCAACCGAAGCAGTGAAATGATCCGACCGACGGCCGGACCGAGAAGGACGGGCTCTTCTCGTCGTGGAACGGGCACAGACCCTTGAAGTTGCCGCCGCCGGCCGGCCGCAGGGTCACGACCTCGCCGACGACCTCGGCGATGTCGGCGCGCTCCTTGACGAGGACGACGTCCTCGTCCCGGATCCGGCCTGCCACGGCAGGGAGTCTACGGGCGGCGCAGTGACCCCGCGGCGCCGTGCACAGACCGCGGACGCGCTAGTCGAGAAGGGCCTGGTCAGACCTCGTCGAGCGGTACGCCGGGGTCGGCGAGCCGGTCCGGGTCGACCTCGGCCTTGCCCCGGGCCAGCTTCTTGATCCCGTCGGCGGAGTCCCAGTCGTTGACGTTCATCCCGGCCAGGACCCGGCGGCCGGCCAGCCAGAAGGCGAGCCAGCCCTCGTTCTCCGACGGCGTACCCCGCAGGACCACGCGGTCGGCCCGGAACCCGTCCTCACGCGGCGACACGAAGCCGTGGTACTCCATCGAGAGGTCGTACTGGTCGGTGAAGAAGTAGGGCAGCTTGGCGTACGGCTCGCCCCGGCCCGCCATCGACCGGCCGGCCGCCTTGCCCTGGCCGTCGGCGTTGGCCCAGTGCTCGACACGGACCCGGGTGCCGAGCAGTGGGTTGATGGCGTTGGCGACATCGCCCGCGGCCCAGATCGACGGGTCGGACGTCTGCAGAAGCTCGTCGACGAGGACGCCGTTGTCGACTGCCAGTCCGGCCACCTCGGCGAGCCCGACGTTGGGGGTGATGCCCACGCCTACGACCACCAAGTCGGCCTCGACGACGTCGCCGGTGGACGTGCGCACACCGGTGACCCGGCCGCCGGAGCCCTGGAAGCTCTCGACGCCGGTGGACGTGCGCAGGTCCACGCCGTGATCGCGGTGCAGCTGCCCGAAGATGGCGCCGACCTCCTCGCCGAGCACCCCGTGCAACGGAGTGGGTTGGGGCTCGATGAGGGTCACCTCGACACCGTGCCGCCGTGCTGCAGCGGTCACCTCGAGGCCGATCCAGCCGGCCCCGACGACGGCGATCCGCCCGCCGTTGCCGAACGCGTCGCGCAGGTTCTCCGACTGGCCGACCCGGCGCAGGTAGTGGATCCCGTCGAGGTCGGCCTGCGGCACATCGAGGGGCCGAGGTGATGAGCCAGTTGCGAGCAGCAGCTTGTCGTAGGACAGGTCGTCGCCGTCGGAGAGCGCCACGACCTTGCCCTCGCGGTCGATCGCCGTCGCCTCGGTGCCGAGGCGCAGCTCGACCTGGTGCTCGACGTACCAGGTCTCGGGGTGCACGTAGGCCTTCTCGCGACCGGCCTTGCCGAGCAGGATCTCCTTGGACAGCGGCGGCCGCTCGTAGGGGCGGTCCGGCTCGTCCCCGACGAGCACGATGCGGCCGTCGAAGCCGGCGTCGCGCAACGCCTCGGCCGCCCTGGCCCCGGCAAGGCTCGCGCCCACGATCACGTACGTCTGGTCGGCGGTGCTCGTCATGCGCTCACCCTGCCCTCTGTGTGCCCGTCGTGAACAGTCCCCGCCCGTCCCACGTGCCACACCCCGCCGTGGTTCACCTCACGTGGCCGGGGTCCGTGCTCCCCGTTTGCGACGCTGTGGTGGCGACACGCCGGCGTGTCGCGACAACAACGTCGCAAACGGGGATCGTTTGGGGGCGGGTCAGGGGGCGGTGACGCGGGCGTGCAGGGCGGTGGCCGAGGCGTCGGTGAGCTGGGCGATCCGGTCCACCACGGCGCGCACCTCGCCGGCCGTGCGGTCGCGGCCGGCCAGCAGGCCCTCGGCCAGCTCGCGCACCAGGGTGCGCTGCTCGCCGTACCGCTTGGTGGCGTCGTCGCGAGACATCACGTAGCGATCGGCGACCGCCTTCAGGGTCTCGACCTCCACCCGCGCCCCGTGCGGTACGACGAGGTCGGCCGCGTACCTCGTCAGCGGCCCCGGTCCGGCCGCCTCCCGGGTCGCCTGCTCCGCGGCCTGCGCGAACCTTCCGATCAGCTGGCTGGTCATGTTCTTCAGACCGGCCAGATCCCGGTGGCTCCCGTCGTAGGACGCCGGCCACCATGGCATGCCGAGCAGCCGGTCGAGGGCCTCCTCGACCTCGGCCGGCTCGATGCCCGGCGCCCGGGTCCGGGTGAGCTCGACCAGCACCGCCCGGTCCGAGCGGTCGTGCAGGCTGTCGAGCTCCAGATGTCCGGCCTCCACGGCGTCCTCGAGGTCATGCACCGAGTACGCGATGTCGTCCGACCAGTCCATCACCTG
>DASYEF010000014.1:0-33633 GCA_036499185.1 Actinomycetes bacterium | reverse complement strand
CCGGCCGAGGCGTCGGCACCGCGCATGAAGGAGACCGGGCCGCTGGCGGTGCCGCCGGAGGACAGCAGCTCCTTGGACGACCGGATCCGGGACAGGTTGAGGCCGGCACCGGAGCCGCCCTTGAAGATCAGGCCCTCCTCGCGGTACCAGTTCAGGATCGAGTCCATCGTGTCGTCGACCGCGAGGATGAAACAGGCTGAGACCTGCTGCGGCGACGACGTGCCGACGTTGAACCAGACCGGGGAGTTGAACGAGAAGACCTGGTGCAGCAGGGCCCAGGTCAGCTCGTGCTCGAAGATCTCGGCGTCCTCGTCGGTCGCGAAGTAGCCGTTCTCCCGACCCGCTTTGCCGTAGGTGAGCACCACGCGGTCGATCAGCTGCTTGAGGCCGGTCTCGCGGGCGTCGGTGTTGACCGCGCCGCGGAAGTACTTGGTGGTGACGATGGTGGAGGCGTTGACCGACCAGAAGTCGGGGAACTCGACACCGCGCTGCTCGAAGATCGTCTCGCCGGTCTTCCAGTTCTGCTGGACGACGTCGCGCCGCTCCCAGGTCACCTCGTCGTAGGGGTGCACCCCGGCGGTCGTGTAGACCCGCTCGATGGTCAGACCCCGGCCCTTTGTCTGGGCCCCCTGGCGGACCACCTGCGGCTTGTCCTGCGACAGCTCCGTCATCCCTGCTCCTCCCAAACCCTCATGGAATTCAACACTTCTGCACCGACATGCCATCCCGTTCCGTGGGGTGCCCGGTGGGCGTCTAGGGGTGCCGTTCGGCACCGGTCAGGTCGTGCTCCGCGCGCAGCAGCGCGATCTCGGCCTCGAAGGCCTCCAGGTCCTCGAACGCCCGGTAGACCGACGCGAACCGCAGGTAGGCGACCTCGTCCAGCTCGCGCAGCGGCGGTAGGACGGCCATGCCCACCTCGTGGGCCTCGATCTCGGCCGCCCCGCTGGACCGCACGGTCTCCTCGACCCGCTGGGCGAGCAGCGCCAGGTCGTCCTCGGTCACCGGACGGCCCTGACAGGCCTTGCGGACGCCGGCGAGGACCTTGTCCCGGCTGAACGGCTCGCTGGCCCCGGACCGCTTGGTGACGCTGAGGCCGGCGGTCTCGACGGTGGTGAACCGCCGACCGCACTCGGGGCACTGGCGGCGCCGCCGGATCGAGACGCCGTCGTCGCTGGCGCGGCTGTCGACGACCCTGCTGTCGGTGTGCCGGCAGAACGGGCAGTGCACGGCCGGCCTCCTCTCGCGCTCGCCTGTGGACGGATCTGTGGATCGAGGCGCCCTGGCCGGTGGACCAAGGCCCCCATCCTGGGGATCGTCCTGGGGACTACATGTGGATAACTACATCCGTGTCATTCACAAGATGTAGTGGCACGGTATGCCTGCCACCACCACATGTGCAAGCACTCCGGGACCATCCGTTCGGCTGATTTGTGACCCGCCGCGCCGGCCCGGCGGTCCCGGCGCGACGGCTCGGCCGATCGGGTGACCGGGCCCGGTGCGGCTGCGCCGGCTGCGCCCGGAATGTGCCCGGATCTGGTCCGTGGGGTCCAGCGGGCCCGGATTCCGCCGATAGCAGGTGAGTCATCACCTGACCCGCCCGCTGTCGTGAACCAGACCTCATCCGGAGTCTTCCCCGTGCCCGTGTCGCCCCGCCGGTCGGGCAGCCGCCTCCTCGCCGCGCTGCTCTGCCTCCTCACCGCACTGACCGTCCTCAGCGTCGGCACCCTGACCGCCTCCAGCGCGCAGGCCAAGGCGATCAAGACCGCCCGGGCCCACTACCCGGCGGCGATCGAGCCGCTCGCGGGCTACCAGCCGCAGACCACCTGCTCCCCCACAGCCAAGCCGGGAGTCGCGAACTTCGCGGCCCGCCTGCTGGCCGCCTACCCCAGCACCCGCAGCCTCGGGATCGTGCGGGCCTGCTCGGTCGGCGGCCGCTCGGAGCACAAGGAGGGCCGCGCGTTCGACTGGGGCGTCAGCGCGAGCAGCCCATCCGGCCGGGCCAAGGTCGCCAGGTTCGTGCACTGGCTGTTCAAGAAGGACCGCTACGGCAACCAGTACGCGATGGCCCGCCGGCTCGGGATCCAGTACCTGATCTGGAACCACCACATCTGGGGCGCCTACGCCGCGTCCGCCGGCTGGCGGAAGTACACCGGCGCGGACCCGCACACCACCCACGTGCACATCTCGTTCACCTGGGCCGGCGCCCGCGGGAAGACATCGTTCTGGACCGGGAAGGTCGGCAACGTCGGCGCCGCGCCGGCACCGACCCTGCCCGGGAGCACCCCGCACCCGGCCGTGCCGCCCACCGGCGCCGGCTCGCACGGCACGACGACACCGCCCCGCCCCCAGCCGGTGCCGGCAGCGGTGCTGCCGGGCGGCCCGGACCTGGCCGACGAGACCGTCTCCGTCCCCGGCGCCAGCGCCGGAACCCTGACCACCGGCCAGCTCGCGGCCGGCACCCGCTACCTCATCGAGGCCTCCGGCACCTACCGCTGGGGCACCCGGGCCAGCCAGGCCGCCGACGCCGAGTGCTCGACGGCGCCCGGTGACCCGACCTGGCGGCGCGACCGCAGCGTCCACCCGTGGGACCCGACCAACGACCATCTCGACCTGTACGTCGACGGCACCGACCTGCAGTCCACGCCGGACACCGACACCGGCGACGATTGCGACACCCGCACCCACACCTACCGGTGGACCTACCAGCCGGCCCGCACCGGCCGGGTCACGTTCGCGCTCTGGGACCCGACCACGTTGACCGACAACTCCGGTGCCCTGACGATCAGGGTGATCGCCCTCGTGCCACGGGACGAGATGAGCTGGCAGCTGCCGGCGACGGCTGCGGCGGGGGTCACCAGCCCCGGTGCCCTCGAGGCCGGAGGCACCTACCTGGTCACGGTCTCCGGGACGGTCGAGGCCGGCGGCGGGGTCACGTCGGACGCCGAGTGCTCGACCTCGCTGGCCGACCCGGTGTGGCGACGGGACCGCTCGGTCGACGTCACCGATCCCAGCGCCGACAACCTGGACGTTCTGGTCGACGGCGACGACCGGACCTTCCGCCCGGTCACCGACCCGGACGGCGACGGCTGCGACGCCGACAGCCACACCTACCGGCTGAGCATCACGGCCGGCAGCACCCGCGCGGTGAACCTCCGCGTCGACGACCCTGCCTGGGGCGACGACACCGGGGCCCTCACCGTGACGGCGGTCCGGGTCCGTCCCGCCGTCGACACCGAGACCGTGGGGGTCGACACCACCGCGGCGGCCATCGCCACGACCCGGAACTATCTCGCCGGCCAGCAGCTGCGGATCACCGCCACGGGCGCCTACACCTATGCCGCCGGGGTCACTGCGGACGCCGAGTGCTCGGCCACCACCATCGACCCGGTGTGGCGCAGCACGCGGTCCACGTTGGTGGCCGACGGCCACTACCTCGGCGACCTCACGGTCAATGGGTCGACCCCGGACTGGCGAACGGTGTCGGGCACGTCGTCCTGCGACCCGACCACGCACGCCTACCAGCTCTTGTACACACCGCAGCAGACCGGGCCGCTCACCCTGGGGCTGGCCGATCTCGACCTGGCCGACAACCTCGGGGCCCTGACCGTGACGATCGGCCCGGCGGGCTGAGCCGTGGAACACCCGGAGCAGGAACGGGGCGGCGTACGTCGGCGCACGCTCGTGCCCGCCTGTGTGCTGACCGGTGTGCTGGCCGGCGCCCTGGCGCTGGCCGGCTGCGGGTCCGCCGCGCCCACCTCGGACCCGGCAACCAGCCGCCTGACCCAGGGACTGCCCTCCACCCCGGCGACCACTGACGGGACCGCCGCGTCCGGCAGTTCGACCGACGGACCGTTCGGCCCCGACGGACCCGACGCGTCGGACACCCCCGACCCGGCGCTGTCCGGTCAGGCCACCCCGACCTTGCCGCCGGGGGACCCCGGAACGACGACTCCGCCGCCGACCGGGCACGATCCGCGTCACCGGGTCACCGACGTGCCCGTCACGTCTCTGGTCGACACCGCGTCGCTCGGCGCGGTCGCTGGCGGCACCTGGGTCAAGGCGCCGGCAGCGAGCTCGTGGTGCTCCGCGCCGAGGACCGGCCCCGCGGGCAGCAGCCGCTCGCAGCTGCTCACCGCGACACCGGCCGGGACGCCCGGTCGGGTCGTGGAGTCGGTGACCGCGCACGGCAGCGCGGCCGCCGCGGCCGACGCGGTCGCCGCCACCACGGCCCGCCTGCAGGACTGCGGCCTGGTCGTGGACCGGGACCCCCGGCTCGGCCAGGTCTCCGAGCAGCTGACCGGCGACCTCCCCGACGGAGCGGGCGGGACCGATCACGTCGTGGCCCTGGTGCTCGCCAGCGAGCGCGTCGGTGTCGTCCTGATCGCGTCCGGCTCCGCCGCACAGCAAGGTGTCTGGGAGTCACTGGCCGACCTGGCGCTCGGGTCGTCCTGCGCCGCGAGCCCCGACGGCTGCCACTGAGCACCACTCCGGCAAGGGCTGCCGTCAGGGCAGGCGGAGCGCGGTCCCGACCCGGACCTGCGAGGTCTGCAGGCCGTTGAGGTCGAGGATCGCCTGCACGGTGTCGCGCGGGTCGCGGCCCGGGGCCACCCGCTCGGCGATGGCCCAGATCGTCTCCCCCGGCCGCACCGTCACCGTGGTGGCGGTCGCGCCGCGGGCCGGGTCCGCTCCCGCGGCCGCCGAGCCGCTGCCGGTGAGCAGCACGGCCGCGGCCACCGCGACGACCAGCAGCAGGAGGGTCAGCAGCAGTCGCCCGCGCCGGGTCAGCCGGACCGTGACCGGTCGGCTGCCACCGAACGCCGTGGGGCTCACTGTCATGGTGCTCATCGCGACCTCCAGGTCGTCCTGCCCGCCCTGCGGGTGCTGCCTGTCTTGTCTGGGTCGTGCTTGCCGAACGCGTGTTCGATCGAACGTCTGATCGAGTTCTACCCCATCGCGGGACAAAAATCCAGCATCATCTCGAACAGGTGTTTGAAACATGCGTGCGAGATCGCTAACGTGTCGTCCCGGACGTCCTCCCGGGACGGGCCCTCGGCGCGGAGTGCTGGTCATGCCGGCAACGGTCCTCGGGGGGCCGGACACAACCCGGGTGACGACCCGGAGGCAGATCCGGCAGGACAGTGATCAGGACATCCAGGAGGACACGGTGGCGCGACGCGAGACGCAGCGGCAGCAGGGCGCGACGCACGACGTGGTCGAGATCCCCGACGGGCCACCCGACGAGTCGGGGCTGACACCCCGGGCGCGCCGCGTGCTCGAGGTGATCCGCGACTCGGTCGAGCGGCGGGGCTACCCCCCCAGCATGCGCGAGATCGGGGAGCAGGTCGGCCTGACGAGCTCGTCGAGCGTCTCGCACCAGCTGGCCTCGCTCGAGCGCAAGGGCTTCCTGCGCCGCGACCCCAACCGGCCCCGCGCGATCGAGGTCCGCCATCCCGAGGCCGCGGCACCGGCACACGCCCCGTCCTACGACGGCGGGGGGTCCGTGCACGACCTGGAGACCGGCAGCGGCGACGTCCGGCCGGCCGCGGCGTACGTCCCCCTGGTGGGGCGGATCGCCGCCGGCGGCCCGATCCTGGCCGAGCAGGTGGTCGAGGACGTGTTCCCGCTGCCCCGCCAGGTGGTGGGCGAGGGCACCCTCTTCCTGCTCCAGGTCCAGGGCGACTCGATGGTCGACGCCGCCATCTGCGACGGCGACTGGGTCGTCGTACGCCAGGAGCAGACCGCGGAGAACGGCGACATCATCGCCGCGATGATCGACGGCGAGGCCACCGTCAAGACCTTCAAACGGCGCGACGGGCACGTCTGGCTGATGCCGCACAACGCGGCGTACGACCCGATCCCCGGGGACGACGCAACGGTGCTCGGGCACGTCACCGCGGTCCTGCGGCGGATCTGACGCACCAAGATCGCGCCGGCGCCGGGTCAAGAGCGGGTCAAGCCCGTCAAGGTGGCCGTCGCCAGACCCGATCCGTGGAGCGTGAGCAACGTCAGCGAACGGCTGACGGGGGACGCCGCGTCCGATCCGGAGACGGATCTGCTCGGCCGCCTTGCGCTGCGCCAGGTCGCCTCGACCCTGCACGAGGGCGTCGCCCTCCTCGCGGGTGACGGCTCGGTGCTCGCCGCCAACCCGGCGTTCCGCGCGCTGGTGGGCGACGCGGACCGGTTGACCGGCGTGCTGGACGCTCTCGGACATCCCCTCGACCCCCGGTCCTGTCCGTGGGCCCGCGTCCTGTCCGGTCTCGGCCCGGTCACCGGAGCGGTCGTCGGCATCTCTCGCAGTGGCGCGGCCGAGGCGACCCGCTGGCTGCGGGTGAACGCCGGCTGCGCCGACCTCGAGGACGGGTCCGGGCCGGCCGCCGTGGTCACCGCGGTGGACGTCACGAGCGAGCGCCTCGCCGCCGCGGCCCTCGAGGCCGCCGAGCACCGGTTCCGGCTGGCCGCGGAGCACGCCCCCATCGGCATCGCCATCGTCGCGCTGGACGGCACTCTCCTGGAAGCCAACGATGCGTTCTGCCGCCTGCTCGGCTACGGGCGCGGCGAGCTGTGCGGCATCACCTTCCAGGCCATCACCCATCCGGACGACCTGGCCCTGGACCTCGCCCACGTCGAGGAGCTGCTCGCGGGTGGTGCGGAGACCTACCGCATCGTCAAGCGCTACCTGACCCGCAGCGGCGCCACCGTGTGGAGCCAGCTGTCGGTGGCGCTCGCCCGGGACGGCGCAGGTGCCCCGCTGTACTTCATCTCGATGGTCGAGGACGTGACGGCCGAACGGGAGGCCCACGAGGCGCTCGCCCACCAGGCTTCCCACGACGAGCTGACCGGGCTGGCCAACCGGGCGACCCTGCTGGCCCGCACCGCGGAGTCGCTCGCCCGGGCCTCGGTCACCGGGCGACAGGTGGCCCTCCTGTTCTGCGACCTCGACCACTTCAAGCTGGTCAACGACAGCAGGGGCCACGAGGCCGGTGACGCCGTGCTCGTGGAGACAGCGGGACGGCTGCTCGCCTGCATCCGCGACGGCGACCTCGCTGCCCGCCTCGGCGGCGACGAGTTCGTGGTCCTCTGCGACTCGCTTCCGTCCCGTGCCCACGCGGAGCAGGTGGCACAGCGGTTGATCGACGAGATCACCCGTCCGATGCAGACCGCGCACGACGTGACGATGACCGTCAGCGTCGGGATCGCCATCTCCGAGCCCGGTGTCACCGCGCCCGAGCTGCTGCGCAACGCCGACGCGGCGCTCTACCGCGCGAAGGAGAACGGCCGCGACCGGCATGCCCTGTTCGACCCGGAGCTCATCGAGCGGGCCACCCGCCGGCTGGGCCTCGAGCACGAGCTGCGGGAGGCGATGCGTGAGGGGCTGCTGTTCCTGGACTACCAGCCGGTCCGCCGGCTCGGCGACGGGTCGATCGCGGCCTACGAGGCCCTGGTCCGCTGGGCACACCCGGTCCGCGGGGTGCTGGCACCCGACACCTTCCTGCCGATCGCCGAGACCAGCGACCTGGTCCTGGAGATCGATCGCTACGTGCTGCTCCGGGCCTGCGACGACGCGGTCGCCTGGGGCGGTGCGGACGCGCCGAACGTCAGTGTCAACGTGTCGGCCCGCCACGTGGGCCGCGGCCTCCTCCCCGGGCTCGTGGCGCGCGCCCTCACGCGCAGCGGTCTGGACCCCGCCCGGTTGACCCTCGAGCTCACCGAGACGGCGCTGCTCGGGGTGACACCGACCGCGACGAGCGAGCTCGACACGCTGGTGCAGCTCGGGGTCCGGCTGGCCATCGACGACTTCGGGACCGGCTACTCGTCCCTCACGCATCTGGTCGACGTCCCGGCGAGCTACGTCAAGATCGACCGGTCGTTCGTCGGCCGGATGACCGGGTCGGACGCGAGCACCGCGATCGTCGAGGCGGTGGTCTCGCTCTGCCGCGCCCTGAACATCGACGTGGTGGCCGAGGGCATCGAGGACGAGGACCAGCGCAGCATGCTCTCCCGGCTGGGCTGCTCCTACGGACAGGGCTTCTTGCTCGGGCGGCCCGGCCGGATCGACCTCACGCCGTACGTGGCCGCGCTCGACTGACCCGCGCCGGTCCGAAACCGGGGCACCCGACCGCGCCCTGGGGATCGGCGCCGGCGAAGACGGGGAGTTCTCCCGATCCCCCCGGTCGGCGCCCTGCCTAGGTTCCGGGAGCAGGAGCAGGAGCGACGCGACCGTCGCCCCGGCCCGCCAACCCGGAGGTGCATCGTCATGCCACTGTCCATGGAGTTCTCGTGAGGACCCGGTACGCCGTCGCGCTCGGCGTCGCCACTGCTGCCCTAGCTGCGGTCGTCCTGGTGCCCGGCGCATCGGCCGAGGGACCGTTGTCCCCCGGCGCGGCGCAGGACCTGGCCGGCGCGCGAGCCGCGACGGCGGCTTACCACGACCTCGCCACCGCCCAGCACGCCGGCTACTCGATCCTGCGCGACGCCGCGGGGATCGCCTGCATCGACGAGCCCACCATGGGCGCGATGGGCGTGCACTACGTCGATCTCCCCGCGGTCCTTGACCCCACCATCGCGGCCGACCACCCGGAGGCGGTCGTCTACGAGCCGACGAAGAACGGGCGGATGAAGCTCGTGGCCCTGGAGTACGTCGTGTTCAAGGACGCTTGGGACGCCGACCACACCGCCGCCCCGTCGTTGTTCGGCCAGGAGTTCATGGTGACCCCCGACCCCAACAGGTTCGGGCTGCCCGCCTTTTACTCGCTGCACGCATGGATCTGGAAGCACAACCCGTCCGAAGATGGGATGTTCGCGATGTGGAACCCGGACGTGAGCTGCACCGCTGGCTGACGCAGTCACCCTCGGTGGCCGGGCGTCCCTCCACGGCGCCCGGCCATCCGTCCGCGGTCAGCTCTCCCGGCGTACGTCCCCGGGGTCCTTGTCCGGCCGCAACCCGCGCCACGTCGGGTGGCGCATCCGGCCGTCGCGCGTCCACTCCGAGAACCGCACCTCGCCCACCAGCCGCGGGGTCACCCAGTGGGCGTCCTTCGCGTGCGCCCGCGGCACCTCGTCGGCGAACGGCGGGGTGCGGCGTTCGGAGGCCCCGAGCCGGGCACCGAGGTCGGCAAGCATCGCCTCGGTGAACCCGGTGCCGACGTGGCCGGCGTACACCAGCCGCCCGTCCTCGTCCGGGACACCGAGCAGCAGCGAGCCGATCCCGCCCTCGCGGCGACCGGCGCCGGGTGACCAGCCGCCGACGACGACCTCCTGCATCCGCTGGTGCTTGACCTTGACCCAGGCCGGGGACCGCCGGCCCGGCAGGTACGGCGAGTCGTGCCGCTTGGCGAGCACACCCTCCAGCCCCTGTGCCTTGGACGCGGCCAGCGCCTCACCCGCCTGGCCCGGGAAGGCTGGCGGGACGGCCCAGCGGGGCCCGTCCAGTCCGAGGTCCTCCAGCAGGACGCGCCGGTCGTCGTAGGGAAGCGGCAGCAGTGACCGTCCGTCCAGGTGCAGGAGGTCGAATACCAGCAGGCTCACCGGGACCGACGCGCGCAGCGCGCGGGACGGCGCGTGCACGTGCATCCGCGCCTGCAGCTCGCCGAAGCTCGGCCGCCCGTGCGTGTCGAAGGCGACGATCTCCCCGTCCAGGACCAGCCGGTGCTTGTCCAGCGAGGCGGCGAGGGCGGCGAGCTCGGGGTACGTCGCGGAGACCTCGCGGTCGTTGCGCGTCCGGACCGCCAGCGACCCGCGGTCGCAGTAGACGACGCCGCGTACGCCGTCCCACTTCATCTCGAAGGCCCACCGGTCCTCCTGGTCGGGGCCGGGCAGCTCACCGGGGGTGGCGAGCATCGGGCGGACCAGCTCGAGGGGCGGCTCTGCGGGCACCGGCACTTCGTACCGCACCCGCCCGGACATGGCGAGACCCGGGCACCGTTGCGGTGCCCGGGTCCCGTCCGGTCGACCTACTTCACCCGCACCGTCTGCGGCGCGCTGTCCGACCCCGCGATGTCGGCCGGGTCGCTCGGCACGAACGTCGCCGTGACCGTGACGGTGCCCTTGTCCGCCGATGCCGCAGCCCGCGCGGTGCCGTCGAACACGGTCGCCTGCGCAACCCGCTGGCCGTCGACGAAGAACGTCACCACGCCCTGAGCCGGCTGCCCGGTCTCGAGGGACACCGGCGCGGTCATGTCCAGGACGTACGGCGGCGCACCACCCTTGGACTTGACCTTGCCGACCTGCACCGACAACCCCGTGGTCGACTTCGCCTTGGTCACGGTGAACGTCAGCGGGTCCGACTCGGAGCCCGACGCGTCCGAGCCCGTGGGTGTGAACGTCGCCACGACCTGGTACGTGCCGGCGGGGACGTCGGCCGGGAACGCGAGGGTCGCGGCCCCGTTCGACACCGTCGAGCTGCCCAGGTCGCGGCTGCCGGCTGCGAAGTCGACAGTCCCAATGGCTGCCGCACCGCGGTCGAGCGTCACGGCCGCGGTCAGGGTCTGGGGTGACGACGTGCCGAAGGGCTGCGACGTCCCGGTTGCCGACAGCGTCGTGTGGGACGCCACCCGGCCGGCCGTGATGCCGACGACCACTGGGTCGTGGTCCGACGCGCGGTAGGGCTTGTCGTCGTAGAAGTCCGTCGCGTGGGTGTTGAAGCGGCTGTACTCCAGCGCCACCGACTCCTCGGCGTTGATGTTCCACGTGTCGGTGCCGGTCACCCGGGTCAGCGCGGCGTCGTTCACGAGGACATGGTCCAGCGAGCCGGAGTAGCCGTCGAACGAGTACGAGTAGTCGTGGTGGTCGAAGTGCGACTCCACGTCGGTGTACCCGGCCGAGTAGAGGACCTGGAGCGGGTCCTCCTGCGTGTAGGAGTTGAAGTCGCCGGCCAGGAACACCGACGAGACGCCGGACTCGCTCGTCAGGCCGCCCACCCAGTCACGCAGGGCCTTGGCCTGGCGGACCCGGGACTCGACCGACGCACCCTGGCCGTCGCCGGAGTCGGCGTCACCGGGGAACGGACCGGCCGACCCCTTCGACTTGAAGTGGTTGATGACGAACAAGAACGGCTCACCGCCGCCGGTCGGCTGGAACACCTGCGCGATCGGCTCGCGGGCGTCGACGAAGGCGCCGCCGGTCCCGCTCTCGGTGCCCAGCGCGCGCGCCGCACCCACCCGGGTGACCTTCGCCTTCTTGTAGATGATGGCGCTGGTGATGACGTCCATCTCAGACGTGGCCGGCAGCTCCGCCGAGGACGGGTTGGCCGCCCAGACGTCCGACCCGGCGGCCGTGTTCAGTGCGTCCACGAGGTGGTTGAGCGCCTCGTCGGGGTTGCCGTCGACGACCGCGGAGTTCTCGACCTCGGAGAGCCCCAGCACGTCGTCGCCGAGGGTGTTGATCGCCTTCACGATCTTCGTCTGCTGCCGGGTGAGGTCCTCCGCGTCCCACGCGCCGCGCGGCAGGCAGCCGCTCTGGACCGTGTCGCCGTTGCCGTCCCGGTCCAGGAAGGCCGTGCAGCCGGGGGTGTCGACGCCGAGGGTCGTGAAGAAGTTGAGCACGTTGAACGAGCCGACCCGCAGGTCGGCGTTCCCGATGGCCGTCGCGTCGGGGGCAGCCGGCCGGTCACTGGTCCAGGTGATGGGCGCACCGACGTTGTCCGGTCCGACCACTCGTGCGGTCGGCTGGAACTTCCACAGGCTGTTGCGGAAGTCGACGACCACCGGGGCGGTGAACGTCGCGCGCTCGCCGACCCGCAGCGGGTTCGACAACGAGAGGTACGGCGGCGTCTGGTTCCCCGTGGTCGGGAGCCCGGACGAGTCGGTCGCGGTGAAGTTCGTCGACGACCCGTCGTCGAGGGTGACCATCCGCGCGTCGTCGTCGGCCTTGACGGCCGCGGCCTCCGGGGTGCCGGGCTTGGCGACCTCGGTCCACTGGATCAGCGGCGAGTCGCCGACGCCGAGCTCGACCTCGCCGAACGAGTTGGTGTTGAAGGTGTCGGTGACGGTGAAGTCGCCGTTGGGGCGGTAGAGCATGCCCTCGAGGGACTCCCGTGCCGCGTCCGTGCGTGGCCACCCGTCCGTGGTGCTGGCTGTCACCGGTGCCGGAGGCGTTGCGAGGTCGGTCGCCTGGACTGCCGGGACGCTCAGCTCGGTGAGGCCGTTGAACTCGCTCACCGTGCCCTTGACCTGGACGTACTCGCCGACGGTCGCAAAGGCGGGCAGCGCGCCGGACGGCTGGAAGACGAAGATGCCGTCCGAGGCGGTGTGCGTGCCCAGGTCGAGCGCGCCACCGGTGCCCGGCGTCTGGATGTAGTAGCCGAAGAACCCGCCGCTCGGGTACGCCGCGGTGACGACGCCCTTGGTGGTCGCGACGTTGCCCGCGAACGGTGATGTCGACCCGGTGCCCTGCAGTTCGGCGATCGACTTCTCCCCCACGTCGACCGGTCCGGTGGCGCCGCACGTGGCACCGCACGGTGCGGGTGTCGGCGCACCGACGGTGAAGTCCGCAGCGTTGACACCGGTGTTGGTGTGGCTGGCGTCGCGGCTCGCCGACGTCGTGTTCGATGTCGCGCCGGTGTGGTCACCCGCACCGTTGCCACCCTCGGTCGCCGTGGTGCCGAAGCCGACGAAGTCGACGACGCTCGCCTGGGTGCTGCAGGTCGTCGTACCGCAGCCCGACAGGGCGCTGGTGCTGTTGACCAGTGCGACCTTGCCGGCGCCGGCGGCCATCGCGATCGTGCCGGTGGCATCGTTGCCGAACGCGACCCCGTTCGCCGCGTTCAGAGCCTCGCCCACGACGTAGGTGCCGTGTGCCTGGATCGAGCCCTTCAGGGTCGTGGTCGCCCAGGAGGTACCCGTCGCGGATGCGTACTGGACCGACCAGGCGGACAGGTCCACCGCGGCGTTGGTCGCGTTGTAGAGCTCGACGAAGTCCTGGTTGAACGGTGCGCCGCTGTTGCCGCCGCCGCCGTACACCTCGTTGATCACGACCGGTGCCGTCGGGCTCACCGCCGCCTGGGCCGCGATCGGCGTCCCGGCGACCATCCCCACCACCAGGGCCGCCGCGGCGATCGCCCCGACCCTGCTCCTGCTGCGTGCGCGCATGCGCTCTCCGTCTCCGAGCTATCAGGTGGACGCGGGCTGGCCGGCCCGGAATCGCCGGGGGCCGCTCCGCATCGAGTCGGGCGTGAACCTAGGGCACGGACCGGGGCGAGTCCAGACGCGGCACCTGATCCGGGTAGATGTCAGGAAATCTTTGCGTCCCTGACATCTTCCGTTCCGGTGGCGCCCGAGCCCCGGTCGGCCGCGTGGCCGAGCCGCCGCAGCGCCCCGACGGCCACGTCGTGCTCGGTGGTGAACCAGAACGGCGGCAGCGAGGTCCGCAGGAACCCGGCGTAGCGGGCGGTGGCCAGCCGTGAGTCCAGGACCGCGACGACCCCCCGGTCGCTGTGGCGCCGGATCAGGCGCCCGGCGCCCTGGGCGAGCCGCAGCGCCGCGTGGCTGGCCGAGACGGTCATGAAGCCGTTGCCGCCGGCGTCGGCAACGGCCTGGGCCCGGGCCGACATCAGCGGGTCGTCCGGTCGCGGGAACGGGATCCGGTCGATGACGACGAGCCGGCAGGCGTCGCCCGGCACGTCGACGCCCTGCCAGAGGGACAGGGTGCCGAACAGGCAGGTCTCCTCGTCCGCGGCGAACGCGGTCACCAGGGCGGCGGTGCGGTCCTCGCCCTGGCACAGGACCGGCACGTCGAGGCGCTCGCGCATCGCCAGTGCGGCCGCCTCGGCCGCCCGCATCGAGGAGAACAGCCCGAGGGTCCGACCGCCGGCGGCCTCGACCAGCGTCGCGAGCTCGTCGAGGACCAGGGGTGAGGTGCCGTCGCGACCCGGCGGAGGCAGCCGGCGGGCAACGTAGAGGATCGCCTGCTTGGGGTAGTCGAACGGCGACCCGACGTCCAGCCCGGTCCATTCCGGCGCATCGTCGCCGGTCAGGCCGACCTGGCGCGCGACCGGTTCGAACGACCCGCCCAGCTCGAGCGTGGCGCTGGTCATCACGACCGAGCGCTCGCCGAAGAGAGCCTCGCGCAGCAGGCCGTTCACCGAGAGGGGTGCGACCCGCAGTACTGGGCCCCGCCGGGGCTCGTGCACGACCCACGTCACGTCGTACGGCGAGTGGGCGGCCACCCGCTCGGCGGTCTCGTGCACCGCGCCGGCCGCGGCCAGCGCGAACCGGCGAGCCCCGTCGTCGGCTCCCTTGGCACGGCCGATGTCGGACACCACCGCCCGGGCGGCGTCGCGCACCAGGGACACCGCGGTGGCCAGCTGCTCGGGCAGGTCGACGACGCGGCCCTCGGGTGTCGTGGCGAGCGCAGCCTCCAGTGCCGCCGCCGCCGCGGTCAGGTCGTCGGTGTCGTCCACCAGGCGCCGGGACCGGCTCGCGGCCCGCTCGACGAGGGTCGACGTCAGCTCGTCGGTGGCGACACCGGTCACCCGGTCCACGAGCTCGTGCGCCTCGTCGACCACGACGGTGTCGTGCTCGGGCAGCACGACGAAGTCCTCGAGCGCGTCGATGGCCAGCATCGCGTGGTTGGTGACGACGATCTCGGCCTGCCCTGCGCGCTCGCGGGCCAGCTCCGCGAAGCACTCGGCTCCGAACGGGCACTTCTGCGCCCCGAGGCATTCCCGGGCCGACACGCTGACCTGGCGCCAGGCCCGGTCACCGACCCCGGGTTCGAGCTCGTCGCGGTCCCCGGTCTCGGTCTCGTCGGTCCAGGCCCGCAGCCTGACGACGTCCCGGCCCAGCTGGGTGGTCGGCGACGCGTCGAACAGCGCCTCGCCGTCGTCCTCGGGCATCCCGCCCAGCACCTTGTTCCGACACAGGTAGTTGGCCCGGCCCTTGAGGATCGCGTAGGTCGGCCGCCGGCCCAGCAGGGGCTCGACCGCGTCGACGAGGGCCGGCAGATCACGGTCCACCACTTGTTGCTGCAGGGCGATCGTCGCGGTCGCCACGATGACCCGCTCGTCGTGCAGGAGCGCGGGCACCAGGTAGGCCAGCGACTTGCCGGTGCCAGTGCCCGCCTGCACCAGCAGATGACGACCGTCGGCCATCGCCGCGGCGACCGCATCGGCCATCTGCACCTGACCGGGCCGCTCGGTCCCGCCGAGCGCGTCCACCGCGGCAGCGAGCAGGTCGGCGACCGACGGACCGGGCCGTTCGTCGTCGAGGCTCTCGGTGCCAGGATCGCTCACCACTGGAGGCTACTTACCGGCCCCGACCAGCACCTGCCGTCGTCCACCGACCTAGCGGCTCGTCAGACGGAGGTGGCGACGGGGATTGCGCCGGCGATCCGGCGGGCCTGCTCCTCGAGCAGCGTGTCGATGTCCTCTTCGGGCAGCGGCCGGGCGAACAGGTAGCCCTGGCCGAAGGTGCAGCCCATCTCGGTGAGCAGATCGCGCTGCACCGTGGTCTCGATGCCCTCGGCCACGGTGTCCAGCCGCAGCGACTCCCCCAGCCGCACGATCGTGTTGACCAGCTCGCCCTGGCCCTGGCCGCCGTCTCCACCCAGGTGCTGGACGAACGACTTGTCGATCTTGAGGATGTCGACGGGGAAGCGGGACAGGTAGGACAGGGAGGAGTAGCCGGTGCCGAAGTCGTCGACGGCGACCTTGAGGCCCAGCGTCTTCATCCGGTTGAGCAGCTCGACGATCTCGTCGGTGCGCTCCATCAGGACGCTCTCGGTCATCTCCAGGGTCAGTGCCTGACCGGGCATGCCCGTGCTGGCCAGGATGTCGCGGACCAGCCGGGGCAGAGCCGCGTCGAGCTGGCGGGCCGACACGTTGACCGCCATCTTGAACTGGCCGCCCGGAGCGGCGTACTTCTGCCACCGAGCCCCCTGCCGGCAGCTCTCCTCGAGGGCCCACCGGCCGATCTCGCCCACGAGTCCGGTCTCCTCGGCCAGGTCGATGAAGTCCGCTGGCGAGATGATGCCGCGCTCGTGGTGGCGCCACCGGACCAGTGCCTCGACCCCGACGACTCGCATGGTGCTCAGCTCGACGACGGGTTGGTAGTAGAGGACGAGGTCGCCGCGGGTGACGGCCAGGCGCAGATCGGACTCGGCCTTCATCCGGGCCAGCAGCGCGTCGTGCATCTGCGCCTCGAACCGGACGAAGGACTGGTCGTGGCGCGACTTCGCGCGGTACATCGCGAGGTCCGCGTTGCGCAGCAGCTGGTCGGCTGTCTCGTCGCCGGAGTCGCTGATCGCGATGCCGGTGGAGGCTCCGAGGGAGAGCTCGCGGCCGTCGAGCACGAACGGCGCGGACAGGGCCCGGCGGACCCGCTCCGCGGCCCAGATCGCACCCTCCTCGGCGTCCGGTCCGGTGACGAGGATCGCGAACTCGTCCCCGCCGAGGCGCGCGACGACGTCGCCGGGACGCACCGAGTTGGACAAGCGCTTGGCGACGATGCCGAGCAGCTCGTCGCCGACGTGGTGGCCCTGCGCGTCGTTGACCGCCTTGAAGCCGTCCAGGTCGAGGAAGAGCACCGCCACCTCCGCGGGAGCCAGCGCCACCTTCAGCGCGGTCTCCACCTTGGAGCGGAACAGGGATCGGTTGGCGAGTCCGGTCAGGCCGTCGGAGAACGCCTGCTGGGTGAGCTGTTCCTCGAGGCGGCGCCGCTCGGAGACGTCGCGGGTGTTCAGGACGAGCCCGCGGATGTCGGGGTCGTGGACCAGTGAGGTCACGGTCGTCTCGGTGTCGCACCACTGGCCGGACTTGCTCCAGATCGGGAACTCGAGGGTGATCGGCCGGCCCGGCGTACGGGCCGCCGACGCGAGTGCGCCCTCCAGCCGACGGCCGTCACCGGGGCGGAGCAGCCCGGTGATCCGGGTCCCCACGAGCAGCTGCGGGTCGTGCCCGAGGATCTTGGTGACGGAGGGAGTCAGGTAGCGCACCACGCCACGCACGTCGACGACGGTGATGACGTCGGAGGAGTTCTGCACGAGGGAGCGGAACCACTTCTCTCGGGTGCCCAGCGTCATGGTGCGCTTGAGCACGAGGTCGTCCAGGGTGCGCTCGGTCGCGAGGTTGTCCAGCCGGGCCAGGACACCGCCGGCAACGAGTGTCGTCGCGAGCAGCACGGCGGCGCCCAGGGTCACGGCCGAGAGCGGCTGGCCGAACACGGCCGACCCGAGCAGCACCGAGACAGCAACGGACAAGGGCGCCAGCGGCACGAGGACGGCGACACGCTCCCGCCAGACGACTTCCTCGTCGGGCTCGGGACCGTCGCCCGGCAGCACAGCGGCCAGGGTCCACAGCGAGACTGCGAGGACGAGCACAGCCAGCGTCGTGGCGCGCGAGCGACCGTCCTGCGCGAGCAGGTCGGCGATCGCGACCAGCACGGCACCGACCGAGAGCGCGACCACCGGCGCGATCGCGAGCCCCCCGGCCCGGCGCGAGCGCGCGACGACCGCGATGGCGACGGCGACCAGCAGGACGTCCGCGATCGGGTGCAGTCCGGAGCCCCCTCCGGCGAAGACATGGCGCCAGCCGCCGGGCACGATCAGGAACCCGGCCGGGATGGCGACCGCGCAGCCCGCGGCGGTGGCGTCGAGTGCCGTCCGCAGCAGACCGCGCCGGCTCTGCTCGGGGGCCGGGAGCAGCCAGAGGCCGACGGCCGCGACCGCGAGCAGGAAGAGGTGGGTCGCCCGCGCCGGGGAGCCGTCGACCAGGCGCGGCTCGACGCCGACCGACCAGACGGCCAGTCCGGCCACGACGCCGGCCAGCATCAGCCAGGGGCGCCGAGCGGCGCGTGGACCGGTCAGGCCGCGCCGGGCGAGCAGGAACACGCCGGTCGCGCAGGCAGCGAGCATCGCGACACCTGCCACCGCACCGGCCGGCCCGGCGAGACCGAGTGGCGGCAGCACGACCGCCGCCACCGAGGCCACGGCGAGCAGGCCGAGCAGGGCGAGGAGCGGCGCCGGCACAGCCAGGCGCCCCCACGACGAGCTCGGCATGATTGGTTCATCGTCACTCCGGCGCCCCGGGTGAACTCGTGCGTAAAGATTTCTTTGCCCGGGTTCCAGGCGCGAATATCACCCGGTTGGAGCAGTCCCGGACGCCGCGAGAGGGGCCTTGGGGCTCCGGTACGCCGACAGCTCGCCGGCCAGCCGGGCGGACACCAGCGCGCGCAGCCAGGTGCCCTCGGGACGGTGCTCCTGCTCGAGCAGCTCGCCGACGTCGTGCAGCCGGGACACCAGGTCGCCACGGTCGTAGGGCAGCAGCACCTCGACCAGCGTGGAGGGACGCGGCAGCTCGCGGGCGATCAGCAGCCGCAGCTCGTCGATCCCTAGGCCGCTGCGGGCCGACACGACGATGCTGTGCCGCTCGCGCCGGCGCAGCCGGTCCAGCACCAGGGGGTCGGCCACATCGGCCTTGTTGATCACGACCAGCTCCGGCACGTGCTGGGCGTCGACGTCGGCCAGGACCGCGCGGACCGCGGCGAGCTGAGCCTCGGGGTCGGCGTCCGAGCCGTCGACGACGTGCAGGATCAGGTCGGCGCCGGCGACCTCCTCCAGCGTGGACCGGAACGCCTCGACCAGCTGGTGGGGCAGGTGCCGGACGAACCCGACGGTGTCGGCGAGGGTGTAGTCACGCCCGTCGGGCGTCTCGGCCCGGCGCACCGTCGGGTCGAGCGTGGCGAACAGGGCGTTCTCGACGAGCACGCCGGCGTCGGTGAGCCGGTTGAGCAGCGAGGACTTGCCGGCATTCGTGTAGCCGGCGATGGCCACCGACGGCACCTCGTTGCGGTGCCGCTCCTGGCGCTGGGTGTCGCGGGACTGCTTCATGCCCACGATCTCGCGGCGCAGCTTGGCCATCCGCGACCTGATCCGGCGCCGGTCGGTCTCGATCTTGGTCTCGCCGGGTCCGCGGGTGCCGACCCCGCCCGACGCGGAGCCGCCGGCGCCACCGGCCTGGCGCGACATCGACTGGCCCCAGCCGCGCAGCCTCGGGAGCATGTACTCCATCTGGGCCAGCGAGACCTGCGCCTTGCCCTCCCGGCTCTTGGCGTGCTGGGCGAAGATGTCGAGGATCAGGGCGGTCCGGTCGATGACCTTGACCTTGACCACGGCCTCGAGCTGGTTGAGCTGGCCCGGGGTGAGCTCGCCGTCGCAGACCACCGTGTCGGCGCCGGTCGCGACCACGATGTCGCGCAGCTCGCGGGCCTTGCCGGACCCGACGAAGGTGGCCGGGTCGGGGCGGTCCCGGCGCTGGATGAGCGCCTCGAGGACCTCGGACCCCGCGGTCTCGGCCAGCGCGGCGAGCTCGGCCAGGGAGTTCTCGGCGTCGGTCACCGAGCCCTCGGTCCAGACCCCGATCAGGACGACCCGCTCCAGCCGCAGCTGGCGGTACTCGACCTCGGTGACGTCCTCGAGCTCGGTGGACAGCCCGGCGACCCGGCGCAGCGCCTGGCGGTCGGCGAGGTCGTACTGCTCGCCGTCGTGGTCGCCCCCGAGATGTGGTTGCCCGCGGGTGTAGAGGGGGGCCGGACGCTCGTCGAGCGGCGGCACGTCCGGGGTCGTCTCCCCGGTGAGGTCCTGGTCGTCGTACGCAGAGGTCATCCCCTCAAGGGTGACATGCCCGCGGCCCGCCCGTCGCCCGCGATATCTCTCCCGTCAGCGTTGACTGGCGCGTTGAGGCTGGCTTTCACCGGGTGGCGAGGGCCGCAACGCGCCGGTCGACGACGCTGGGACGGCCCACTCAGACCCGCAGGTCGCCCTCGGCCACGAGGACGGCGGGGCCGGCGAGCTCGACGTGCCCGTCGGCCCGCTCGGTGACCGTGAGCCGCCCGCCGGGGACGTCGACGACGTACGTGGAGGGGCCGGTCACCCCGTCCCGCCGGGCGGCGGCGACCATCACCGCGCAGGCGCCGGTCCCGCAGGACCGGGTCTCGCCGACACCTCGCTCGTGCACCCGCATCGCGAGGTGCTGGTCACCGACCCGGACCGCGAACTCCACGTTGGCGCCGTCGGGGAAGGCCGGCTCGACGACCGGCGCGGCGAGCAGGTCGCCGGCCCCGGCCAGGTCGTCGACGAACACGACCGCGTGCGGGTTGCCCATGTCGACCTCGACCGCCGGCCAGCTGCGGTCGCCGACCGTGACCTTGTGCTCGGTCGCGGGCAGCCGGGCCGGCCCCATGTCGACCGTCACGTCGCCGACGGCGCCCAGCCGGACCGCCTTGACGCCGTCGCGGGTGAGGAGGGGCAGGTCGCCCGCCCGCTCGAGCCCGGCGTCGACGAGGTAGCGCGCGACGACCCGGATGCCGTTGCCGCACATCTCGGCCGCCGACCCGTCGGCGTTGCGGTAGTCCATGAACCAGGTCGTGCCGTCCGCGCCGGGCAGTCCGCGCGCCTCCTCGTCGGCGTCCGTGCGCACGACCCTCAGCACGCCGTCGGCGCCGAGGCCGGCTCGCCGGTCGCAGATCGCCACCACGGTGGCCGGGTCGAGGCGCACCGCGCCCTCGGGGTCGGGCAGCAGCACGAAGTCGTTCTCCGTGCCGTGCCCCTTCACGAACCTCGTCACCGGACCAGCCTAAGCGGCGTCGACGACCCGCGCCGCTGCCTCGACGAGGTGGCCGTCGGCCGCGTCGAGCCAGACGACGCGACCGTCGCGGCGGAACCACGACTCCTGGCGCCGGGCGAAGCGCCGGGTCGCGCGCACGGTCTCGTCGCGCGCCTGTTCCTCGCTCCACTCGCCGGACAGGTGGCGCAGCACCTGGGCGTAGCCGAGGGCGCGCGACGCGGTGCGGCCCTCGGCCAGGCCGGCGCCGGAGAGCCGGCGTACCTCGTCGACCAGGCCCGCGGCCCACATCCGGTCGACCCGCTGCTCGATCCGGCGGTCCACCTCGTCACGAGGCAGGGTCAGCCCGACCTGGACGGCGTCGACCTCGTAGGCCGCCGGCGGCAGCGACGCCGTGAACGGCCGACCGGTGATCTCGACGACCTCGAGGGCGCGCACGATGCGCCGACCGTTGCTGGGCAGGATCGCGATCGCGGCCGCCGGGTCGACGTCGGCGAGCCGCTCGTGCAGGGCGCCGGGGCCGACCGCCGCGAGCTCGGCCTCCAGCCGGGCCCGCACGACCGCATCGGTGCCGGGGAACTCCATCCGGTCCAGGGCGGCGCGGACGTAGAGCCCCGACCCGCCGACCAGAAGAGCGCGGTGGCCGCGGGCCCGGATGTCGGCGAACGCCGCGCGGGCCAGCCGCTGGTACTCCGCGACGCTGGCCTCGGCGCGGACTTCCCAGACGTCGAGGAGGTGGTGCGCGACGCCGCCGCGCTCGGCCGGGGTGAGCTTGGCGGTGCCGACGTCCATGCCGCGGTAGACCTGCATCGAGTCGGCATTCACGACCTCGCCGTCGAGGTGCCGGGCCAGCGCGATCGCGAGGTCGCTCTTGCCGACCCCGGTCGGCCCGACCACCGCGACCACCGGCTGCGCCGCTGCCCGGTCCGCCGTCATGACTCGCGAGTCTCCCGTAGCGGGCTAGCGTGGTGCCCATGGGCATCTTCGACAAGCTGAAGAAGAACGTCGAGAAGGCGGTCGACGAGCACGGCGACCAGATCGCGACGGGCATCGACAAGGCCGCTGCGATGGCCGACAAGAAGACGGGTGGCAAGCACGAGGGACAGATCGAGACCGGCGCGGCCAAGGCGAAGGACGCCCTGGACAGCCTCGACGGCAAGGACGACGACATCGCCGACGGCCCCGGTACGGCGCCGCCGAAGGGCTAGCAGTCAGCCGGCCGGCCGCCAGGTGGCTACCAGGTAGGTGACCCCGTACGGCGAGCCGGACCACGTGACCGAACCGGACATCTCCGCGTCGCCGGCCGCGCCCGCGAGGACCTGCCAGGACGCCCGGCCCGCGGCCAGCAGCCGCTCGGCCCGGTCGGGGTCGACCGCGAGCAGCGCCGAGGCGTCCGCCTCGCGTAGGGCGGACTCCACCTCGGTGTCGAACGGCTCGGCGTCCGGGTCGAGGTAGCCGGGCCCTTTCACGCTGCGGCGGGCGCTGGCGTCACCCATCGCAAGCACCGCCACCCGGGCCGCCCTCCCGGCCAGTGCCTCGCCGACGGCCCGGCAGCGCTCGGGGGCAGCATCAGGCTCGACGCCGAAGAGCAGCGTGGGCCCGGTGACCTCGCCGCGGTCGAGCAGCCACCGCGCGAGGGTCAGGGACAGCGGGAGCGTCGCGGCTCCGGTGCCGGTGCCCACCGGCACGTGCACGCCGTAGCCGCCGAGACTTCCCCAGGCACCCTCGGCCACGGGGCCGAGCACCGGTGCCGCCCCGACCGCGACCACGAGGTCGGGCTCGGCGGCGACCAGCTCCGCGACCGCCGCGTCGCAGGCGTCGCGCAGCCCGTCGAGCTCGCCGGAGGCACCGGCGCCGACACCAGGGACGAGCAGGGGCGGGTGCGGGCAGACGGCAGCGGCGACGAGGGCCATGACGAGTCAGCCGGCTCAGCCGCAGGCTGGCGCGTTCGCGGCCACGACCGCCGGTGCACCGACGGTGGGCATGCCGAGGACGACAGCCGGGGCGGCCAGACCATCCGCGGTGCGGGCCTCCCAGGCGTCGCCGGCGCGGGTCCGGCGTACCGAGACCTGGCCGTCGGCCACCAGGTGGTGCGGGGCCGCGTAGGTGACCGTGACGGTGGCCACGTCCCCAGGTCGGGGCCGCGTCTCGGTGGTGGTCGGCATCGAGAAGTGGACGAGCCGGTTGTCGGGCGCCCGACCGGAGAGCCGGTGGGTCGCGCCGTCCTTGCGCCCTTCGCCCTCCGCGACGAGGACGTCCACGGTCCGGCCGACCTGGCGGGTGTTCTCGGCCCAGGACATGTCGTCCTGCAGTGCGAGCAGTCGCTCGTAGCGTTCCTGCACGACGGCCTTGGGCACCTGGTCGGCGAGGGTGGCTGCCGGCGTACCGGGGCGTGGGGAGTACTGGAAGGTGAAGGCGCCGGCGAAGCGCACTTCGCGTACGACGTCGAGGGTCTGCGCGAAGTCGTCGTCGGTCTCTCCCGGGAAACCCACGATCAGGTCGGTGGTGATCGCGGCCTCGGGGATGGCCGCCCGGACCCGGTCGATGATGCCGAGGTAGCGCTCCCGGCGGTACGACCGGCGCATCGCCTTGAGCACCCGGTCGGACCCGGACTGCAACGGCATGTGCAGCGACGGCATCACGTTCGGCGTCTCGGCCATCGCCCCGATCACGTCGTCGGTGAAGTCCTTGGGGTGCGGGCTGGTGAAGCGCACCCGTTCGAGTCCCTCGATCTCGCCGCAGGCTCGCAGCAGCTTGCCGAACGCGAGGCGGTCGCCGAACTCCACGCCGTAGGAGTTGACGTTCTGCCCGAGCAACGTCACCTCGATGACCCCGTCGGCAACCAGCGCCTCGACCTCGGCCAGCACGTCGCCGGGGCGGCGGTCCTTCTCGGTGCCGCGCAGCGACGGGACGATGCAGAACGTGCACGTGTTGTTGCACCCGACGCTGATCGAGACCCAGCCGGCGTACGGCGACTCGCGGCGGGTCGGCAGCGTGGAGGGGAACACCTCGAGCGACTCGAGGATCTCGACCTGCGCCTCCTCGTTGTGCCGCGCGCGCTCGAGCAGGGTCGGCAGCGAGCCGATGTTGTGCGTGCCGAAGACGACGTCGACCCACGGCGCGCGGCGGGTGATCTCGCCGCGGTCCTTCTGCGCGAGGCAGCCGCCGACCGCGATCTGCATGCCCGGGTTGGCCTTCTTGACCGGCGCGAGGTGGCCGAGGTTGCCGTAGAGCTTGTTGTCGGCGTTCTCCCGCACCGCGCAGGTGTTGAAGACCACCACGTCCGCCGGCCCGTCGTCGGCCGCGCGCCGGTAGCCGGCCGCCTCGAGCAGCCCCGAGAGCCGCTCGGAGTCGTGCACGTTCATCTGGCAGCCGTAGGTGCGGACCTGGTAGGTCCGGGCCGAGTCTTCGATCAGCTCAGTCATAGCGGTCCCAGGGTACGGGCCCTACGCTGCGGACCACCGCCTCGGCGGTCCCGCCCGGGGAGAAGGGACGCGTTGATGGAAGCAGGCGCCGACACGCTGCAGAAGGCGTTGCGGATCAACCTGGATCCCCGCTGGTACGGCACGGTCGCCGAGATCGGGGCGGGCCAGGAGGTCGCGCGCTGGTTCTTCCGCGCCGGTGGCGCTGCGGGGACCATCGCCAAGACCATCTCGGCCTACGACATGGCGGTCAGCGACGCGGTCTACGGCAAGTCACAGCGCTACGTGTCGATGGGCCGCCTCCAGGCGATGCTCGACCACGAGTACCAGCTCAACCTCGAACGGCTCGACGAGCACCGCGGCGACGACAACGCGTTCTTCGCCTTCGCCGACACGGTCGTGGCTCGCAGCTACGAGGGCGGCAACGAGTGCCACGGCTGGATGGGTGTGAAGTTCCAGTCCCACCAGCACGACGAGGCGAGCCAGATCATCGTCCACGTGCGGATGCTCGACGCCGAGGCGTCGCTGCAGCAGGAGGCGCTGGGTGTGGTCGGGGTGAACCTGCTGCACGGCGCGTTCTTCCACCACCACGAGCCGGAGGTGCTGCTCGAGAGCCTGCTCGACCGGCTCACGACGGGCCGCATCGAGATCGACATGATCCAGCTCACCGGCATCGAGTTCCGCTCGGTCGACAACCGGGTGATGGCGCTCAAGCTGGTGCAGCTCGGACTCTCCGGTGCCGCGATGTTCGGCCCGGACCGTCAGGTGCTGCAGCCCAGCGAGGTGTTGCGCAAGAAGGCGATCCTGGTCGAGCGGGGCAGCTTCCGGCCGCCCACCGTAGTGAACATCGACATGCTGGCCTGCGCCCGCGAACGGTTCGAGGAGGACCTGCGCGTGACGGACCGCGAGGTCCTGATCCTGACCGAGCTGACGATGGCCAACCTGATGGCCGACGCCGGCAAGGTGGACCGGCGTGACTTCCTCGCCCGGGCCGACCTGCTCGCCGCGTGCGGCATGACGGTGCTCATCTCCGACTACATCGCCTACCACCGGCTCGCGGCGTACCTCGCGTGGCGCACCGACGGCCCGATCGGGATGGTGATGGGGGTACCGAGCCTCATCGACCAGTTCGACGAGTCCAACCACGCCGACCTGCCGGGCGGGATCCTCGAGTCGTTCGGCCGGCTGTTCAAGAACGACCTGCGGCTCTACGTCTACCCGATGCTGCGCGACGGTGAGGTCACCACCGTGGAGAACCTGCAGGTCGGCAAGGACCTGCAGCCGCTCTACGACTACCTCAACCAGCGCGGCAGCTTCGTCGACCTGGACAACTACACCCCCGACTACCTGCCCATCCTCAGCCGCGACGTCCTGCGCCGGATCGCGGCCGGGACCACGGACTGGGAGCAGATGGTGCCCGCCGAGGTCGCCGGGCTGATCAAGCAGCGCAGCTTCTTCGACTACAGCCAGCCGTAGTCGCTGCGCAGCCGCGCGGCCACGGCGTCGAAGCGGCGGCGGTCGAGCACGGCACCCTCGCGACGGATGCCGTCCTCGGGGACGGTGAGCACCCGGTCCAGCCGGACCCAGCTGGGCCGGCCGTCGCGGTCCCACGGTCCCGCGCCGAGGGCGAACCAGCCGTGCTGCCCGTCGCGGTCGTGCTGGCTGGAGAGCATCAGGCCCAGCAGGGTGCCGTCCTCGCGGCCGACGACGAGCACCGGCCGGTCCTTGCCGTGGGTGGCGTCCTCCTCGAAGGTGACCCAGGTCCAGACGATCTCGCCGGGGTCGGCCCGCCCGTCGAGCTGCGGTGCGTAGTCGAGGTGCCGCCCTCCCGGTGGGCCGGTGAAGGTCCGGGCCCGCGACCGGCGTACCGGAGGGTCGCCGGGGCGGGCACCGCCCAGCCGGCCGATCAGCCCGAGGCCGCGCCGGGCCCGGTCGCGCCATCCCGTCGTCACGTCGCGCAGCCTAGGATCATGTTCCACAATGAGGCTTGTACAAATACTGTTGTCGGTTTACGATGACCGGCATGCCGGACCGCCAGCACGTCCCGATCGAGGTCATCGCCGCCCTCCACCACCCGTCCCGGCGACGGATCCTGGACTACCTCGGCTTCGACCGGTCCGCGACGGTGGGCGACATCGCCGCGGCCCTCGGCCTGCAGGTGGGCAGCGTCAGCCACCACCTCAAGACCCTCGAGCAGGCCGGGCTGGTCTCCCCCGACCATGAGGCGTCCAGCGATCGCCGGCAGAGCTGGTGGCGCGGGGTACCCGGCTCGCTGTCGTGGTCGATGGCCGACTTCACCGGGCCGGAGCGGATGATGGCCGCCGCCGCCGAGGTGGAGAACCTCCAGCACCACCTGCGGCGGGTCAGCGACTGGTTCGCGATGCGCGACGAGGTCGACCCGGCATGGGAGTCGGCGGCCTTCAGCACCGACGGCAACGCGGTAGCGAGTCCCGACCAGCTCGCCGACCTCGGCCGTCGGCTGAACACAGTCATCCGGGAGTGGACGGCGCAGTGCCGGGAGGAGCGCTCCCCCCACCAGGCACCGGTGTTCGTCTTCGCGCACGGCGTCCCCTCGCAGCCATGACCACGAGTACGACGGCCGCCGACCTGACCGGCGACATCCCGCCGCTGCGCCGGGACCGGGCGGTGCAGGCGTGGGTGCTGGCCACCGGGGTGTCGACGCTCGGGGACGTCGTCTGGCTGATCGGGCTGGCCTGGACGGCGGTCCACATCGCCGGCCCCGGCGCGGCCGGCCTGCTGCTCGGGCTCAGCACGTTGCCGAAAGCCCTGCTGGTCCTGGCCGGCGGTGTCTGGGCCGACCGGGCGGATGCCCGCCGCATCGTGCTCGCCGCGACCGCGGCGCGGATCGTCGTGCTGGTGATCGGCGCGGTGGCGTACGGCCGGACCTCCGCGCACTTCGCGGTCCTGGCCTGTGTGGCGGTCGCCTTCGGCGTGGCCGACGGCATCTACAGCCCGGCCGCGGCGACGCTTCCCCGCCGGATGGTGCGCACCGAGGATCTCGGCCCGGTGGCCGGCATGTTCCAGACCGCGGGGCGGCTGGCCAGGCTGGCGGGCGCACCCTTGGGTGGTGCGCTGGTCGCGGCGTTCGGCATGCAGGCCACGATGCTCGTGGACGCGGCCACCTTTGTCGTCATCGGCGTCGTGATGTACGCCGCCGTGCGGCCCCGGCTCCCCCACCCGCCGAGGTCCGGATCGACCTGGGCGCGCGATCTGACGTCGGGGCTCGGCTACGTGCGGCGAAGCGTCACCGTGCGCACGCTGGTCCTGGCGCTGTCGGGGCTGAACCTGTTCGTGTCGCCGGCGCTCTCCGTCGGTCTCGCGTTGCGGGCCTCCGGTGGCCACTGGGGCGCCGCGACGCTGGGCGTGCTCGAGGCCGGGGTGGGCCTCGGCGCCGCGGCGGGCGCCCTGACCGCGACCCGGTGGCGCCCGGTCCGGCCGGCCATCACCGGCCTTCTCGTGCTGGTGGTGCAGGGGGCCGCGATCGTGCTGCTCGGGGTCGGGCCGCGCTGGGTCGCCGGTGCGGGTGTCCTGGTGGTGGGCGTGACCGCAGGTTTGGCGTCGGCGTTCCTGTCGGGCGCGTTCCAGGCGCTTGTCCAGCCGGCGTACCTCGGTCGCACGTCCGCGCTCACCTCGCTCGCCGACGACGCCTTGATGCCGGTCGCGATGGCCGGTTTCGGGGCCTTGGCAGGACTGACCTCGGTGGCCGGTGCCTGTCTGGTCGCCGGGGCAGGGATGGCGTTG
Organism: Actinomycetes bacterium; assembly: GCA_036499185.1. Lineage (GTDB taxonomy): Bacteria > Actinomycetota > Actinomycetes > JACCUZ01 > JACCUZ01 > DATBDW01. The sequence goes on along the minus strand of DASYEF010000014.1, from coordinate 5,898 downwards.
CTGTGCGGGTGGTCGGCCGCCCGGCTCTCGCCGCGGTTGCCGGCGCCGGCCTGACGGTTCAGCGTGCGATCTCGGTGGTCCGGGTCTCGCGGCACACGGTCACCTTGACCTGCCCCGGGTAGGCGAGGTCGTGCTCGATCTGCTTGGCGATCTCGCGGGCGAGCACCTGGGCCGCGATGTCGTCGACCACGTCGGGCAGCACCATCACCCGCACGTCGTGGCCGGACTGCATCGCGAAGACCTTGTCCACGCCGGCGTGCGAGGACGCGAGCTCCTCCAGCCTGCGCATCCTCGTGACGAACGACTCCACCGACTCCCGCCGGGCGCCCGGGCGGCTGCCGCTCACGGCGTCGGCGACCTGGGTGAGGATCGCCTCGACGCTGCACGGCTCGATCTCGTTGTGGTGGGCCTCGATCGCGTGCACGACCTCGGGGTCCTCGCCGCAGCGGCGCGCGACATCGGCACCGACCAGTGCGTGCGACCCGTCCGCGGTGTGGGTCAGGGCCTTGCCGATGTCGTGCAGGAAGGCCGCGCGGCGCGGGACGGTCGGGTCCAGGCCGAGCTCGGCCGCCATCAGGGCGGCCAGGTGGGCCGACTCGACGAGGTGCGCCAGGACGTTCTGGCCGTACGACGTGCGGTAGCGCAGCCGGCCCAGCAGCTCGACGAGCTCGGGATGCAGGTCGGTGACGCCGACGTCGAGCATCGCGTCCTCGGCGGCGCGCTGGCAGCGGGCGGTGACCCCGGTGCCGGCGGTCGCGTAGGCGTCCTCGATGCGCTGGGGATGGATCCGCCCGTCCAGGACGAGCACCTCGAGGGTGCGGCGGGCGACCTCTCGGCGTACCGGATCGAAGCAGGAGACGAGGACCGCGCCGGGGGTGTCGTCCACGACGAGGTTGGCGCCGGTCACGGACTCGAAGGCGCGGATGTTGCGGCCCTCGCGGCCGATCACCCGCCCCTTCATGTCGTCGCCGGGCAGCGCGACGGCGGTGACCACGGACTCGGTGCTGGTGTCGGTGGCCAGCCGCTGCATGGCCGTGACGACGACCTCGCGGGCGCGCCGCTCGGCCTCCCGCTCCGCGGTGCGCTCGATGTCGCGGACCCGCAGGGCAGCATCGCGGCGGGCCGCTGCCTCCTGCTCGGCGATCACCTGCGCCCGGGCCTGGTCGGCGGTCAGTCCCGCGGTCTGCTCGAGGGCCGACCGGCGGGCCCGCTCGAGCCGGTCGAGGACCTGCTGGCGGACGTCGAGGGCCGCCTCGCGCGCCGTCAGTGCCTCGGCCCGGTCCTCGAAACGCAGCGCGCGTGCGTCCAGGCGCTCCTCGTGCTCGGCGACCCTGACCTCGCGGCGGTCGAGGTCGGCGCGCCGCGCGAGGTCGTCTCCACCGGTGCGGTGGCTGCGCGGCAGGACCACCAGGACGACGACCACAGCGCCGAGGGCGACGGCCAGGGCCGCGAGGGCTGCTGCGACCGCGCCGTCCACCATGCCTCCTCGGTGCCCGGAGGCTACGGCGAGGTCACAGGACGGTCAAGGAGTCCGGTTCGTCGTCGGCGGACCCGTCCCCGGAACCCTCGGCCGCCAGCGCGTCGCGCACGACCCGCATGGCGAGCCCGCCGTCGTAGCCCTTGCGCGCGAGCATCCCGACCAGCCGGCGGGTGCGCGCCGCCCGGTCCAGCCCTCGCGAGCTCGGCAACCGCCGGGCCACCAGCGCCGCGGCGGTCGCGACCTCGGACTCCGGGTCGATCGCGTCGACCGCGGCGCTCACGGTCTCGTCGTCGACACCCTTGCTGCGCAGCTCCCGCTGCAAGGCGCGGCTCGAGAGCCCGCGGGTGGAGTGGCGCGAGCGGACCCACGCGTCGGCGAAGGCGGCGTCGTCGATCAGGCCAACCTCGGTGAACCGGTCCAGGGTCTGCTCCGCCACGTCGGCCGGCACGTCGCGAGCCGCCAGGTCCGCCGCGAGCTCGGCGCGGGTGCGTGGCGCCGCGGTGAGCCTGCGCAGCAGGATCTGCCGGGCCACCGACGACGGGTCCGGTTCGGGCCCGTCGTCGGCGGGACTACCCGGTGTGGGTCCGTCCGGTCCGCGCGCTCTGCGCGAGCGGCCCGCACCGGCGAACGCCCTGGCCACTGCAGATCTCCGAAGGCTCAGATGTCCGAGGGCACCACGGCCGGCGGCTCCGCGGGCTCGTCGACGCGAGCCCCGATGCCGAGCTTCTCCTTGATGCGCTTCTCGATCTCGTCGGCCAGGTCGGGGTTGTCCCGCAGGAAGGCGCGCGCGTTCTCCTTGCCCTGCCCGAGCTGGTCGCCCTCGTAGGTGTACCAAGCACCGGCCTTGCGGACGAAGCCCTGCTCGACGCCGACATCGATCAGGCCGCCCTCGCGGCTGATGCCGGTGCCGAACATCAGGTCCATCTCGGCCTGCCGGAACGGTGGCGACATCTTGTTCTTGACCACCTTGACGCGGACCCGGTTGCCGACCGACTCCTGGCCGTCCTTGAGGGTCTCGATGCGCCGGACGTCGAGCCGGATCGACGCGTAGAACTTCAGCGCCTTGCCACCCGAGGTGGTCTCCGGGCTGTTGTGGACCATCACGCCGTCGACGAAGTAGTTGTGCGTCCCCTCGACCTCGATGTCGAAGCGGTGCATCGAGCGGGTCTTCGGCTTGACCGTGATGTCGAGGACCCGGGCCGGGATCAGCCTCAGCTCGGGCTCGACGAACTCAGGCTCCACGGCGAAGGCGCCCCGGAACCGCGGCAGCAGCTTGTAGTCCATCGACGGGTGCACGTAGGGCGCGATGATCTCCTGCAGCTTCGCCGTCGCGGCCGTCGTGAACTGCAGGACCGCCTTGCCGGCGGCGCCACGTGGCTTGACCGTGCAGGTCAGCCCGAAGCTTCCCTGCAGGTGCTCGACGAGCCGCTCGCGGGAGCCGGGGCTCATCGCCTCGACGCAGATCTCGGCTCGCCCGCTGCCACCCGCCGTGCGCTGCTGTAGGCCCTTGGATCGGATCGAGAAGCCGGCGTCGTCCATGTACCAGATGGCCAGCGCGAGCGGCGTCAACGCCTTCAGGTGGTCCCAGGTGATGTGCTTCTTGCCGCCACCGAGGTAGACGACCTCCTGCAGCTCGCCGAGCTCCGGCAGAGGTGTGAAGTCGGCGAACGTCGCACCTCGGGCGTCGGTGCGACGCGAGCACTCGATGTTGCCGAGCAGCGACACCTTCCAGTCGAGGTAGTCCTTCTGCTTCGGCCCGTGACCCATCCGGAAGCGGACACCGTGCCGGTCGCGCCGATTGGGCGAGAGGTTGGCGTCGCCCATCAGGCCGCCGAGGACCACCTGCCACTGGCTCTCGCTGAGCAGGACCTTCTCTGCCTGCACGACGCGGTCGCCGGGCAGCAGCTCCCCGGCCTCCCGCCAGCCGCCGGGCGTCTGGATGAGGTGGTTGGCCGTCGCGGCGAACTGCGCGCGGCCATCGCCGCCGGACTTCTCCACCGTGAACTGCAAGAACTGCTCGGTCGGACCATTGTCGAACCAGTTGGTCACCCGACGGGGGACGACGCGGCCGGCATCAACGTCGTAGGACAGCACCTCGACCGGGAGCTTCTGGTTGACGATCTTCCCGATCTTCTCCTGTGTTCCGTCGGCGAGCGTCACGCGGGTGTTGTACGAAAAACATCCGAACATGACGCCGATTTTTTCGCGGAGCTGGTTGATGAAGATGGCGGTCGTCTTCGAGTTGTGCAGTGCGCCGGTGAGCTTGCGGAGGGCCTGGCTCATCAGGCGCGCCTGCAGGCCGACGTGGCTGTCACCCATCTCGCCCTCGATCTCCGCCCGCGGCACCAGGGCAGCGACCGAGTCGATCACGATGATGTCCAGCGCGTTGGACCGGATCAGCATGTCGGCGATCTCGAGCGCCTGCTCACCGGTGTCCGGCTGCGAGACCAGCAGGGCGTCGGTGTCCACCCCGAGCTTCTGCGCGTAGTCGGGATCCAGCGCGTGCTCGGCGTCGATGAACGCCGCGATGCCGCCGGCCCGCTGCGCGTTGGCGATCGCGTGCAGCGCCACGGTCGTCTTGCCCGAGCTCTCAGGTCCGTAGATCTCCACCACGCGGCCGCGCGGGAGACCGCCGATGCCGAGCGCGATGTCCAACGCGATCGAGCCGGTCGGGATCACCTCGATCGGGGCCCGGACGTCGTCGCCGAGGCGCATGACCGAGCCCTTGCCGAACTGCCGGTCGATCTGGGCGAGCGCGGCGTCGAGGGCCTTGTCGCGGTCTGCTGCTGGTGCCATGGGTGCCGTCCCGGTGGAGGAGGGTCGCGATGTCTTCGTCACGCGGTCGAACCTAGGGCGGCCCCCGGACACAACCCCGGCCGGAACCGGAAGCTGTGGACGGCGGTGGCGCGGTCCGACCCTGTGGACAGTACCCGAACACGTGTTCGAGACGGTGGTGCGCGAGCGCGACACGCCGTGGACGAAACGCACGCCACGGTCCGCGGGCCCTACCGAGGCGCGAGGCTCCTGCCGAGGCGTCGGCCTCCCGACCGCGGTGAACTGAACTCGGTCAGCGACAAGTGATCACGGAACCGTGATCATTTGCAGAAGGTGGGCGTGCCGTCCGTCGTGCGTCAGTCGTCGCGGCCCCAGTGCTGGGCGACCGGGACGTCGTGGCCCGCGCAGACCGCGCGCCACACGTCGATGGCCGGCTCGCCCGCGGCGAGCGCCTGGACCGGCGTGCGGTCCCCGAGCTCGCGCAGCACGTGCAGCTCGGCGACGGAGTCGGCGTGCGGCCCGAACACCGCGCGCATCCGCTCCCAGAAGTCCGTCATCCGCACCCCACCAGTGTGGCAGCGCCCCGGGGCCCTCGCCGGAGGGGAACCCGGCGATACCTTCTAGGCTCTGGCCCGTGGCAGCAGACGACGCGTTCGCCGACGTGCTCACGGCGAACGAGCAGTACGCCGCCGACTTCCCGCTGGCCGGCCTCGAGCCGCGGGCCGCCCGTGGCCTGGGCGTCCTCACCTGCATGGACTCGCGGATCGACCCGCTGGGGATGCTCGGCCTGGCCCCCGGCGACGCCAAGATCCTGCGCAACGCCGGCGCCCGGGTCACCGAGGACGTCCTGCGGACCCTCGTGCTCGCCGACTGGCTGCTCGGCGTGGAGCGCCTGATGGTCGTGGCCCACACCCGGTGCCGGATGACCAGCGCGGACGAGGCCGAGGTGCACGCAGCCATCGAGGCGGCGGGAGGTCCGGACACTCGGGCCATCTCGTTCCTCACCACCGAGGACCAGGCGGCCTCGCTGCGGGAGGACGTGCAGCGGGTCCGTTCCTGGCCCTATCTGGACAACCTCACGGTGGGCGGCTTCCTCTACGACATCGACTCCGGGCGGCTGGCCCACCTGGTCTGAGACTCGCCTCGCCCAGACCGTTCCGGCGGGTCGCCGGACAGCGGCGCACCGCTCAGGCAACCTTGCAGGACAGGTACGCGTCCCATCGTGGACGGGACAGGTGGGCGACGAGCCCCTCGAGGACGGCGGGACGGACGTGGTGGTGCGGCAGCGCAGCGCGCCAGTGGCGGAGGAGGCGCCGGACGCCTTCGACGCGTTCGCCCGCGCCCGGATGCGGGAGCTGCTGCGGTTCGCCCACGTCCTGACCGGCGACCCGCACCGCGCCGCCGACCTCGTCCAGGACGCGCTGGAGAAGACCCTGCTGTCCTGGGACCGGATCATCCGCAAGGACGACCCCGAGGGCTATGTCCGGCGAGCCATCGTCAACCGGCACGTCAGCGTGTGGCGGCGGACCCGCCGCGAGCGTCTCGTCGCCGACACCCCGGACCGCTCGCACGACGGGGTGCGCCCGCACGACGACGAGCTCTGGGCCGCGCTGGCGACCCTGCCACCGCGACAGCGAGCCGTC
>DASYEF010000013.1:0-2149 GCA_036499185.1 Actinomycetes bacterium | reverse complement strand
CGGCACCCGCTTGTTCGTACCGGTGCCCGGCAGCCCGGCGGGCATCGTCACCGGCCTGTCCGGCACCACGCTCACCGCGCGAGACCTGGCCGTGCGCACCGTGCTGGTGATCCTCTACATCGCCTGGTCGATGGTCGGCGTCGCCGCGGTCGCGCTGTTCCTCTCGACCCTGACCGAGTCGTCGCTGGGTGCTGCACTCGGTGCGCTCGCGGCGCTGGTGCTCAGCCAGGTGCTCGTGACCCTCGACGCAGCCGCGTCGGTGCGCGACTACCTGCCGACGCGGTACTGGCTGGCGTGGGTCGACCTGTTCCGCGAGCCCGTCCTGTGGCACGACGTGCAGCGCGGGGTCGTCGTGCAGGGGGCGTACGCCGTGGTGCTGCTCGGTCTCGCGTGGGCCAACTTCGCGACCCGCGACGTCACCGCCTGACCGGCGCAAGAGCGCGCGATCGACCGCGGTGAGAATGGCGGGATGACTGATGTCGTATCCGGCTCTCCCGTCCTTGTCGTCACCGGCGCCGGCTCCGGCATCGGACGCGCCGTCGCACTCGCCCTCTCGGGCCGACCCGAGACGCTGGTCCTCGCTGGGCGCCGACGGGCGGCCCTCGAGGAGACCGCACGGGCCCTCGGGACTGCCGCCCAGCCACTGCTGGCCGACGGAGATCTCTCGACGACGTCGGGGGCGACGCAGCTCGCCGGGATCGTGGGCAGCCGCCCGGTAGCTGGTGTGGCTCTGGTGGCGGGAGGTGTCGGTGAGTCCTCGGACCGACCCGGGCTGGACGGTCTCGCCGAGTCGTGGGCGGCGTCCTGGCGGATGAACGTGCTGTCGGCCGTCCTCACCGTGGAGGCTCTTCGCGAACGGCTGGCCGACCGGGCCGCGATCGTCGCCCTCGGCTCCATCGCCGCGACCCGCGGCGGCGGCTCGTACGGCGCGGCCAAGGCCGCGCTCACGCCGTGGGTCCGCGACCTCGCCCGCACTCTGGGGCCACGGGGCATCACCGCGAACGTGGTCTCTCCCGGCTACACCGAGGGCACCGAGTTCTTCGGGCCCTCGATCGAGCCGGCCCGCCGCGACCGCCTCCTCGCCGAGGCGTTCAACAACCAGGCGGGTCGGCCCGAGGAAGTCGCTGCGCTGATCGCCTACCTGATGTCCTCGGACGGACGCCACCTGTCCGGTCAGGTGCTGCACATCAACGGCGGCGCGCTGCTCGCCGGCTGACCGGGCTCGGTCGGCGCCTGGCTGTGGCTGCCACTGGCCTCAGCCACGCGCAGTGCGGGTCAGTAGGCGGCCGCGCACCCGGTGCAGCTGCGGCATCAGGCCGTAGATGACGACGGGGACTGCGATCGTGGCGAGGACGAAGGTGCGCAGGACCGGCGACATGGGGCGCAGCCAGTCGCCGAGGGCCAGGTTGAGGATCGTGAGGGTCGGGAAGACGGCCAGCCAGATCATCAGGGCCAGCTGGTGCTTGCTGGGCGGGCGAGCCGTGGGGTGTCGGGGTGTCGTTGCGTGCTCGGTCATGGGGTGCTCCTTGGAGTTGTCGTGCCAGTGGTGTCGTGTCGGATTTGTCGTGCGTGGGGGTGGAGTGAGGACCTGACCCGGTCAGGGCGTGTGGCTGCTGACGTCGGCGACGGCGTTGCGCACGTCCTCGTCGACGAGGTCGGTGTTGATGGCGATGGCGGTCGCCGACCCCTCGCCGGCGGCGGTGATGAGCTGCGCTCGCGGGTTGGCGACGTTGCCGGCCACCCAGACGCCGGGAACACTGGTCTGGCCGTGGGCGCCGGCCAGGACCCAGCCATCCTCGCCGATGGCGCAGCCGAGGCCGACCAGGAGGTGGTTGTTGGGGACGAAGCGCGGGGGCACGAACAGCGCGCGGCGAGGGATCACGCGGCCGTCGTCCATCTGGACACCGGACAGCTGGTCGTGCTCGACCAGGACCCGGGCTACGCCGCCCTCGACGATCTCGATCGCCCGGGCCTCCAGGGCAGCGCGGTCAGCAGCCGTCAGTACCTCGCTCGTCGTGAAGTACACGAGGTCCTGGGTCCATTGCCGGACCACGTGGGCATAGCGAACTGCCTCCGGTGACCCACCGAGAACTCCGAGCTGCTGGTCACGGACCTCGTAGCCGTGGCAGTAGGGGCAGTGCAGGACGTC
>DASYEF010000012.1:0-2549 GCA_036499185.1 Actinomycetes bacterium | reverse complement strand
CACCGACGCCTGCAGATCCGCCGTCGTCCGGGCCTGCGCCGCGGCCGCCGCAGCCTTCAGCTCCTCCAGGGCGCGGATCTGATCGATCCGCTCGGCGTCAGACACCGCCCGGTCCATCCCCGCCAGCGCAACCCGCAAGTCGCGCACCGCGGCCGTCGCGGGCATTGGTGCACCCAGCTCCGACGATCCCCGAGCCTCGAACACGTGTTCGAGGATAGCAACCGGGGAACACACGGGGAAGGCCTGTGGATCAGAAAATCGCGTAGACCTTGCGCAGGGTCTCGTGGATCTCCCAGGTCCCCGACCAGCCACGCGGGAAGACCGCGACATCGCCGGCGGCGATCTCGGTCGGCGTACCGCCGTCGGGTGTGACGGTCATCCGACCGGCCACCAGGTGGATGACCTCGTGCGTCTCGAGCAGCCAACGGGACGGCCCGGGCGTGCACTCCCAGACTCCGGCCGACGCGGCGCCGAGCTCCCACAACGTGACGCCGTGGGTCTGCATCGGCTCCCCCGTCGCCTCCTCGAGCAGACCCCAGTCCTCGAGGTCGGTGACGCCGGCAGCGTCGGGCAGGAACGGGGTGGTGGAGACGGTGGACGTCATGCGGTGGTCCTCTCGGGGAACGGCAGTGCAATGGGGTCGGGGGCGAGGCGGCTGCGGCCCTCGGCGTCGAACCGGTCCAGCCCGAGGTCGGTGACATCGAGGATGTCCGTACGGCCGGTGAGCACGAGGTCGGCTGCGATACGCGACACCGCGGGGCCCCACATCATCCCGTGGCCGCCGGCGGCGGCGACTACGGTCCCGGCCACCGCGCCGTCCGCGCCGAGCACGGGGCCGAGGATCGGCAGGTGGTCCGGCGTGTAGTCGATGGTCGCCGCCCAGCTCTTGCGCAGCCCGAGTTTCTCGGTGACCGGCACCAGCTCGGAGACCCGTCGGCGCATCAGAGCGAAGTAGTCGTCGTCGAACTTCGTCGCCACGCCCGGTGGCTCCGCCGGGTTGCTCATCCCCCAGAGCAGGCCACCGTCCTCGGGTCGCCAGTAGATGCCGGCCTGCACGTCGAAGACCATCGGCAGGCGGTCGGCCGCGAGATCGGGATGGGCCTCGGTGACGACGACCTGGTGGCGAGTGCCGCCTGCAGGGATGCGCACCCCGGCCGCGCGGCCGACGTCGGCCAGCTGCGGTCCCCCGGTGAGCACGACCCGCTCGGTAGCGATGTCACCGCGGGACGTACGGACGCCGGTGACCTGTCGGGAGCCGCCGAGCAGGCCGGTGAAGGCAGTCCCTTCGCGGACATCGACCCCCGCTGTGACGACCGCAGCGGTGTAGGCCAGGACGTTGCGCGGCGGGTCGATCCAGCCGTCGCCGGGCGCGTAGGACGAGCCGAGGGTCAGGCCGGGCGCTACCGCCGGGTTGAGCCGGTCGAACTCGTCGGGGTCGAGCCATCGCACGTCGAGCCCCAGCACACGCTGCATCGCGATCCTGGCGTGCGCCTGCTCGACCTCTGCGGGCGTGAAGCACGGCATGCAGTAACCCTGCTCAACGAAGCCCGAGTCGACGACGAGCTCGTCGCGCTGGTGACGGTAGAAGTCCCGGGCCCACATGCCGAGCCGGACCGCGGTCTCCGTCCCGCCCTGGGCCCGGACCATGCCGGCCGCGCGGCTGCTCGCGCCGTTGCCGAGCCCCGCGGACTCGAGCAGGACCACCCGGTCCAGCCCGGCGCGCCGGAGGAACCACGCGCACCACGCGCCGACGGTGCCACCGCCAACGACGACGGCGTCGGCCGTGTCCCCCGTCGAGACGCTGGTCACGAGGCGGAACGCTGGCATAGACTGAACGGTCAGTCAATAGGTCGGGAACGGGAGCGCGGATGCACCGTCTCAGCGAGGAGGACCTCGCGCTGCAGCAGGCCGCGCGCACCTTCGCCGACGAGCTCATCCCCTACGAGGTCGAGATCGAGCTGGCCGGCGGCGAGGTTCCGCACGCGCTCGCCGAGCAACAGCGGGCGCGCGCCCGCGAGCTCGGGCTCGTCGCGACGAACATCGCGACGGAGTACGGCGGCGGCGGCGCGACGACGTTGCAGCAGGTGCTCGTGCAGGAGCAGGGCGGCCGGGTGACCAACGCACTGGCCTGGGTGATGGCGACTCCCCCGGGATGGCTCCCGTCGGTCGCGACGGCGTACCAACGAGAACGGTGGCACGAGCCGACCGTCCGCGGGGACGCCACGGAGTGCTATGCCATCACCGAGGAGTACGCCGGGTCCGATGTCGCCGACCTCGCGTCGACCGCGCGCCGGGACGGCGACCACTACGTCCTCGATGGCGAGAAGTGGCACGTGACGTCGTACAACGAGGCGACCTACGCGTTCTTCCAGGCACGCCTGCACGGCGGCGAGCACGACGGGGAGCACGCGATGTTCTTCGTCGACCTGCCGTCCCCGGGTGTGCGCGTGGTGCGCACGCCGGCGTACTCGCACACCATCGGTCACCACCACCCGATCGTGGCGTTCGAGTCGGTCCGGGTGCCGGCGGCCAACCTGGTCGGTGCCGAG
>DASYEF010000011.1:0-23416 GCA_036499185.1 Actinomycetes bacterium | reverse complement strand
AGGAGCAGTGCCTGCTGCGGCTGCGGCAGGCACTGGACGCTGTCCCCGACGCGCTCGCCCAGGCGCTGCCGCCGCTGTGGCGCCGTGATGTCGAGGCACTCGGCATCGTCGCCGGCCTGCTCTCCGGTACGCCGGTCGCCGACGTCGCCGGACAGCTGACGGCGGTCCGGGCCTCCCTCGAGGAGGACGGCGACATCGAGGTGCTGCCCCTGCTCGACGCCGCGGTGGCCTGGTCGCTGTGGCACTCGGGATCGACCGAGGCGGCGGTCGAGGTCGCGAACCGGCTGGAGCTCGTCTCCTCTGCGTCCTCGGGCGCCCGCAGCTTCCCGCTGTGGGTACGCGCCCAGGTCCTCGCAGCCGCCGAGCCGTCAGTCGCCGTCCGCGCCCAGCAGGACCACGCGGCGATGCTGTCCCGGCTGCGCTGGGAGTCCCGCCAGGCCGTGCTCGTCGCGGCCCAGGCCCAGATCGCGGCGGCTCGCCGCCAGGCCGAGCACGAGGGGCTCAGCCGAGCGGTGCGAACCGACCCGCTGACCGGCTTGGACAACCGGCGTACCTTCGACGGCTGGCTGGACCGGGGGGACTCGGCACCTCTCACCGCGACCGCACTCCTGCTCGTCGACCTCGACGACTTCAAGGCCGTCAACGACAACCACGGGCACGACTACGGCGACGAGGTGCTCCGGCGCCTCGGCCGCTTGCTCCTCGAGTCGGTCCGCCCCGGTGACCTCGCCGTCCGGCTGGGCGGTGACGAGTTCGCCGTCCTCCTCTCCGGCGAGTCCCTGACTGCGGACGCGGCTCGGACGCGAGCCGCGGAGCTGCATACCGCCATCTCGTCGGAGGCGTGGGGTGAGGTCTCGCGCGGGCTCGCCGTCTCGGCGAGCATCGGGCTCGCTGTCTCCGTCGGCTCGGACCAAGGGCCCGACGCGGCGGCGTTGTACCGCGCCGCCGACGCCGCGCTCTATGCCGCCAAGGGGAACGGCGGCGACGAGGTCGTCGCCGCCGACGACCTCGACACCCGTGGCCGCGGCGCGGTCACCGGCCCGCGGTCGGTACCCCGTTCCGCCTGGGCTTGATGGCTTGGTCTGAGGCTCTTGGTCAAGTCCGGGTCGCCTGACAGGTCGGTCAGTTGCGGCCTTGGAAGCGTTCGGGTGCTCCGCCAGGCTTCCCCATGGTGGCGCTGGGGTCGTATCGGACGTCGTCACGTGCCGCCCGGGCCATCCGTTGTCCATGAGAGACCTCGCGACCTGCTGGACGCAGACGAATGCACCACGCCGCCTTCTCCCGGTATCGGCAGGCCATCGTTGAGCACCGATGAATGGCGGGGAGCTGCCGCCCACCTCGCGACAACCTCGACATCAGAACAAGGCGCCTACACTCCGGACAGAGTCGGCGACGCATTCGACGGGACTGCGCATCCGTCCGGCACCGGGGAGTGGATGTGCCGACCCCCAGGGGCGCCGGAAAGGCAACCACCGGCGCGACGCCGCGGCGCCACGCCCCGGATCCGCAGATGCGCTACGACGAGAGCCTCGTCCAGAGCCTGCTGGACGTGATGGAGTCCTCGACCTGCGTCGTGGACAGCTCCGGCGAGATCGTCGCCACTAACCGAGCCTGGCGTCAGGCAGGTTCGGGCGCGAGTGGCAGTCGGCTGCCGGTCGGCGGCCACTACCTCGACATCTGGAAGCCGGCGACTCGTACGGATCCTGATGTCGCGGCGCAGATCTCGGAGGGGCTCAAGCGTCTCCTGGGCGGCTTGCCGGATCAGGTCACCGTCGACTACCCATGCACGACCGGGGACAACGAGCGCTGGATCAGTCTTCGAATGACCCCGCTGCACGAGATCGCCGGAGCGGTACTCAGCCACGTGGACATCTCGGCAGCGAAGCTGTCGGCCCGCGCGATGTCGTACCAGTCGCTGCACGACCCGCTGACCCAACTGCCCAATCGGGACCTTCTCAGGGATCGGCTACGGCAGGCGTTGGCCTGGGCAGAACGGACTGGCCGGCCGGTCGTGGTGGCCTTTCTGTCTCTCGACAGCTTCGGCCGGGTCAACGAACGGCTGGGCCACAGCGCCGGCGACACGTTGCTGCAGGCGATCAGTGGCCGATGGCTCGCCATGATGCGCAGCGGTGACACGCTTGCGCGGTTTGCCGGTGACGAGTTCGTCGCGGTCTGGCCCGGTGTCGAGTCCATCGACGAGGGTGAGGCGTTGGTTCGCGGGTTGTCGGCCGTCATGGAGTCTCCGTTCACCTTGAACGAGTCGACGGTGGCCATGTCGGCGAGCATCGGTGTCGCGATCAGTGTGCCGAGCCAGTCATCCGACGACCTGCTGCAAGCCGCAGACGCGGCGATGGCCGAGGCAAAGGCACGCGGGCCCGGCCACATCACCCTGCACTCCGACGCGCTGCGGCAGGGAATCCACCTGCGCCTGCGGACGGAGGTCGAGCTTCGGGAGGCACTCCGGCACGACGAGCTGGTGCTGCACTACCAGCCGGTGGTGGATCTCAAGCGAGGAGTGACCACCGGCGTCGAGGCCCTGGTGCGCTGGCGGCGAGCCGATGGGCTCCGGATGCCGGACACGTTCATCCCGGCCGCAGAGGCGAGCGGCCTGATCGTCCCCCTGGGGGCCTGGGTGCTCCAGGAGGCGTGCCGCCAGGGCGCGATCTGGCGTCGGCAGGGGCTGGACCTTGATGTCGCCGTCAACCTGTCGGCTCGCCAGGTGACTCATCCCGACATCGTGGGCACCATCCGAGCCGCCCTTCGCAGTTCCGGATTGCCTCCTGAGCGTCTCCTCGTCGAGGTCACCGAGTCCACCGTGATGGTGGACGCCGATGCCGCCGAGGTGGCGCTGCAGGCTATCGCCGCGCTCGGCGTGCCCGTGGCCATCGACGACTTCGGCACCGGCTACAGCTCACTCGTCTATCTGAAGAGGTACGACCTGCACGCACTCAAGGTGGACCGGTCCTTCGTAGCCGGGATGGGGGTCAGTGCCGAGGACGACGCGATCGTGGCGAGCATCATCAACCTCGCAAGCGCTGTGGGCGCGGTCTGCATCGCGGAGGGGGTCGAGACCTCCGAGCAGCACGCCGCCCTCGTGGCACTCGGCTGCGACTACGCGCAAGGTTTCCTGTTCGGCCGGCCGGTCCCCGCCGAGGCGCTCGCTCAGGGGCTGATCGACTGCGCGGGCGTCCTCGCCTCTCTCCCGCCCGCACTGACCTAGGTGCCGGCCGGAAGCATCCCGCCAAGCCAGGCAACAGCACGGGCGGCCGCGATCTGCTCGCGACCGCCCGCACCATTCAGGTGCCCTGGGCTCAGCGCACCGACTTCCGCTCGTAGATCGCCATCGACCAGGCGTACCCGACGACCGTGATCGCGACGCACCAGCCGAGTGCGAGCACCGGGTTCCAACCGAGCGGGCTGCCGAGCAGCAGCCCGCGGATCGTCTCGATGAACGGCGTGAACGGCTGGTTCTGCGCGAACCACTGCAACCACTCCGGCATCGACTCGGTCGGCACGAAGCCGCTGCCGAGGAACGGCAGCAGGAGGAGCAGCATCGGCAGGTTGGTCGCCGTCTCGGCCGACTTCGCCTGCATCCCCATCGCGACGGCGAGCCAGCTGATCGCGAACGCGATGAGCGCGAGTACGCCGACAGCGGCGATCCAATCGATCGGTCCCGCGGTCGGACGGAACCCCACCAGTAGGCCGACGCCCAGCACGACGGCGATGCCGATCATCGCCTGGATGGTGTTGCCGAGCACGTGCCCGGCGAGCACCGCCGCCCGCGAGATCGCCATCGTGCGGAACCGCGCGGTGATCCCCTCGGTCATGTCCATCGCGACCGTCGTCGCCGCGCCGCCCGCGGTGCCCGCGATCGTCATCGCCAGGATGCCCGGCAAGACGTACGCGACGTACGCCTCCCGCCCGCCGCCAGGATCCACGCCTGGCAGACCCGCCCCGAGCGTGCCGCCGAAGACGAACACGAACAGCAGCAGGAACACGACCGGCGCCCCGATGACGTACACGGTGAGGCCGGGATAACGCGCGAGGTGGAGAAGGCTGCGGCGCAGCATCGTGATCGCGTCGGCGACGACGTGTGGCTGCCGACGGGTGCCCTGAGTTGCTGGTCGCTGTGCGGCGATGGTGGTCATGACACGGTTCCCTTCGGGTCGACCCGGCCGGTGAGCGCGAAGAAGACGTCATCGAGGTCCGGGGTGTGGATACTGAGGTCGTCAATCTCGAGGTCGGCGGCATCGAGGCGGTCGAGCACCGTGCGGAGCGCCCCGACGCCGCCGTCGCTCGGCACCGTGAGCACGAGCCCGGTGTCGTCGCGAGTGGACTCGTCGAGCAGGCGGGAGGCGGCGTCGAGCGCCGGAGCGTCCGCGAACCGGAGCCGGATGTGCCCGCCGGGGACGAGGCGCTTCAACTCGTCCGGCGTCCCGTCGGCGACGATGCGGCCGGTGTCGAGCACCGCGATGCGGTCCGCGAGCTCGTCCGCCTCGTCGAGGTACTGGGTGGTGAGCAACACGGTCGTGCCGTCCGCGACGAGGCCGCGCACGATGTCCCACATGGTGTGGCGGCTGCGCGGGTCCAGGCCTGTGGTGGGCTCGTCGAGGAAGATCACGCTCGGTGTCGCGACGAGCGTCATGGCGAGATCGAGGCGGCGCTGCATCCCGCCGGAGTAAGTGGCGAGCGGCTTGCGGGCAGCCTCGACGAGGTCGAACCGCTCGAGCAGCTCGGCCACCCGCGTCCGCGAGCGCTTCGCCCCGAGGTGGCGCAGCCGCGCCATCAGCAAGAGGTTCTCCTCGCCCGTCAACAACTTGTCGACCGCCGAGAACTGGCCGGTCAGGCCGATGGCGGCACGTACGCCGTCGGGGTCGCGCGCGACGTCACATCCCGCCACCGACGCGGAGCCGGCATCCGGGCGCACGAGTGTGGACAGGATGTGCACGGTCGTCGTCTTGCCGGCGCCGTTCGGGCCGAGCAGCGCGGTGACGGTGCCTGCGCTCACGGTGAGGTCGACGTCGTCGAGCACGACCTTTCCGGCGTAGGACTTCCGCAGCCCGTGGACTTCGATCGCTGGCGTGTTCATGGTTACGTTCCCTTCTGTTCGATGCCCGGAGTCACCGGGCGCGCTGGACGTTGATGTCGCCGAACTGAGTGCGCGCACGTACGGCGACGGTCTGCTCGGACGCGTCGGGCGCGCGGTCGGCGGTGAGCTGGTTGCGCACCCGCCCGTCCTTGGAGGACAGGTCGAGCCAGGCGGGAACGCCGGGCCGCACGCCGATGCTGACCTGGCCGAAGCCGCTCTCGACCTGGATGGAACCGCTCGAGACCTCGCCGAGCTGGATGCTGCCGTAGGCGGTCTTCGCCGAGACGGAGGCGAGCGCCTTCGTGATCTCGAGGTCGCCCATGGAGAGCTTCGCGTCGAGGTCGCCACCGGACTCCCCGACCAGGATGGTGCCGTGCGACGCCTTGAGGATCGCGTCGCCGCTCACCGTGCCGACCCGGATCTGACCGTGGTCGGCAGTGATCTCGATCTCGCCGTCGGCGGTGCGCAGGGTCGCGTTGCCGTGCGCGGCGTGCAGCCACAGGTCGCCGGTGGTGTCGACATCCACGGCACCAGTCGAGGCCTTGATGCGGGTGGCGCCGAGGCGGCCGACGGTGCGCACGCCGCCGACCGCGATCTCGGCGGTGAAGCGCGACCCCGTCGGCAGTTCGACCTTCACGTCGACCGAGTCGGTTGGGCCGGGGCCGATCCAGCTGATCCGGTGCCGCGGGCCGGTGATGGTGACCCGCTGGCCGTCGAAGTCGACCGTGGTCTCCTCCACGCCTCGGTGGTCGATCGTCTTCGCCGGGTTGGTGGGCGACACGGTCACGACCGTGTCGGCGCGGTCACTGGCTATGACGTCGATGGCGCCGACCCTCAGGTTGATGGCGAGGTCGATGGGGGTGGGTGTGTCGTAGGTGGGCATGCTGACGCCTCCGTCTCTGTGTGGGCGTGTTGGTCTGACCCCGCGGGTCCGCGTGGTGGTGGATGCAGGTGGGCTGAGCGGGCTAGCGCGCCCAGCCCGCGAAGTTGTCGCCGGTGCGCAGCGTGCGCTGCGCGGATCGGCGTTGCTTGGGTTGGAGGGCGGCCGCAATCGCACGGACCAGCCAGGTGTTGACGGACATGCCGTCAGCGGAGGCGGCCTCGTCCACCCGCGCCTTGAGGGCGTCCGGCAGGCGGAGCGTCGTGCGCGACGTGCTCGTGTCGTCGAGGTCGACGGCTGCAGTGGGCTGCTCGTCGGGGTCCGACTCGATGGTCGGCTGGGTCACGACGAACTCGATCTCGCGTCCACGCAGCCGCAGGTCGACCGAGCCGGGCGCGAGATCGCGGGTGATCTCGCCGCAGGCAGCCGACAGCGCGTCGAGCAGCACGAGGCGGGCCGCCGCATCCAGCCCGCCGACGAGTCGCTCGGCGACCGCGAGGGTGTCCTCCGCGCTGTTCTCCGCGACACCAACCAGCTGGCGCTGCAGGTCGCTGACGTACCGTCCGAGTTCCATGCCACCATCGTGACACCACAATGGTGTCACGTCAAGCCATCGTGGTGTCATGACCTTGACCTGCCAAAACCCGCAGGACGCTAGCGACGCGCAGGCGCCCTTGACGTGCCGGGTGCCCACCGAGCCCTGAGTCGTCCGGGAACGAGGCTCCGGCAGTCCGGCTCGACTCATCGCGCGCGCGATCAGCGGCTTCGGCCTGCCCTCAGGGGCGCGGTAGCACGACCTCGACGAGCAGGCCGGGGTGATCCGTGGTGCCATGCATGTCGATGGCCGAGTGCGATCGCACCCCGATACCCGGGCCGACCACGACGTCCTGACGAGCGTCGTCGTCGGCGCGCTGGTAGCCGCTTGGCAGGCATGACTGTGGGCTGGGTGAACCGCGAGCCGCGAGGTTGAGATCTGCGCCGAGGACGATCGGGTCGCCGCCGTCGCGCCGGCTCATGCTCGGCACCGCAGAGTTCAGCAGGTATCGGCACTGGTTCAGCGCGATAGTCGTGTCGGTGCTGGCCGTGTGCGTGGTGCAGGCAGAGAACCGGGTGGCCAGATCGATGCACACCCAGACGCGTTCCTCTGGGTCGTTGAGGTCTTGAACCGGGTAGACGCCGCTGTAACTGCGGAAGCCGACTGCGGGGGACGAAACCACAACGAGGACGCCGTCGCCGAACTGCTGGCCGTTCTGACAGCGAACCGGTGCCTGGGTGGGCCGGTCTTTCGCCGACATGAACGCCGAGGCGACCGCGGCGGCGGGGGAGGTGGCCGACATCGCCTGCTTGAGGACGCGTACGTCATCGCGGCAAACCTCGTTGAGGCTGACCATGTCCGGCCGGTCCTGGTGGATGAGTGCCACCGCCATGCTCACGGCACGGCCGCCGGAGTAGCACGCAGCGCGCCCGCTGTTGCACAGGTTCATCTGCAAGACGCGCACCGTCGTCCCGTCCGGGCCGATCGTTGGCCGGCTCATGCTGGTCGGGTCGCCCGCCGCGCGATCGGCGACGCAGCCCGCCAGACAGCCAACGGAGAACACCAGGAACGACGCTACTGCGGCAGCCCGCCGCGGGCCGCGGACGAGTCGAACGCGCATACCTTCCATCGAACCCGGCAGTTGCGCGGTGCGCAATCGACGCGGCGTAGCCGACGACCGAGGTGCACGTGGCTGACCTGCGGTGATGGGGTTGCTCTAGACGTTGAAGCGGAACTCCACGACGTCGCCGTCGGCCATCACGTAGTCCTTGCCCTCGATGCGCACCTTGCCGCGGGACTTGGCCTCGTTCATCGAGCCGGCGTCGACCAGGTCGTCGTAGGAGACGACCTCGGCCTTGATGAAGCCGCGCTGGAAGTCGGTGTGGATCACGCCGGCAGCCTGGGGCGCCGTCGCGCCCACCGGGATGGTCCAGGCCCGAGACTCCTTGGGCCCCGCGGTGAGATAGGTCTGCAAGCCCAGGGTCCGGAAGCCGACGTGGGCGAGCTGGTCGAGCCCGGACTCGTTCTGACCGAGGGACTGCAGCAGCTCGAGCGCCTCGTCGTCGGGCAGCTCCGCGAGCTCGGCCTCGGTCTTCGCGTCCAGGAAGATGGCCTCCGCCGGGGCCACCAGGGCATGCATCTCGTCCTTGAACGCGTCGTCGCCGAGCTCGTCCTCGTCGACGTTGAACACGTAGAGGAACGGCTTCGCGGTGAGCAGGTGCAGCTCGAGGAGGTCAGCCGGGTCGATGCCAGCGGTCGCCGCACCGGCGTACAACGTGGTGCCGCCCTGCAGCAGCTCGCTCGCCTGCTGCGCCGCGGTCAGGGTCGCGGCCTTGCTCTTGTCCTTGACGAGCCGTGACTCCTTCTCCAGCCGCGGCAGCGCCTTCTCGAGGGTCTGCAGGTCGGCGAGGATCAGCTCGGTGTTGATGGTCTCGATGTCCGACTTCGGCGAGACCTCGCCGTCGATGTGCACGACGTTGGGGTCCCGGAAGGCGCGGATGACCTGGCAGATCGCGTCGCTCTCGCGGATGTTCGCGAGGAACTTGTTGCCGAGCCCCTCCCCCTCGCTCGCGCCGCGCACGATCCCGGCGATGTCCACGAACGACACGGTGGCGGGCACGACCTTGGCGCTGGAGAACAGCCCGGACAGCACGGCGAGCCGCGGATCGGGCACGCCGACGACACCGACGTTGGGCTCGATCGTCGCGAACGGGTAGTTCGCGGCAAGCACGTCGTTCTTGGTCAACGCGTTGAAAAGGGTCGACTTGCCGACGTTGGGCAGGCCGACGATCCCGATGGTGAGGCTCACAGGGTTGAAGGGTACGGCGATCAGCGGCCCTCACCGAATCGGCGCCCGCCCCCCTCGGCATCCGCACATCGACCGGCGCGTTGCGGTTGACCTCAGCGGGCTGGCGGGAGCCGCGATGCGCCAGTCGGCAGTCTGGCCGACACGCGTGGGCGCCGGTTGCGGGGTTTGTGTCCGGGGTCCCCCGCACCCTGGGCGCATGGAGATCGTTCTGCTCGTCCTGGGCCTGCTGGTCGGCGCCGCGCTGGGCTGGCTGCTCGCCCGCTCGTATACAGGCGATGCCGCCGGCGAGGCACGGCTGCTGCGCGAGCGGCTGGCCGTCGCCGACGCCGAGGCGGGCCGACGCGACGCCCTGGTCGTCACGGTGGCGCCCCTGCGCGACGCGCTGGGCAAGGTGGAGAGCCACCTCCGCGACCTCGAACAGGCTCGTATGGGGGCTTACAGCACCCTGAGCGAGCAGGTACGGGCGATGGCGAGCACCGGTGAGGCACTGCGTGACCAGACCGCGTCGCTGGTCACCGCGCTGCGGGCGCCGCAGGCCCGCGGCCGGTGGGGCGAGATGCAGCTGCGCCGGGTGGTCGAGCTGGCCGGCATGGTCGAGCACTGCGACTTCTCCGAGCAGGAAAGCGCGACCGGCGACCTCGGCACCCAGCGGCCCGACCTCGTCGTGCGCCTCGGCGGCGGCAAGCAGGTCGTCGTCGACGCCAAGGTCTCGCTCGCCGCCTACCTCGACGCGGCCGAGTCCCGCGATCCCGATGTGATCGAGGCCCGGCTTCAGGCCCATGCCCGCCACCTGCGCGAGCACGTGCGCGGGCTGGCGGCCAAGGAGTACTGGCGCGCGTTCGAGCCGACCCCGGAGTTCGTCGTCCTGTTCGTGCCCGGCGACGCGTTCCTCGCGCCGGCGCTGGAGCGGGACCCCCGGCTGCTCGACGACGCGATGGCGGCACGGGTGTTCATCACGACACCGACGACCCTCATCGCGCTGCTGCGAACCGTGGCCTACTCCTGGCAGCAGGAGGCCCTCACCGAGCACGCCCGGACCGTCTTCGAGCTCGGCCGCGAGCTCTACCGGCGACTGGGCACGTTGGGCGAGCACGTCGGCAAGCTCGGCCGGACGTTGACCCGCTCGGTCGACGACTACAACTCGATGGTGGGCTCGCTCGAGCGAAGCGTGCTGGTCCAGGCCCGACGGATGGCCGAGCTGCAGGTCACCGACGCCGACCTCGCAACGCCGGTCCCGCTGACTGCAACGACCAGGCCGATCGGTGCTCCGGAGCTGCTCGAGCTCCCGGAGCCGGACGAGGACCGAGTGGACCGGCACGCCCGGTCCGACCCGCCCGACGCGCGACCGTTGCGGTTCCTGCACACCGGAGGCGGCTGACCAGCGCGGCCGGTCCGGCGGGCCCGGGCGTGTCCGGCGGCTGCCGGGCGGATCGTCGCCCTACCGTGGCGGGGTGACCACGACCACCGACGGCAGCCCGGTGTCTGCAGCCGCAGATGCGACGGCGGCACCGACGGTGACAACGGACGCACCCACGGGACAGGCGACGACGACCGTCACGGGCGGGCCGCCCGTCCTCGGCCCGGTGGTCGTCACCGCACCGGCCGTCCCCGGTCCCGGCCTGATCACGCGGGCTCGCCGCGACGGTGTCACCGGTCCCGCCGTCGTGGCCGCCGCTGCCCTGCTCGTCGCGCTCGGCGCGGCCGTTGACCTGCAACGTGACCGCACGCTCGGCGCCGGAACGACCGTCGCCCTGCTCCTCGCGGCCCTCGCGGCACCGGCAGTCGTCCGGTTCCGTTCGCTGCCCACGGCTCTGGTCCTGCCGCCGTTGCTGGTGGCCGCCGCGGCGACCGGCATCGCCGCGCTGGGCGGGCAGGACCGCGGCAATCGCGAGCTCATCCTCGACGTAGGCACCACGCTGGCGCTGCACGCGCCGACAGTCTTCGCGGCCGCGGCGCTCTCGGTGCTCGTGCTGCTCGTGCGCGTGGGCGTCCGCATCGCCCGGCGCTGAGTGACCGGCTCGCCCGAACCCCCCGAGGTCCTCGACCGCGTCACCACCCCGCGCGGCGAGCTCGTGCTGCGCCGCGTCGACGGCGAGCTCGAGGTCATCAGCAACGGCACATTCCTGATGGACACCCGCGACGGGCGCTCCGAGCGGGCATTGGTCCGCGCGGCGCTGGCCGCTCATCGTCGGTCCGCCGCCGCGCCCACCCTCCTGGTCGGCGGCCTGGGGGTCGGCTTCTCGCTTCTCGAGGCCGTCGCGGACCCCCACCTCGAACGCATCGTCGTCGTCGAGATCGAGCCGGTGCTCGTCGGCTGGCACGCGACCCACCTCGCCCACCTGACCGGCGCCGCGCTGGCCGACCCGCGGGTGCAGGTGGTTGTCGGCGACATCGCCGCGCACCTCGCCGAGCACCCGGGCGGCTACGACACCGTGTGCCTCGACGTCGACAACGGTCCCGACTGGACGGTCACCGAGACCAACGAGTCGCTCTACTCCGCCGCCGGGCTGGACCGCTGCGTGCGGGCGCTCGCGCCCGCTGGGGTGCTCGCAGTGTGGAGCGCCGGCCCGGTTCCGAGGTACGCCGAGCTGCTCGCCGGCCGGCTGGACGACGTGCAGGTCATCGAGGTCGAGACCGCGCTCGGCCGCGGTGAGCCGGATGTCGTCTTCACCGGGGTACGTCGCCCGGGCTGAGCCTGGCGGCTGCGGTGCCCTCGGGCACCGCTAGGCGGAAGCGGAGGCCTCCTTGGCCCGCATGTCGCGGCGCAGCTCGGGCGGCAGGGCGAACAGCAGGCTCTCCTCCGCCGAGGACACCTCCTCGACGTCGGTGAAGCCGCGCTCGGCCAGCCAGTCGAGGACCCCACGGACCAGGATCTCGGGCACCGATGCCCCGCTGGTCACGCCGACCACGGTCGCCCCCTCGACCCAGGCGTCGTCGAGCTCGGACGCCTTGTCGACCAGCCGGCTGTCCTGGGCGCCGGCCTCCTTGGCCACCTCGACGAGCCGGACCGAGTTCGAGGAGTTGGTCGACCCGACGACGATGACCAGGTCGGCGCCGGCCGAGATCTCCTTCACCGCGACCTGGCGGTTCTGGGTGGCGTAGCAGATGTCGTCGCTGGGCGGGTCCAGCAGCGCCGGGAACCGCTCGCGCAGCCGGCGTACCGTCTCCAGCGTCTCGTCGACGGACAGCGTCGTCTGCGAGAGCCACGCGACCTTCGACGGGTCGCGCACCTCGATCGAGGCGACATCGGTCGGCCCATCGACGAGGTGGATGTGCCCGGGCGCCTCGCCGGTGGTGCCGACGACCTCCTCGTGGCCGTCGTGGCCGATGAGCAGGATGTCGTAGTCGTCGGCGGCGAACCGCTTGGCCTCGTGGTGCACCTTGGTCACCAGCGGACAGGTCGCGTCGATCGTGCGCAGGTTGCGGGCCTTGGCCTGCTCGTGCACCTCGGGCGCGACGCCGTGCGCTGAGAAGACGACAGTGGCTCCCTCGGGCACCTCGTCGTTCTCCTCGACGAAGACCGCGCCGCGCTCCTGCAGGGTCTCGACCACGTGCTTGTTGTGCACGATCTGCTTGCGGACGTAGACCGGCGGCCCGTAGGTGTCCAGCGCCTTCTCGACCGTGATCACGGCCCGGTCGACGCCCGCGCAGTAGCCGCGAGGCGCCGCGAGCAGGACACGACCCGGGCGCTGCGACATGTCCTCATGGTAGGTCGGCGACCTGGGGACGACCGGCCGGTGCCCCGCGGGAGGCCGGATAGCCTGCGCGAATGCCGCTGGAGACCTCGCCGGAGAACCCGGTCCCGGTACGCCGGGTCAGCCAGCTGATGGCGCAGTGGATCGGGCAGCTCGGCTACGTCTGGATCGAGGGCCAGGTCGCTCAGCTGTCGCGGCGGCCGGGGCAGCGGACCGCGTACGTCACCTTGCGCGACCCCGCGGCGGACATGTCGCTGACGGTGACGTGTTCGGTGGCGCTGCTCGAAGGCCCCGGGGGTGCCATCGAGGAGGGCGCCACCGTCGTGGTGCACGCCCGACCGCAGTTCTACGCGACCCGCGGGACGCTCTCGCTGGCCGCGGACCAGGTCCGCCAGGTCGGCGTCGGCGAGCTGCTGGCTCGGCTCGAGCACCTGCGGCGCGTGCTCGCCGCCGAGGGCCTCTTCGCCGAGGACCGCAAAAAGTCTCTGCCGTTCCTGCCCGCCGTCGTCGGCGTCGTGTGCGGCCGCGCGTCGGCGGCCGAGACGGACGTCGTCGAGAACGGCCGCCGTCGCTGGCCGGCGGTTCGCTTCCGGGTCGAGGAGGTCGCGGTCCAGGGGACCACCGCCGTGACCGAGGTCACCGAGGCCCTGCAACGGCTGGACGCCGACCCGGAGGTCGACGTCATCGTCGTGACCCGCGGCGGCGGCTCGCTGGAGGACCTGCTGCCGTTCTCCAACGAGGCGCTCGTCCGCGCCGTCGCCGCGTGCCGGACGCCGGTCGTGAGCGCGATCGGGCACGAGGTCGACACCCCTCTGCTCGACCTGGTCGCCGACGTCCGGGCATCGACGCCGACCGACGCGGCCAAGCGGGTCGTGCCCGACGTCACGGAGGAGCTCGAGCGGGTCGGCCAGCTGCGCCGGCGTACCGGAGCCGCCATCAACGCCCTGCTGTCCCGCGAGCAGGCGGCCCTCGTGGCGGTCCGCAGCCGCCCCGTCCTCGCCGACCCGCACAACCTGCTCACGCCGCGCGATGAGGAGGTACGCCGGCTGGTCGAGCGCTCCCGCCGGGTGCTCGCCGCCGCGCTGGACCGGGCCGGCGACAACCTGGCCCACACTCGCGCCAGGGTCACGGCGCTCTCGCCCGCGGCGACGCTCGAACGGGGCTACTCCGTCCTGCAACGCCCCGACGGTCAGGTCGTCCGGCGGGCGGCGGACGTGACCGGCGGGACGCTGCTGAGGGCCCGGCTTGCGGTCGGGGAGCTCGCCGTCGAGGTCCGCGACGAGCCGGCGGCGCACGCGTGAGCCCTAAGGTTGGCGCCGTGTCCGACGACCCACGCCCGTCCTACGAGCAGGCCCGCGAAGAGCTCGTCGAGGTGGTGCGCCGGCTCGAGACGGGTGCGGCGACCCTCGAGGAGTCCCTCGCGCTGTGGGAGCGCGGCGAGCAGCTCGCCGCTATCTGCCAGGAGTGGTTGGACGGCGCCCGGGCCCGCCTCGATGCCGCGGCAGGCCGCGACGGCGCCGCCTCCGCGGACGCCGGCAACGCGGCCGGCTGAGGGCCGGAGAGGTCGGTCAGTACCCGTAGCCCGCGTAGTCACCGCCGAGCTGACCCGCGAGCTCCTCGATCGCCCCCTGGTGCGCTCGGAACGCGCCGGTGAGGGGTAGTTCGGCGTCCTCGACGCCGACGAACGACGCGGGGCGGTCCGGCGTGGACGCAACGGCCGGGTTCCCGCCCGGCCAGCGGGAGGCCACCGCCGCGCGGAACTGTGCCGCCGCCGCCTCGTCGGGGAACTCCACCGCGTGGGTGGCCGGACCCTCGGGTGCCGGCGGCTCGGCGTACTCGCCGAGGGCATACCTGACCCGTTGGTTCAGCTCGCCCAGTGCGCGTCGCAGCTCGCCGAGGCCGGCGCTGTCGGCGAGCAGGCCGACATCGACGAGGCGGTCGCGGAATCGACCAGCCAGCTCCACGTCGAGCGTTTCGGCGAGCAGCTCTCCCTCGAGGATCGCCAGCAGCCCGATGATCGCCCCCGCATCCGGGTCGGACAGCGGGCGTCGCATCGTCACATCCGTCGTCATCTGGCCAGGGTCGCGGTCGCGGGGCGATCGATCAAGACCCTGAGCGGTGGGGGTCTGGCCGTCCGGGTGCGACCAGGGTCCGTCCCCGATGCGACGCCGAGCCACCGCGGGCATCGTGGACGTCGTAGCACCACGTGGTAGCCGACCGGCGACCCCGTCGATGAGAGAACACGAGAACAGGACTGCTCAGCCATGATGGACAACCTGCATCGAGGCCTCGCCCAGCACGGCCTGGTCCGCGCGAGGAGCGACCGCGTGCTCGGCGGCGTCATCGCCGGCCTCGGCCGCCGGATCGGGCTCGAGCCGTGGCCGGCGCGACTGCTCTTCGTGATCGCCCTGCTCGTGCTGCCGGGCAGCCAGTTCCTCGTCTACCCGCTGCTGTGGATCGCGATGCCCAGCGAGGCGCGGGCCGCCGAGCTCGGTGTCACCGGCCCGGCCACCGGCACCGCGACCGGCTGACGCGCGGCTCCGGTCACTCACCAGAAGATCGTCCGCGGGGCGAGCGGACGCGGCTGAGCGGCCGGCTCAGCCCTGCAGGGAGCCGGCGAGTCGGCGCAGCTCGGTCCACGACGCGCCGCCGGTGACCACCGTGGTCACGGCGTCGCTGTCGAGCACCAGGGCCCGCCTCTCGGGGTGCCCGGAGTCGATCCGCCGCCAGCGCTGGCCGTCGATCGTCGCGGTACCGGCCTTCGACCCGCCCGTCACGAACTGGGCAACGAACGACTCAGGGTCGCCGTCGGACTGCTCGACCGCGGCGTAGTCGCCGTCTGGCGTCACCAAGCCCAGGTGCCAGGCGAACGACGCGGCACCACCGGAGGTGCGGGCGCTGGTCGCGGTCCACGACGGGGACAGCCCGACGGGTGACACGACGTCGTAGGGCGCGACGTTGCGCGCCTGGGCCAGGACGCCGCGGTAGTCGATGCGGTGCGGCTTCCCCGGGGGGTTGTGCCGCAGCGTCAGCGCGAGGACGACGACGATCAGGGCGAGAACCACGGCCAGCGACCGGACCATGTCCCCGGCGCTCTGGCGGCCGCGCCGTGGACGTGCCGGACCCGCCGCCGGCGGGTCGCCGGCGGGAGCGTCCGGCGGGCCGGTCACCGGCTGCTCACCCACGCGACCATCCTCGCCGACGCGGGCGACCGTCGCCGCGGCGGCCCGGCACCGGACAGCTCAGACGGGGTAGACGCTGGTCTGGAGCGCCTTGACCGAGGCCCACACCGGGGCCCCCGGGCGAAGGCCGAGGTCCGCGACGGCCAGCGGTGTGACGTCGGCGATCACAGGAATGGGACCGGACAGCGTCACCCGTACGGTGTCGCCGTGCATGTCGACGGAGGCGACCTGGCCGGCCCAGCAGTTCCGAGCGCTGGTCTCTGGCCGGGACCGATGCAGGGACACAGCGGTGGGCGGGAAGGCGACCATGACGGCACCCTCGGCGGGCCCGGCGACGCTCAGGGTCACCCCCTCGTCGACATCGACCCGGGCACCGACGGCGCGCCCGCGCAACAGGTTGAGGCCGACCAACCGGGCGACGTAGTCGGTGCGCGGCATGGTGGCCACGTCGCGCGGGCTTCCCGACTGCACGACCGTGCCTTCCTCGATCACGACGAGGCGATCCGCCAGCACCATCGCGTCGAGCATGTCATGTGTCACGACGACCGACGCACCCTCGAAGCCGCGCAGGTGCCTGCGCAGCTCGGCGCGCACGTCCAGCCTGGTCCCGGCGTCCAAGGCCGCGAGCGGCTCGTCGAGGAGCAGCAGCCGCGGCTGGGAGGCCAGGGCCCGAGCCAGCGCGACGCGTTGGGCCTGGCCACCGGAGAGCTGGCGCGGACGACGAGCGGCGTACGACGACAGACCCACCCGCGCCAGCCACCGGTCGGCCCGCTCGCGGGCAACCGATCGCTCGACGCCACGTGCTCGCAGCCCGAAGGCGACGTTCTCGCGGACGGACAGGTGGGGGAAGAGCAGGTAGTCCTGGAAGACCACGCCGACCGCCCGGTCCTGGGGGGCCACGAACCGGCCCGACCCGGTGTCCTCGAGCACCTCGTCGTCGAGGCGGATCAGCCCCTCCTGACATCCGAGGAGCCCAGCCAGCACGCGCAGGGTGGTGCTCTTGCCCGCGCCGTTGGGGCCGAGCAGCACGACCGTCTCGCCCGGCGCCACGTCGAGGCGCAGGTCGACGGCGAGGCTGCCGCGATGGAGCAGGATCCGCGCCTGCAGCCCCGTCACCCCGGGGTCGTCAGCCATCGCTCACGCAGACCGGCCAGGACCGCGACCGAGACCAGGAGCAGCAGCAGTGACAGCGCGATCGCCGCGGTCGGGTCCTGCTGCAACGTGATGTAGACCTCGACAGGCATCGTCCGCGTCGTGCCCGGGAAGTTGCCGGCGAAGGTGATGGTCGCGCCGAACTCGCCCAGCGCCCGGGCCCAGCAGAGAACCGCGCCGGCCGCGAGCCCGGGCGCCACGAGCGGGAGCGTGACGCGGCGGAACGTGTACCACCGGGACGCGCCCAACGTCGCCGCCGCCTCGTCCAACCGCGCGTCGACCCCGCGCAGCGCACCCTCGACCGCGATGACGAGGAACGGCATGGCCACGAACGCCTCCGCCACGACGACCGCCGACGTGGTGAACGGCAGGGCGATACCGAAGGCGTCGTAGAGGTGGGAGCCCACGATGCCGCGACGGCCGAACGCGGTGAACAACGCGACGCCGCCCACCACCGGCGGCAGCACGAGGGGGACGATCACCAACGCCCGCAGGAGCCCCTTGCCGCGGAACCGGCCACGGGCGATCAGCCAGGCGAGCGGTACGCCGACGAGGGCGCAGAGGATCGTCGCCAACGAGGCGCACTCGAGCGATAGGCGCAGAGCAGTCAAACCCTCGTTGTTGAACAGCTCATCCCCCAGCGTCCGCCATGGCGCCCGAACCAGCAGGCCCAGGAGCGGGAGCAGGAGGAAGAGGATGCCGACCACTGCGAGGGGCACCAGCGCACCGGGCAACCCCGAACGGTGCGGTGCCGCGTGCTGCTGGCGGCGACGGCTCACGGCAGCTGGAATCCCGCGTCGGAGAGCACCTTCTGGCCCTGCGGGGACTCGACGAGGGCCACGAAGGCGGCCGCGGTCGTCGGGTTGGGTGCGTTCTTCAGCACGACGATCGGGTAGTCGTTGACCGCCTTCGCGGCCTCGGGGAAGTCCAGACCCTGCACCTTGCCGCCCGCCGCCTTGACGTCGGTCTTGTAGACGAGGGCCGCGTCGACCTCGCCGAGCGTCACCTTCGTGAGAGTCGCCTTGACGTCCGACTCGAGGGTGTCGGGGTGCGGTGTGATCCCGGCCAGCTTGAACACAGCGGTCGCCGCCACGCCGCACGGCACCTCGGGCGCGCACAGCGCGATGGTCAACTCCTTGTTCGCGAAGTCCTTGAGCCCGGTCACGCCAGCCGGGTTGCCCGACGGCACGGCGATCTCCAACGTGTTGCGGACGAACACCCTCGGCGTGCCCGTCGTGTCGCCGTCGTCGCTGACCTGTTGCATCGTGGCCGGACTCGCCGACGCGAACACGTCCGCCGGCGCTCCGCCGGTGATCTGGGTGGCGAGCTCCGAGGATGCCGCAAAGCTGAACTGGACCTTCGTGCCCGGATGCTGGGTCTCGAAGGTCTTCCCCAGAGCGGTGAAGGACTCGGTGAGCGAGGACGCTGCCAGCACCGTGACAGTGCCGGTCAGCTTGCTGCTCGACGCAGCGGGCGTGCCGCCCGACGACCCGCCGCAGCCGGCGGTGAGGACGCCGAGCGCGACGAGCATGGCGGCCGCAGCGGTTCCGCAGGGGGGCCGACTCATCAGTTGCTCTCAGGGATCTCGACGACGACGTTCGTGGACTTCACCGAGGCGACTGCGACGACACCCGGCTCGAGACCGAGCTCCTCGGCGGCCTCGCTGCTCATCAGGGACACCACCCGGAACGGCCCTGCCTGCAGCTCGACCTGGGCCATCACGCCATCCCGGACGACCCTCGTGACGATCCCGCGGAACCGGTTGCGGGCCGACTGCGCGGCCACCGGACCCGGAGGGACCGGTTCGGCCATCTGCTGGGCGGCGGCAGCGATCACCCGGCCGTCCACCCCCAGACGTCCGGAGGGCAACGTGGTGGTCTGCAGCCGCCCCGCCTCGGCCCAGCGCCGCACCGTGTCCTCGCTGACACCCAGCAGAGCGGCCGCGTCCGCCACCCGCAGGATCGTCACGAGTGGGCACCTTACCGGCGCAGATGCGGCTGAGAAAGCGGAATCGAGACGCATTCGCAGAACTCGGTCTGGGCTGTTGGATCGCGACGAGGTGCCGGGCGGCACCGCGACGGTGACCGAACGCCTGACTACGCTTCCCGTCAGAGGAGACGCCGACGAGGGAGCAGCCGCACGATGACCGAGACCGCCGGCCCCGCCGTACCTGCACCGTTGGCACCGGCCTTCGAGGCCCCCGACCGCAACCTGGCGCTGGAGCTGGTCCGGGTCACCGAGGCCGCGGCGATGGCCGCCGGCCGGTGGGTCGGTCGCGGGGACAAGAACGGGGCCGACGGTGCCGCGGTCAACGCAATGCGCACCCTCATCGGCACGGTCAGCATGGACGGCGTCGTGGTCATCGGCGAGGGCGAGAAGGACGAGGCCCCGATGCTGTTCAACGGGGAGCACGTGGGGGACGGCAGCGGCCCGGAGTGCGACGTCGCCGTCGACCCGGTCGACGGGACCCGACTGTGTGCACTCGGCATGGGCAATGCGCTGTCGGTGCTCGCCGTGTCGCCCCGCGGGTCGATGTTCGACCCGTCGGCCGTGTTCTACATGGAGAAGCTCGCGACGGGTCCGGCCGCTGCTGATGTCGTCGACATCCGGCTGCCGGCGGCGGAGAACGTCCGCCTGGTCGCGAAGGCCAAGCAGGAGTCGCCCTCGGACGTCACGGTCGTCATCCTCGACCGGCCTCGCCATGCCGACCTGGTCGAGGAGATCCGGTCGACCGGTGCACGGATCAAGTTCATCACCGACGGCGACGTGGCCGGCGCCATCATGGCCGCCCGCGAAGGAACCGGCATCGACCTGCTGGTCGGGATCGGCGGTACGCCGGAAGGGATCATCGCGGCCTGCGCCATCAAGACCCTCGGCGGCGTCATCCAGGGGCGGCTGTGGCCCAAGGATGACGACGAGAGGCAGAAGGCGCTCGACGCAGGGCACGACCTCGACCGCGTGCTGCGGACCGACGAGCTCGTCCGGGGCGAGGACGTCTTCTTCGTCGCGACCGGCGTCACCGACGGCGAGATGCTCAAGGGCGTCCGGTACGGCGGCCGCGGCACCGTGCGCACCGAGTCGATCGTCATGCGCTCGCGCAGCGGCACGATCCGCGTCGTCGAGAGTGAGCACCGCCTGGACAAGCTGCGGGCCTACGCCTCGGTCGACTTCGAGGCCGCCGCCACGTAGGTCACCCGGTGCTCGAGACGACCTGCCGGACCGTGTCCACGACGGCCGCCGGTTGGTCGACCTGGATCTCGTGACCGGCATCCGGCACCGACACGACCTGTCCGTTCGACGAGAGGTCAGCCCAGGCCTGCTGTCCCGTGAGCCAGGTGGAGTCGAGCAGCGCGCCCTGCTTGGCTGTGACGTCGCCCCACTCGCTGACCGTGTGGGTCAGGGCCGTGACCGGCGCCGAGCCGAGGTCGCCGAAGGTGCCGGTGAGCAGCCCTTGCCGGCCGGCGAGGTGTTCCGCGTTGGCGTGCGGGACCAGCAAGGTAGCCAGACTGATGCGCAGCTCCGCCCCAGCGGTAGAGCCGCGGCGCGGGAACTTCGTCATCACCGTCTGCAGGTACGTCGACGGCGTGGCGTCCAGGAGCACCAGCCCCGCCAGGTCGTCCCGATGTTGCTCGGCCCAGGTCACTGCGACCGTCCCACCGAGGCTGTGCGCGACGAGGACCACCGGTCGATGCAGGTGCAGGGCGGTCACCACAGCGTCCAGCTGGTCGGCCAGGTCGCCGAAGGTCTGCCGGGCCGGCGGCGGGTCGCTGTTGCCGACCCCGAGCCGGTCATAGGCGCAGACCCTCGCGAACCTCCCGATCGAGGCCTGGACCCCGCCCCAGGCGTGCTCGAGCTCGGTGTTGAAGCCAGCAAGCAGCAGCACCGACGGGTCGGAAGGATCACCCATGCAGCGGTAGCTCACCCGATGACCAGCCGCCTTGGTGGTGTGCAGAGCAGGCAGGGAGCGCTCGGCCCTCGGCGCGCTGCTCGACGAGTGCTCGTCCCCGGAGCCGCTCCCGGCGCATCCGCTCACCGCGAGAGGAACCGCCAGCAACGCCGCAGCGAGCCTGTGCACCGTCAGCTCGCGGGCCGCCCGACGGTCCCCCGCCAGTTCTCCCCCAGCCCCGCCCATGGCGCCCCCCGCCCTTCCCCCTACGGACCTGTCGGGTCCGGAGCCGGATGTGGTTCGTGCAGCTCCCGCTGGTGACGCGCGTCTCCAGCGTGCACCGGGTCCTCGGCTGCCTCGACGTCGTCGTCGAGATGGGCCGCGGCGTCGGACTCCCGCGGGTCGGGGACCGGCGCGCCACCGACCGCCACGGGGTCGTCCTGTTCGGCGGTCATGACCGCACGGTACGTCAGCCGGGGCGCCGCGGGAATGGCCCGGCATACCCTTGACCACACCGTTGTGACGTCCCGATCACCCTTGCGAGGCCAGTGCCGATGACCGAGTTCGCCTACTCCGACCTGCTGCCGTTGGGACCGGACGAGACGGAGTACCGCCTGGTGACCCCGGATGGGGTCGAGACCTTCGAGGCGGCCGGTCAGCCCTTCCTGCGGGTCGCACCCGAGGCGCTCACCCGGCTCACCGACGAGGCGATGCACGACATCGCGCACTTCCTGCGGCCCGCGCACCTCACTCAGTTGCGCCGGATCGTCGACGACCCGGACAGCAGCGGCAACGACCGGTTCGTCGCGTTGGACCTGCTCAAGAACGCGAACATCGCGGCGGCCGGCGTGTTGCCGATGTGCCAGGACACCGGCACCGCGATCGTCATGGGCAAGAAGGGCGAGCGGGTCCTCACCGGTGGCGACGATGCCGAGGCGATCAGCAAGGGCGTCTTCGACGCGTACACGCGGCTGAACCTGCGCTACTCGCAGCTGGCTCCGCTGACGATGTGGGACGAGACGAATACCGGCTCCAACCTGCCGGCCCAGGTGGAGATCTACGCTGCTCCCTCGCTGCCCCCGGACTCTGACCCCGCGTACTCGTTCCTGTTCATGGCCAAGGGCGGCGGCAGCGCGAACAAGTCGTTCCTCTACCAGGAGACGAAGGCGGTCCTGAACCCCGAGCGGATGCTCGCGTTCCTCGACGAGAAGCTGCGCGCGCTCGGTACGTCGGCCTGTCCGCCGTACCACTTGGCGATCGTCGTCGGAGGGACCAGCGCGGAGTACGCACTGAAGACCGCGAAGTACGCGTCGGCCAAGTACCTCGACGCGCTGCCCACCACGGGCTCCGCGACAGCGCACGGCTTCCGCGACCTCGAGCTGGAGGAGCAGGTGCTGGAGCTGACCCGTGGCTTCGGCATCGGTGCGCAGTTCGGAGGCAAGTACTTCTGCCACGACGTGCGCGTGGTGCGGCTGCCGCGGCACGGCGCCTCCTGCCCTGTCGCGATCGCAGTCTCGTGCTCGGCCGACCGGCAGGCGCTCGGGAAGATCACCGCCGAGGGCGTGTTCCTCGAGCGGCTCGAGCGGGACCCGGCGCGGTTCCTGCCGGACGTCACCGACGAGCACCTCGACGACGCAGCCAACACGGTCGGCGATGTCGTGCGCGTCGATCTCAACCGGCCGATGGACGAGGTCCGCGCAACCCTGTCGGCGCTGCCAGTGAAGACGCGGTTGTCACTGTCAGGTCCTCTGGTGGTCGCCCGCGACATCGCGCACGCCAAGATCAAGGAGCGACTCGACGCCGGCGAGCCGATGCCGGCGTACCTGCGCGACCACGCCGTCTACTACGCCGGGCCGGCCAAGACTCCGGACGGCTACGTGTCGGGTTCGTTCGGCCCGACGACAGCCGGCCGGATGGACTCCTACGTCGCGCAGTTCCAGGAGGCCGGTGGATCGTTCGTCATGCTGGCCAAGGGGAATCGGTCGCAGCAGGTGACCGACGCTTGCCAGCGGTACGGCGGCTTCTACCTCGGCTCGATCGGCGGCCCGGCCGCGCGGCTGGCCCAGGACTGCATCAAGTCCGTCGACGTCCTCGAGTACGCGGAACTCGGCATGGAGGCGGTCTGGCGGATCGAAGTCGAGGACTTCCCCGCATTCGTCGTGGTCGACGACAAGGGCAACGACTTCTTCGCCGAGACCGCGCGGCCGGTGGCGCTGACCATCGGCCGAGGCCCGGGAACGTAGGCGCGGATCGTGGAGCGGGCTGAGGTAACACCGGAACCTTGGGGCACAGCACCGTTGCTCGAGACCGATCGGCTCGTCCTGGAACCACTCCGCGTCGAGCACGCCGAGGAGATGGGCCCGGTGCTCGCCGACGAGGCGCTGCACGAGTTCATCGGCGGCCGCCCCGAGTCGGTCGAAGAACTGCGCGCGCGCTACCGACGCCAGGCGCGCGGTGTCTCCGACGACGGCGACGAGCAGTGGTTCAACTGGGTGCTACGGCGCCGGGACACCGGTGCACTCGCGGGCACCGTGCAGGCGACGGTGCTGCGCGAGGGTGACCGGGTGATCGCCGAGGTGGCGTGGGTGGTCGGGATCGACCACCAGGGACAGGGCCTCGCCCGGGAGGCCGCGGTGGCGATGGCCCTCTGGCTGCGCTCCCAGGGAGCAACCGTCCTCGTGGCGCACGT
>DASYEF010000010.1:0-1764 GCA_036499185.1 Actinomycetes bacterium | reverse complement strand
GCAGCCGGATCCGGGTGGGGTGGGCCAGCGCGCGCATCGCCACCGGGTCGTCGTCGAGGATCCGTGGGCCGGGCTCGACCGGAGCTGATTCGCTAGACACCTTTCGAAACTAAGCCTTCGAAAGAACCCGTGTCAACTGATCGAGCGCCGCCTCACAGATCGCCGTTTGCGACCTTCGGGTTGCGACACGCCGGCGCGTCGCCACCACAAGGTCGCAAACGGCGGGATCTGCGGGTGACCTCAGGCGAGGTCGAGGTCGCAGACCGGGTGCAGGCGCGCGGTGCCGGAGCGGTCCCGGCCGGACTGCTCGATGACGAGGCGGGCGGCCCGGTCGTCGAGCAGCAAGGTGGCGATCTCGTTGCCGTAGTACGGCCCCGCGATGCGTGACCAGGACAGCGACTGGTGCGGGACGTGGGAGACCCGGTCGAGCAGGAACCGGGTGAGCTTCTCGGCCGCCCGGGTCCAGGACACCCGGAAGGCCACCTTCATGAACCCCGGCACGTAGTTGTGCACCGGCGAGCAGGTGAGCTGGTAGACGGGGGTACGAACGGGGTCGGCCGACCGCTCGTCGAAGTGCGCCTGCGCGGCGTACGCATGGTGGACGTCCCCCGACAGGACGCAGATCGAGCCCGGCGGCGTGCCGCCTTGCCCGTCGACGCCGGCCCGCTCGCCCCTCCCCACCGACGCGAACAGCTCGGTGAGCCGGTCGAAGGACTCGCGGAAGGCGGCCCAGTGCTCGAGGTCGGCGGCCCGGCGCATCTTCTCCGCCCAGTCCGCCACCCGCGGGCCGCGGCTCCCGGCGGCCAGCCGCTCGTCCCAGGACTCGAGGTCGTGCAGGGCGCGGGCGAGCAGCCACGGCAGCGACGTGCCCACGAGCAGATGCTCGTAGTCGCCGACAACCTGCTCCTCGATCCAGCGGAACTCCGGCTCGGAGACCATCGAGCGGTCGCCCGCGTCGAGCATCCGGCCGCAGCGCGAGTCGATGACGAGCAGCCGGATGTCGCCCAGGTCGCGGCGGTAGGACCACTGCGCACCCTTGCGCCCGTCGGCTTCCTTGTCCGCGGCGGCGGCGAACTCGCGCAGCATCGGCTCGCAGTCGCCGTCGTGCGCCCGGACCCGCTGGTAGAGCGGCTCCTCCGCGAGCCGCTCCGGCGAGAGGTTCCCGAGGTGCTGGTAGACCCAGTACGACGAGAGCGCGCCGATGATGCGCTCCTCCCACCAGGAGGTGCGCTGCATGTCGCGGCGCCAGCGGTCCGAGGTGTTCCAGTCGTCGCACACGTCGTGGTCGTCGAAAATCATCGAGGACGGGATGGTGGACAGCAGCCACCTGACGTGGGGGTCCGACCAGCTCTCCTCGTAGAGGAACGTGTACTCCTCGTAGTCCCGGACCTGGGTGTACGGCGCCACGTCGACCGGGCGGCGCGCGCGGATCCGGTCCTGCACAGCCGTCGAGGGCTCGTCGGCGTACACCTGGTCGCCGAGCAGCAGCAGCGCGTCCGGCCAGCGGTCGTCGGGCAGCCGCGCCATCCGCTGGGCATAGGTGTCCAGCGCGTCGGCCGAGAAGTGCTTGTTGCCCTCCACCGCGTGAGGGGTGGCGTAGCGGCAGGACCCGAAGACGATCCGGAACGGGCTGTCCGTGTCCTGGGTGCGGATCCGGGAGGGTGGCACCCCCGCGAGCTCGGCGTCGTCGGGTGCCGGCCAAGCGACCTCCCCGTCCAGCCGCACGTCGTACGCCGTCGCCGTCCCCGGTTCGAGGCCGCTGAC
>DASYEF010000009.1:0-2107 GCA_036499185.1 Actinomycetes bacterium | reverse complement strand
CAGCGCACCGACATCGGCCGGCGTCGCTCGCCGGATGCGCACCTCGTGCATCGGATCACTCTGCCGTGCGAGCCGCGCGCGTCGGTCGACGGGTCGCCCGTCGCGCCTAGACGCCGGTGGGGCCGTCTCCCCTGAGCCACTGGACCGCCCAGGCCAGCCGGCGGCGCGACGTCTCCTGGATGCGGGTCGCCACCAGGAACTCCGCGGCCTCGATGCGCACCGCCTCGGACTGCCAGGTCGAGCGGAGGCCATACTCCTCGGGCTCGACGTAGGGCCGGCCGGCGTCGGAGGCGTGGTCAGACGACGGCGCCGGCCCGGCCGAGCCGTGCACCGCTGGGGGTGTCACCGCATGGTGCACCTCGAGCCGGTCCGTCCGGGCCCGCGTCGTCATCTCGATCCCCCGATCGTCTTTCCCATGGTGCTCCCGCCCGGGGCGAAAGAGTCCCCGCCGAGCATCACGATCAGGTAATAATTCATCACTGTGCGTAACAGACGTCCCGGTGGTGCGATGTGCGGCCGCCTCGAGCCCGGCGGGTGGGGTCCGGGCGCTCCCTCTAAGGTGCGGCCATGACCGAGTCGATCCCCGGCGGGAACCCGCCACCCACGGACCGCGACCAGCGCGACCGGATGGTGTGGATCGACTGCGAGATGACCGGCCTGGACCTGGGTCGGGACGCACTGGTCGAGGTCGCGGTGCTCGTCACCGACTCCAACCTGACGATCCTCGGCGACGGGATCGACGTGGTGATCCGTCCGCCGCACGACGCGCTGGTCGGCATGCCCGATGTCGTCCGCGAGATGCACACCGCCTCCGGTCTCCTCGACGAGCTGGCCGACGGCATCACGCTGCTCGAGGCGCAGGAGCTCGTGCTCGACTTCGTCCGCCAGCACGTCCCGACACCGGGCAAGGCCCCGCTGGCCGGCAACTCGGTCTATGTCGACCGCGGCTTCCTGGCGCGCGACATGCCCGCCCTCGACGAGCACCTGCACTACCGGCTGGTCGACGTCTCCTCGATCAAGGAGCTGGTCCGCCGCTGGTTCCCACGGGTCTACTTCAACTCCCCGGGCAAGCACGGCGGGCACCGTGCTCTCGCCGACATCCGGGAGAGCATCGAGGAGCTGAGGTTCTATCGCGAGGCAGTCTTCGTCGCCCAGCCGGGACCGGACTCGGACACGGTGAAGGAGATCGCGAAGCGTTTCGAGCTCGTCCCCCCGCCCGCCTGAGCAGCGAGCCCGGGCCACCGTCGGTCACCTCGGTGGTCACCGGACCCCGGCGCCCGCCTGTATGATCCTGGAGCCGCGGAAGCGGCGCTTGGTGGGTGTAGCTCAGCTGGTAGAGCACCTGGTTGTGGTCCAGGGGGCCGCGGGTTCAAGTCCCGTCACTCACCCCACGAAGTTGCGCGCTACGTCACCGAGGGGAACCGCCCGCCGGTCGGGACGCAGCGCTGGCGAGCTGCTGCAGGCGGGTCCGGGTGTCGTCGTCGAGCGGGGTATATGTCACCAGGCGGATGCCGACCGATTCGGTGACCCACAGGCTGGTCGACTCCATCTGCAGGAGTCCGACCTCGGGGTGCAGCAGCCGCTTGCGTACCCGCTGCATCGGCGCGACCTCATGGCGCTCCCAGATCTCGGCGAACTCCGATGACGCGTCGAGCATCCGCTTGAGGAAGCACCTCCACGCCGGCTCGCCCATGTGCTTGGCCATCGCGGCCCGGAACGACGCCACCATTCGCGGAGCGGTGGTGTCCCAGTCGAGCAGCCGGGTCCGCGTAGCGGGATCTGTGAAGACGCGCCAGAGCGTGTTGCGCTCGAGCGGGTCCAGCGCGTCCAGGTCGACGCACATCGCGGCCTGGTACGAGCAGTTGTAGGCGAGCAGGTCGTAGCGCCCGTTGACCACGCAGGCCGGGTAGGGCTCCAGCTTGTCGAGCAGTGCGCGCACCCCGTCGGTGACGGCGTAGCAGCCGTCCTCGTGGGTCGGGTCCGGCGCGTCGGCCAACCCGAACAAATGCGTCCTCTCGTGCCCGTCGAGCCGCAACGTCCGAGCGATCGCGTCGAGCACTTGGGCAGACGGCGTGATGTCGCGGCCCTGCTCAAGCCACGTGTACCA
>DASYEF010000008.1:0-13329 GCA_036499185.1 Actinomycetes bacterium | reverse complement strand
TCCCGAGGACGTGCGCCGGATCGCCCTGACGCACCGGGACCTCGCCGCCAACCGCCCCCAGGGCACGGCGACGGTACGCGTCTCGACCCCGGGGGGCGAGGACGACCGCTCGATGTCGCCCCACTCGGTCGTCGAGGTCGTCTGCGACGACATGCCGTTCCTCGTCGACTCCGTCACCGCTGAGCTCAGCCGGCACGATCGCGCCATCCACCTGGTGATCCACCCCCAGCTCGTGGTGCGCCGCGACGTCACCGGGCGCCTGATCGAGGTCTGCGACGCCGGATCGGAGGAGGAGGCGGGCCCACCCGAGCCGGGGGACACCTGCCTGGCCGAGTCCTGGATGCACATCGAGATCGACCGCGAGACCGACGATGCGGCCCGCACGGCCCTCGCCGGCGACCTCGAGCGCGTCCTGCGCGACGTGCGCGAGGCGGTCGAGGACTGGCCGAAGATGCAGGTGCGTGCGCAGCAGATCGCCGACGAGGTCGCGGCGGCACCCCCGACGGGCATCAGCGGCCTGGAGGTGGCCGAGACGACCGAGCTGCTCCGCTGGCTCTCCGACGCGCACTTCACGTTCCTCGGCTACCGCGAGTACGCCCTGCGGCGCGGGGACGGCCCGAGCGACGACCGGCTGCTGGCGATCCCGGGCACCGGGCTGGGCATCCTGCGCGCCGACCAGCCCCAGGACCCCGACTACGGCCGGCTCCCGCACGAGGTCAGCGTCCTGGCCCGTCAGCCCAAGCTGTGCATCGTCACGAAGGCGAACAGCCGCTCCACGGTGCACCGGCCGGCGTACCTCGACTACGTCGGGATCAAGACGTTCGACGCGGCCGGTGAGGTCGTGGGCGAGCGGCGGTTCCTGGGGCTGTTCACCTCGGCGGCCTACAACGAGAGCATCCAGGCCATCCCGGTGCTGCGCCGCAAGGCGGTCGAGGTGCTGGCGCGCAGTGCCCTCAAGCCCGCCAGCCACTCCGGCAAGGACCTGCTCCAGATCCTGGAGACCTACCCCCGCGACGAGCTGTTCCAGATCTCGACCGACGACCTGGCCCGGACGGCGCTGGCCGTGCTGCACCTGCAGGAGCGCCGCCAGCTGCGGTTGTTCCTGCGCCGTGACGACTACGGCCGGTTCATGTCGTGCATGGTCTACCTGCCCCGCGACCGCTACACGACCCAGGTCCGCAACGCGCTGGAGCAGATCCTGCTCGAGGCGTTCGACGGCACCAGCATCGACTACACCGCACTCGTGTCCGAGTCGGTCCTGGCCCGGCTGCACTTCGTCGTGCGGGTCGCCCCGTCGCACATCGTCCCCGAGGTCGACGCGGCTCAGGTCGAGGCGCGCCTCGTGCGGGCGACGCGCACCTGGGACGACGACTTCATCGACGCGCTACGCGACAGCTGCGGTCTGGAGAAGGCGATCCGCCTCGCCGGCGTGTATGCCGACGCGTTCCCGGAGGCGTACAAGGAGGACCTGCCCGCGTCGGCCGCGGTGGCCGACCTGCACCGGATCGAGGCGTTGTCCAGCGAGGGTGACATCGACCTGAAGCTGTACACGCCCAGGGACTCCGAGGCCGGGGAGAGCCGGCTCAAGCTGTTCCACGTCGGCGCACCGGTGTCGCTGTCGCTCGTGCTTCCCCGGCTGCAGGAGATGGGCGTGGAGGTCGTCGACGAGCGGCCCTACCACGTCGAGCGGCGCGGCCGGCCGGCCGCGTGGGTCTACGACTTCGGACTGCGTTACGACAAGGCGGGCAGCCCGGAGGAGGAAGCGCGTTCCCGGTTCCAGGAAGCGTTCGCGGCGGTCTGGTCGGGTGAGGCGGAGAGCGACGGGTTCAACGCGCTGGTGCTACGCGCCGGCCTGACCTGGCGCCAGGCGATGGTGCTGCGGGCGTATGCGAAGTACCTGCGCCAAGGCACGACGACGTTCAGCCAGTCCTACGTCCAGGAGTGCCTGGTCCAGAACACCCACCTGGCCCGCCTGCTCGTCGCGCTGTTCGAGGCGAGGTTCGACCCCACGCGCAACGCGCCAGGTGGCGCGGGGTCCGAGGAGCTGGTCGACGGTCTCGTCGAGGAGATCGCCGGGGCGCTCGACGCCGTGGCCAGCCTGGACCACGACCGGATCCTGCGGTCGTTCCTCGGGCTGGTCCGGGCGACCCTGCGCACCAGCTACTACCAGGTGGACACCGCCGGGAAGCCGAAGTCGTACGTGGCCTTCAAGCTCGACCCGCACCAGGTGCCCGACTTGCCCGCGCCGCGGCCGCGCTTCGAGATCTGGGTCTACAGCCCGCGCGTGGAGGGGGTGCACCTGCGGTTCGGCCCGGTCGCCCGCGGAGGGCTGCGCTGGTCGGACCGGCGCGAGGACTTCCGCACCGAGGTGCTCGGGCTGGTGAAAGCCCAGACCGTCAAGAACGCGGTCATCGTGCCCGTCGGGGCCAAGGGCGGGTTCGTCGTGAAGCAGCCGCCGCCCGACCCGACCGACCGTGAGGCGGTGCTGGCGGAGGGCATCGCTTGCTACCGCACCTTCATCAGCGGGCTGCTCGACGTGACGGACAACCTGTCAGCCGTCGACGGTGTCCAGCACGTCGTTCCGCCGCCGCAGGTGGTGCGCTACGACGCCGACGACAGCTACCTCGTGGTCGCCGCGGACAAGGGGACCGCGACGTTCTCCGACATCGCCAACGGCGTCGCCCAGGACTACGGGTTCTGGCTGGGTGATGCGTTCGCCAGCGGTGGGTCGGTGGGCTACGACCACAAGGTGATGGGCATCACGGCCCGGGGCGCCTGGGAGTCGGTCAAGCGACACTTCCGTGAGCTCGGCGTGGACACCCAGACGGAGGACTTCACCTGCGTCGGCGTCGGCGACATGTCCGGTGACGTGTTCGGCAACGGGATGCTGCTCTCCGAGCACACCCGGCTGGTGGCGGCGTTCGACCACCGCCACGTATTCCTCGATCCCGACCCCGAACCATCGACGTCGTACGCCGAGCGACGCAGACTCTTCGACCTGCCGCGCTCCTCGTGGGCCGACTACGACCGGTCGCGGATCTCGGCGGGTGGAGGGGTGCACCCGCGGACCGCGAAGTCGATCGCCATCACGCCCCAGGTGCGGGCCAGGCTCGACCTCCCGGAGAGCGTCCGGTCGCTGACCCCCGCCGAGCTGATGCGGGCGATCCTCGCGGCCCCCGTGGACCTGTTGTGGAACGGCGGCATCGGCACCTACGTCAAGGCCCGGCAGGAGACCCATGCCGACGTCGGGGACAAGGCCAACGACGCGATCCGCGTCGACGGCGCCGACCTGCGGGTGCGGGTCGTCGGCGAGGGCGGCAACCTCGGGCTGACCCAGCTCGGCCGGATCGAGTTCGCGATGGCCGGGGGGAAGATCAACACCGACGCGATCGACAACAGCGCCGGGGTCGACACCTCCGACCACGAGGTCAACATCAAGATCCTGCTCGACCAGGCCGTGCGCGACGGCGCGCTGGCCGGAGAGCACCGCAACGAGCTGCTGGTCCAGATGACCGACGAGGTCGGGCAGCACGTGCTGCGGGACAACTACGAGCAGAACGTCCTGCTCGGCAACGCCCGCGCGCAGGCACCGGCCATGCTCTCCGTGCACGGCCGGTTCATCAGCACCCTCGAGGCACGTGGCGAGCTCGACCGCGCCATCGAGTTCCTGCCGCCGCAGGCCGAGATCGAGCAGCGCGAGTCGGCGGGCGCCGGCCTGACCTCGAGTGAGCTCGCGGTCCTGGCGGCGTACTCCAAGATCTCGCTGACAGCGACCGTGCTCGCCTCGGAGCTGCCCGACGACGCGTGGTTCGGCGGCGCGCTGCGACGCTACTTCCCGAAGCCGCTGGTCGCCGAGCTCGGCGACCGCCTGGCCAGCCACCCGCTGCGCCGCGAGATCGTGACGACCTGGGTGAGCAACGACCTGGTCAACCGCAGTGGGATGACCTGCGTCTTCCGGGTCCAGGAGGAGACCGGGGCCAGCGCGGTCGAGACGGTGCGCGCCTACAGCGTGGTGCGCGAGGCCTTCCGGCTCGAGGAGTTCTGGGACGCCATCGAGGCCCTGGACAACGTGCTGCCGACGTCAGTGCAGTCGATGCTCTACCTCGAGTCGCGCCGGCTGCTCGACCGCAGCATCCGCTGGCTCGTGCAGCAGCGGCGGGCGACCATCGACGTCAGTACCGAGGTCGAGCACTTCCAGCCGGCCTTCGACGAGCTGGCGCCGCTCATGCCGGACCTGCTCGTCGGCTCGGAGCGCGAGCGGCTCTTGATGCGGACGGCGGAGTTCTCCGGTGTCGGGGTGCCCGAGGAGCTGGCGACCCGCGCGGCTGGTCTGCTCGACGGCTTCTCGCTACTCGACGTGGTCGAGATCGCGAACGCCGACAAGGTGCCGGCCCGCGAGGTCGCGGGCGTCTACTTCGCCATCTCGGAGCGCATCGAGGCCGACCGGATGCTCACCCGGATCACCGGCCTGCCGCGCGACGACCGGTGGAGCGCGCTGGCCCGCTCGGCACTGCGCTACGACCTCTACGCCGCGATGGCCGGCCTCACCCACGACGTGCTCACCACAACCTCGTCGGTCGACGACCCGGTCGCCCGGATCGACGCGTGGGAGCTGGCCAACGCCGAGGGCGTCGCCCGGGCCGAGGCGACGTTGAGCGAGATCGTGTCGTCGGAGACCTTCGACCTGGCGACCCTCTCGGTGGCCCTGCGCACCATCCGCACCCTGCTGCGCGGCTGACCCCGCCACCGTCGGGTCAGGCCAACGCCCTCGCGGCCGCGCCGGCCGCGCGGTCCAGGTCGGCATCGGTGAGATCGGCGCGGCCGGTGAAGCGCAGCCGGGAGCTGCTGTCGGGTACGGACGGCGGCCGGAAGCAGCCGACCAGGATGCCCTCGCCGCGCAGCCGTTGTGCGGCGGCCACCGCGTCGGCCG
The DNA here is from genome assembly GCA_036499185.1 of Actinomycetes bacterium. Lineage (GTDB taxonomy): Bacteria > Actinomycetota > Actinomycetes > JACCUZ01 > JACCUZ01 > DATBDW01. Next base: position 8,399 of record DASYEF010000008.1, on the reverse strand, counting down.
GGTCGCCGACCAGGACCGACACGACCGCCGCGGCCGGCCTGCTCACCGGGCGCCCGGTGCCCTCGGCCAGCAAGGTGGCGAGCCGGGCCGCGTTGGCGCGGGCGTGCTCGGGTAGCTCGGGGCGAGCCTGCAGCACCCCCAGGGCTGCGAGCGCCGCCGCGGCCGCGGCGGGTGCCAGCCCGGTGTCGAAGACGAACGGCCGGGCGGTGTTCACCAGATGGTCGACGACCACCGCGTCGGCCAGCACGGCGCCTCCTTGGGAGCCGAGAGACTTGCTGAGGGTGACCGTGACCACGACGTCGGGCTCGCCGGCCAGGCCGGCCGATGCGACCGCACCGCGGCCGCCGGGGCCGACGACGCCCAGCGCGTGCGCCTCGTCGACCAGCAGCAGCGCGCCGTGCTCGCGGGCGGCGTCGTGCAGCGCGACGAGGGGGGCGAGGTCGCCGTCGACGGAGAAGACCGAGTCGGTGACCACGAGCGCGCGGGGCTGGCGGCGCTGGGCGAGGGACCGGCGTACCGCGTCGACGTCGGTGTGCGGTACGACGGCGACCTCCGCCCGCGACAACCGGCACGCGTCCACCAGCGAGGCGTGCACCAGCCGGTCGGACACCACCAGGGTGTCGTCGCCCGCGAGGGCGGCCACGGCACCGAGGTTTGCGAGGTAGCCCGAGGAGAAGACCAGCCCGGCCGCCGCCCCCACGAACGACGCCAGCTCGCTCTCGAGGTCGCGATGCAGCTCGGTGGACCCGGTCACCAGCCGCGAGCCCGTCGACCCGGCCCCCCACCGGACCGCGGCGGCGGCCGCGGCGGCGGTGACCTGCGGGTCGCGCGCGAGACCGAGGTAGTCGTTGGACGCGAGGTCCAGAAGGTCCTCGGTGGCGGCCCGGGCCCGCAGCGTCCGGCGCATCGCGGTGGCCTCCCGGTCGGCGGCCGCGCGGCGCAGGTGCTCGAGCGGGTCGCTCACGTCGGGCGGCCGTAGAACCAGTGCATGTCGGCCAGCGCCGAGCCCAGCTCGCGCAGGGCCACGTCCCGTGCAGCCGGGTGGACCACCTCGGCCCCCGGGCTGACGCGGACGCCGAGGGTCAGCTGCAGGTGCAGCGTGCGGGCCAGGCGCACCGCGTTGTCGACCTGGGCCGGGATCGGTCCGGAGGGGGCGGTTCGCCAGGTGTCGCCCAGCCGCGCGAGCTCCGGGGTGACGTCGGCGACCGCCAGCAGGTTGCGGCCCAGTACGGACATCATGGCGATCGCGACCCGGTCGTCCTCGTCCTGCACCCAGTGCACGGTCGTCGGCGAGATCGTTCGGCTGACGAGCAGGTGCAGCAGGTCGATCAGCATGGTGCGGCCCAGCCGCGGCGACATCGCGAGCTCGCCGATCGCGTCGGAGCCGTGCGCGACGGCATGCAGCCAGCCGAGGTCCGGGTCCCAGCCGCGGGTGTCGGGTTCGTGCGCGTACCAGCCGACCATGCCCGCGACCCAGGCGTGCACGGCGGCGTCGGTCGCGGCGCCGGTCATGTTGTCGCGGTCGGCGAGCAGAGCGAGCAGCAGGGCGCCGAAAGTTCGTGCCTGGACCTCGTCGTCGCGTAGCAGGGCCATCGCTCGTACGCCGAGCTCGACGAGGTGCCGGTCCAGCCGGCCCTCGACCGCCAGCGCGGCGAGCGACGTGAACGCGCCGGTGTCGCGCACGACCGGGTCCCGTGATCGCAGGTCGTCGACCAGCGCCATGAGGGCTTCGGGCGGTGGGCTCATCGCACGACCTCCCGGATGCTCTCGTCGACCGCGCCGACCAGGGTCTCGAGGTCGTCGTCGCCGATCGCCAGCGGCGGCATCAGCACCACGACGTCGCCCAGCGGTCGAACCCACACGCCTCGCTTCCGCGCAGCCTGGCAGACGGCGAAGCCGGTGCGCTCGCCGACCGAGACGACCTCGATGCCGGTCATGGTGCCGACCCGGCGTACCTCTCGTACGCCGTCGTAGGACGCCAGATCCGCGGTGAGCTCGCCGATGCGCTCACCCACCCGGTCGGCGTGCGCGACCGTTCCTCGCTCGGCCATCAGGTCGAGGTTGGCGATCGCGGCGGCGCAGCACAGCGGGTTTGCGGTGTAGGAGTGGCCGTGGAAGAACGTCCTCGCCTCGGCGGGCGCCCCGAGGAACGCCTGGTAGACCTCCTCGCGCGCGAGCACCGCCGACAAGGGGAGGTAGCCGCCGGTCAGGCCCTTGCCGCAGGTCATCAGGTCGGGAGTGACGCCCCCGTGCTCGACGGCCCACATCCGGCCGGTGCGGCCGATGCCGGTGGCCACCTCGTCGACCACCATCAGCGCGCCGTACTCGTCGCACAGCTCGCGCACGCCCCGCACGAACGACACGTCGTGGGTGAGCATCCCACCGGCCGCCTGCACGAGCGGCTCGACCACGACCGCGCAGACGTCGCCCGCGGCGAGCGCGGTGCGCATCTCGGCGAGCACCTCGGCGGCGCGGGCCACCCGGTCCTGCCCGGGACGCAGGACGCCCGGCGACGAGACGACGCGGGTCGGCAGCAGGATCGGGCGGTACGTCGAGTGGAAAAGCTCGATGCCGCCGACGCTCACCGCGCCGAGGGTGTCGCCGTGGTAGCCCTCGGCGACGTGCAGGTACGTCGGGCGCCGCTCGCCGCGCTGTGCCTGCGCCTGGAACGCCATCTTGATCGCGGCCTCGACCGCGGACGAGCCGTCGCCGGCGTAGAAGACGCGGGTCAGCCCGTCGGGCGCCGTCGCCAGCAGTCTCTCGGCGAGCTCGATGCCGGGCTCGTGGGTCAGCCCCAGGAAGGTGGCGTGGTCCAGGCGGGCCAGCTGTCGGCGTACCGCATCGTCGATCTCGGGGACCCGGTGGCCGTGCACGGTGACCCACAGCGAGGAGACGCCGTCGAGGTAGCGGTTGCCGTCGGTGTCCCAGAAGTGCATCCCCTCGGCCCGCTCGACGACGATCGGCTCGTCCGCGGGCCAGCTGCTGTGCTGGGTGAACGGGTGCCACAGGCTGGCCAGGTCGCGGGTGACCAGGTCAGCGGTGCGGTCGGTGCGGACCTCGCTCGTGCGCGGCGGGGTGGATGCGGTCGTCACGGCCAGGCACTCTACGTACGCTCGGCGGGTGCCCACGCTCCAGGACCTCGCGCAGTCGCGGACCGACCTCGCCGGGGCGGACCTGGACCGGCTGCACCTGCTGCTCGCCGACTGGCAGCTGCTGGCCGACCTGTCGTTCGCGGACCTCGTCCTGTGGGTGCCGCTGCGCGTCGACGACGGTGTCGCGCCCGGGTCGGCGGGCTTCGTCGCCGCGGGGCACGTGCGGCCCTCGACCGGGCCGACGGCGCACCACGACGACCTGGTCGGCACCGAGGCACCGCGCGGGCGGCGGCCCCAGCTGGACCGGGCCTTCGACGAGCAACGGATCTGCCGCGAGCGCGACCCGGACTGGCCGGGCGACGTGCCGGTCCGCGAGGAGACGATCCCGGTGGTCCGCGACGGGCGGGTGATCGCGGTCGTGAGCCGGCACACCAACCTCGCGGCGGCGCGGACGCCGAGCCGGCTCGAGCTGACCTACCTGCGGACGGCCGACGACCTCGCGGTGATGCTGTCCGAGGGTCGGTTCCCGACGCCGGGGATCGACCAGCAGGTGGCGCGCGGGCCGCGCGTGGGTGACGGCCTGGTGCGGCTGGACGAGCGGGGGCTGGTCACGTTCGCCAGCCCGAACGCGGTGTCGGCATACCGGCGGCTCGGACTCGCCGCCGACCTCGTCGGCGCCCACCTCGGGGATGTGACCGCCGCTCTGGTCGCCGCCGGCCCCGGGGGGCGGACCGCCCCGGTCGACGAGGCGCTGTCGATGGTGGTGAGCGGCTGGGCCGCCCGCGAGGCCGAGGTCGAGGCGGGCGGGACGACGGTGCGGCTGCGGGTGGTGCCCCTGACCCCGGGTGGCGTCCGGACCGCGGCGCTGGTCCTCTGCCGCGACGTGACGGAGGTACGCCGGCGGGAGCGCGAGCTGGTCGGCAAGGACGCGACCATCCGGGAGATCCACCACCGGGTGAAGAACAACCTGCAGACCGTCGCCGCGCTGCTGCGGCTGCAGGCGCGCCGGCTGCCGGCCGACGAGCCGGGGGCGCGGGCGGCCCTGGCCGAGGCCGAGCGGCGGATCGGCTCCATCGCGGTCGTGCACGAGACGCTGGCGCAGGGCGGGTCGGGCGCCGTCGACTTCGACGAGGTCGCCGACCGGGTCGTGGCGATCACGGGGGAGCTGGGCGACACCGGCGACGGGGCGAGCGGCTCGGTGCGGGTGGTGCGCGACGGCACGTTCGGCCTCCTCCCGCCGGAGGTGGCGACACCGCTGGCCCTCGTGCTGGTCGAGCTGGTGCAGAACGCGGTCGAGCATGGGCTCGGCGGGCGGGACGGCACGGTGGGCGTCCTGGTACGCCGGGGCGCCGGTCTGCGGGTCGAGGTCCACGACGACGGGGCGGGCCTCCCGGCCGGGTTCGGGCCGGGCACGGAGGGACTGGGCCTGCAGATCGTGCGCACCCTCGTCGAGGGGGAGCTGGGCGGCTCGCTGGCGCTGCTGGCGGGCGGTCCGGGCACCCGGGTGGTCGTGGACCTGCCGCTGGCCGACCCGCCGGCCGGCTGAGGGGTAGCCGACACGCGAACGGGCCCCGCCGGTCGGCGAGGCCCGTTCGGGTCGATCTGGTGCGGCTACGCGGTGCGGGCCCTGTTGCGGGCGGTGCGGCGCTTGAGCGCGCGACGTTCGTCCTCGCTCATGCCACCCCACACGCCGGCGTCCTGACCGGACTCGAGAGCCCACGCCAGGCAGTCCTCGACGACGTCGCAGCGGCGGCACACCGCCCGCGCCTCCTCGATCTGCAGGAGGGCCGGTCCGGTGTTGCCGATGGGGAAGAAGAGCTCAGGGTCTTCGTCCCGGCAGGCTGCCCGGTGGCGCCAGTCCATGCGCGTGACTCCTCATCAGTTGGCGTCGGAGGGGGAAACCGATGCTTGTGAAACTGTTCACGAGCGATCCGCAAGGCGTCAAGGACCTTTCCGGTCCTGTCTCCGCCCGTGGGATCGCTCGGCCATCCGTACCCCGTGGGGCACGTTCCTGAACACGTGATCTCCACACTGGCAAACGACAGGTGACCAGGCAAGGTCCCGGGCGGGGGTTTTTGCACTCAGTCATGTCGTCTTCGTCACAGCCGGGTCACCCACACTGCTCTCCTCGGCCGCCGCCGGCCCGGCCGAGGCGCGGATCGGCACCCGATATGTCCGTTCCGCCGGGCCGGACCCAGGAGCCAGAAAGGTGGGGGCGGCCGCGAGCGGTCAGACCACGACGCGGATGGCGTCGGGGACCGCGGTGAAGTCCAGCCGCCGGCGCGCGCCGAGCGACTCGCCGTCCGCCTGGGTCGCGACCGACCGGTCCGCGGTCAGCGTCAGGGCGGCCAGGTCGTGCTCGCGGTGCACGAGGGTCCGCGGTCCGCGGCGGGCCGGGGTCGGGCGGCCGCTCAGCAGCCGGCGTACCTCGCCCAGCGTCCCCAGGGTCCGCAGCCGGGTCAGGGCGTAGAGGTCCAGCCCGGCGTCGAAGGAGGCCTCCGGCGAGGTCCGCAGGGGCCGGTCGCCGAGGAAGGTCCACGGCTCGGTGTTGGCCACGATCGCCAGGTGCAGCCCGGTCACCGGTTCGGCACCGGGCCGCTGCATCGTCAGCGCCGGGTGCCGGCGGTCGGAGTGCAGGAAGAACTGCTCGGCGGCGGCGCGGAAGTAGTCGGCGGGCCGGGTGTGCCGGGAGGTCGAGCGGGCGCGGCGTCGCTCGTCGACCCGGGCCACGACCTCGGCGTCCCAGCCCATCCCGGCGTTGAAGGTGAACCACCGTTGTCCGCTGTCCTGCCGCGCGGGTTCCGCCGGGTCCTGCTGGTCGGCCACCGGGTCCACGCCGTCGCCGGGCGCGTCCTCGTGGGAGAGGGGGCCGAGCTCGACCCGGCCCAGCCCGATGCTGCGCAGGCGCCGCTCACGCAGCGCGTCGAGCAGCACCGCGGTCGCCTCGATGGGGTCGCGGGGCAGTCCGAGCGCGCGGTGGAAGACGTTGGTCCCGCCGCCGGGTACGACGGCCAGCGCGGGCACCCCGTCGTGCGGCCCGTCGGCGAGCAGGCCGTTGACCACCTCGTTCACGGTGCCGTCGCCGCCGAGGACGACGACCAGGTCCAGCTCGTCGGAACGGGCAGCAGCCGCGAGCTCGGTGGCGTGGCCGCGGTGCTGGGTGTGGACAAGCTCGAGCTTGAGCTCGGCCTCGAGGGCGGAGGCCAGCACCTCGCGGGTCCGCGCTGAGGTCGTGGTGGCGGCCGGATTGACCACCAGCAGCGCCCTCATGGTCGCTCAGCGTACCGGCGCGGGTAGGGTCCGGCGCCGTGACGGAGCGAGGCCGACCGGGGGCGAAGCCAGGTCAACCGGGCGAACCGGGAGAGCGAGGTGCGCGGCCGACCGCACTGCTCGCCTGCGCCGGGCTGGTCGGGCTGGAGGCGCTCGGGCTCCTGGTCGCGGGCGCCGTCGTCGCCGTCGAGCTGCTCGTGTCCTCCGCCTCGGACCCGCTCGGTGCCGCCGTCCTGGCCGGGCTGGCGCTGGTCGCCGGACTCGGGCTGGCGCTCGTCGCGCGTGGCCTGGCCGGCCGCGCGCGCTGGTCGCGGGCGCCGGCCCTGGTCACCAACCTGATCCTGCTGCCGGTGGGCTACGGCCTGGCGCAGAGCGAGCGTTGGTACGCCGGCCTGCCGGTCATGGCGCTCGGGCTGGCCGTCCTGGTGCTGCTCTTCCACCCGGCCACCAACGCGCTCCTCGACGACGACTGACCAGGGAGGTCAGGCTCACTCGTCGACGAGCAGGCCCTCGCGCAGCTGGGCCAGGGTGCGGGCGAGCAGCCGCGACACGTGCATCTGGGAGATCCCGATCTCGGCGGCGATCTCGGACTGCGTCATGTTCTTGAAGAACCGCAGCATGAGGATCTTCTTCTCCCGCGGCGGGAGCTGCTCGAGCATCGGCTTGAGGGACTCCCGGTACTCCACGCCTTCCAGGCCCTCGTCCTCGACCCCGAGGGTCTCCGAGACGGGCATCGGCTCGTCGCCGCTGCCCGAGTCGCCCGCGTCCAGCGACAGGGTGCTGTAGGCGTTGGCCGACTCGAGACCCTCCAGCACCTCCTCGTCGCTGATGTTGAGGTGCCCGGCGAGCTCGTGCACGGTCGGCGCCCGGCCGTTCTTCTGGGACAGCTCACTGGTCGCCGAGGCCAGCGACAGGCGCAGCTCCTGCAGGCGGCGCGGGACCCGCACCGCCCAGCCCTTGTCGCGGAAGTGCCGCTTGATCTCACCGACGATCGTGGGCGTGGCGTACGTCGAGAACTCGACGCCGCGCTCGAGGTCGAACCGGTCGACCGACTTGATCAGGCCGATGGTCGCCACCTGGACCAGGTCGTCGTAGGGCTCGCCCCGGTTGCGGAACCGGCGGGCCAGGTGCTCGACCAGCGGCAGGTGCTGCTCGACCAGCGCGTCGCGAGCGGCGAACCGGACGGGGTCGTCCTCGGGTGCGCCCTGCATCTCGAGGAACAGCTCGTGGGTGCGCTCCCGGTCCACGGACAGGCGGGTCGACCGCGGCGGGCGGGCCGGGGTGTCCGCGTCGGCCTCGGCAACGACGACCTCGGTCACCTCGACGACCTCCGCCACCTCGGTGACCTCGACCTCGGGGACCATCTCGGGTTGGCGCGCATCGGGGACCTCGTGGCCGCTTCCCACGGCCGCGTCCTGTTCGGCGGCGCCGCTGGGCGGGGGCGTCACGCGGCTCCTGCCGCGCCGCGCCGCTTGCGCAGCCGGATCCAGACCCGGCGCTCGCCGTCCAGACCCGTGTCGACCTCGCCGGCCAGCGCGCTCAGGACCGTCCAGGAGAACGTGTCGCGCTCGGGCAGCTGTCCGCGGGTGGTGGGCAGGGACACGGTGACGTCGAGGGTCTCGGGGCTGAGCTCGAACCGGCAGGTGAGCTGGGCCGTCTCGACGGCCGCGGGCAGCAGCATCGCGCAGGCCTCATCGACCGCGATGCGCAGATCCTCGATCTCGTCGAGCGTGAAGTCGAGTCGGGCCGCCAGCCCGGCCGTTGCGGTCCGCAGGACCGAGAGGTACGCCGAGTCCGCCGGCAGCTTGATCTCGACGGCATCCTGCGCCCAGCCGTCCGCGGCCACGCCGGCTTCATGCCCGGCGACGAGTCGCTCGCTCACGCCCGTGCCCTCCCGTTGACCCCGACGACCATCCGCGAGGGCCGGTCGGCCGCCCGCTGGTTCCATGAAATCAGACCACGGCCGTCATAGGTCGTCTGCCACGGGTCGGTTCGGTCCGGCCAGTTCGTCCAGCGCCGGCCCGCTGACCCGGTAGG
>DASYEF010000007.1:0-15129 GCA_036499185.1 Actinomycetes bacterium | reverse complement strand
GTGGCCCTCGCCCGTCCGCAGCCGGCGCCCCGCGGCGCCCCGTCCGGGCCGTCGCAGGAGCCCCCACGGCTGGCGGGTACGGCGACCGCTCAGGCGCGTGTGCGGTAGCGCAGGAAGACCACGCCGTTCCCGAACCGACGCTCGTCCACCAGGTCGAGGTCGAGCCGGACGCCGTCGGGCAGGTAGCGGGTGCCACCACCCACGACGACCGGGGTGACGAACAAGTGCCACTCGTCGACGAGGCCTGCAGCGACCGCCTGTGACCCGAGACCTGGGCCACCGATGCCGATGTCTGCGGAAGCGGCGTCCTTCAGGGCGCGAACCGCGTCGGCCTGGAAGGACGGCTCGATGCGGGTGCGCGTCGTCGACGGCTCGGTCAACGTCGTGGAGTACACGACCTTGTCGGCGCCCTGCCAGATCCGGGCGTAGTCCAAGGCAACGGGGGGCAGGTCCTCCTCGCGGTCCCACGTCTCCCAGACGGCCATCGTCTCGTACATCCGGCGACCGTAGAGATAGGTGCCCACTGGGCGCTCGAGGTCGTTGACGAAGGCGTGCACCTCCTCATCGGGCGCGGCCCAGTCGAACCCGCCGTCGGCGTCGGCCGTGTAGCCGTCCAACGACATGATCCCGGAGTAGATCAGCCTCGCCATCGCGTGCCTCCCTCGTCGACCGCTCTCAACGGCGTCGGCGGCGTCGCCGGCTCCACCACGTCGGTGGCGCCTCGCATTCGCAGCACCCGTGCTGGTACGCCGGCCAGCACCGCACCCGCCGGGTGAGTTCCCTTGACCACGGCATGCGCGCCCACCACGCAGCCGTCGCCGATCTGTGCGCCGCGCAACACAGACGCCTTGACGCCGACCCACACGTCGGCGCCGATGCGGACCGGAGTCTTGACGATGCCCTGGTCCTTCAGCGGTACGTCGAGGTCGTCGTAGCGGTGGTCGAAGTCACCGACGTACACCCAGTCGGCGACGAGGCAGCGCGGCCCGACCTCGAGGTCCAGGTAGCAGTTGAGGGTGTCCTCCCGGCCGAGCACGGTCTTGTCGCCGATCCGCAGGGTGCCCTCGTGGGCACGCAGCGAGCAGCGGTCACCGAGGTGCACCCAGCGGCCCAGGACCACGCGGCCATACCCGCGCCGGGCGACGATCTCCACGTCGCGGCCGAGGAACACGAACCCCTCGGTCACGACGTCGGGATGGCGCAGCCGCAGCCACAGGAAGCGCCAGTACCGGACCAGGTAGTAGGGCGTGAGCGCGCGGTGCGCGACCACCCAGCGCAGGCTCTCGGGCGAGACGAACCGCCGCAGCGGGACCTGCCGCGGATCGTGGCTGCCGCGCCGCCTCACGCCGGGCGGGTCCCGGTGAGGAGCACGTTGTAGAAGAGCCGCTGCGGCAGGACGTGGGCCAGCCCTCGGTCCACGGCGGAGAGCCGCTGCCACGACCGGTAGGCGAACATCGCCCAGCCCCAGCCGAGTCGCTCAGGGTTCACGGCGGCCTCGAAGGTGCGCACCGGCCAGCCCAGGAATGCTGCCGTCAGCTCCTCGCTCGTCGTGCGTACGTCGACCGCACCGGCCCGCAGGGCGGTGGCCGCCAGTTCGCGCGGGTCGAACGTGTGCAGGTCGACGACCGACTCGAGCGCCGCGGCCCGCGAGGACTCCGCGAGCTCCTCGACCGGCCGCGCCCATCGGTCCCGAAGCGGGCCGAGCTGGGTCACCGTGGTGGTGGCCTGCCAGGTCAGCCGGCCCAGATGTCGGGCGTACCAGTCGCCGACGGTCGTGGGCTCCCCCGCGAAGACGAACCGGCCGCCCGGCTTGAGCACCCGCAGCACCTCGCGCAGGGCGAGCTCGACGTCGGGGATGTGGTGCAGCACCGCGTGCCCGACGACCAGGTCGACGTTGGCATCGTCGTACGGGATGGACTCGGCGTCGGCGACCCGGCCGTCGACGTCCAGGCCGAGCGCGGCGCCGTTGCGGACCGCGGTCTCGACCATGCCGGGCGACAGGTCGGTGACGTGACCCTTGGTCGCGACACCGGCCTGCATGAGGTTGAGCAGGAAGAAGCCGGTGCCGCTGCCGAGCTCGAGCGCCTCGGCGTACGGCCAGCCCTGGTCACCCGCGACGGAGACGAACCGGTCGCGCGCATAGTCGATGCAGCGTTGGTCGTAGGAGATCGACCACTTCTCGTCGTAGGTCGTCGACTCCCAGTCGTGGTAGAGCACGTTGGCGAGCTTGGGGTCGGTCCAGGCGCGCTCGACCTCGTCGGCGGTGGGGGCCCTGTTGGGCCTGGTGGGCTCCGGCTGCGGCACGGCCATCGACGTCTCCTAGCGACCCGTGAACCGGGCCTTGCCCGGCCCGTCGGCGACGAAGGACTCCATGCCGATCCGGCGGTCCTCGGTGGCGAAGAGGCCGGAGAACTGCAGCCGCTCGATCTCGAGGCCGCTGACGAGATCGGTCTCCAGACCCGCGTCGATCGCCTCCTTCGCGGCGCGCAGTGCGAGCGCCGGACCGCCGACGTACGTCGCGGCCATCTCGCGTGCCGCGGCGTAGACCTCCTCGGCCGGGACGACCTTGTCGACCAGCCCGATCGCGAGCGCCTCGTCGGCGCGGACGAAGCGGCCGCTGAAGATGATGTCCTTGGCCCGCGACACGCCGACCAGCCGCGGGAGGCGCTGGGTGCCGCCGGCACCCGGGATCACGCCGAGCTGGATCTCGGGCTGGCCGAGCTTGGCGTTCTCGCCGCAGACCCGGAAGTCGGCGCACAGGGCCAGCTCGCAGCCGCCGCCGAGGGCGTAGCCGGTGACCGCAGCGATGACGGGCTTGGGGATCTGCGCGACGGCCGTGAACGACGACTGCAGTGCGCCGGACCGGGCCACCATGTCGGCGTACGACATCGTGGCCATCTCCTTGATGTCCGCGCCGGCGGCGAACACCTTCTCGCCGCCGTACACGACGACGACTGCGACGTCGCTGCGCCCGGCGGCCTCGTGTGCGCAGGCGCGGATGCCTTCCTGCATGGCGACGTCCAGGGCGTTCATCGGTGGCCGGTCGAGGCGGATGGTGCCGATGCCGTCCTCGACCTCGAGCCGGACGGGCGCGTCAGTCATGCGAGCCACCGTAACGAGAGCCCGGACGCCGGCCCCGATCGCCTACCGTGACCCCGTGCTGGTCCCCCGCCTCGGCGCCCACCCCGACGACGGGGGCACCGCGTTCGCCGTGTTCAGCCGCGGCGACGCCGTGGACGTCTGCCTGCTCGACGACGACGGCGGCGAGCGACGCATCCCGCTGGCCGGCGGTCGCGACGACGTCTGGACCGGCTACGTCGACGGCGTACGCCCCGGGCAGCGGTACGGCTTCCGGGTGCAGGGCCCGTGGGACCCGGGCCACGGCCATCGGTTCGACCCGGCCGACCTGCTGCTCGACCCCTACGCGCGAGCCATCGAGCGGCAAGGCCCCGGGCCGGCTGTGCACGGCGTGGTCTTCCATCCCGGCTACGACTGGCAGGGGGACCGCCGCCCGGAGATGCCGTGGGCCGACACGGTGGTCTACGAGCTGCACGTCAAGGGGTTCACGGCCCGCCATCCCGGCGTACCGGAAGAGCTGCAGGGCACGTACGCCGGGCTCGCGCACCCGGCCGTCGTCGAGCATCTCGTCGGGCTCGGGGTCACGACGGTCGAGCTGCTGCCGGTGCACCAGTTCGCCAGCGAGCCTGGGCTCGTCGCCAGCGGCCTGGCCAACTACTGGGGCTACAACACGGTCGGGTTCTTCGCGCCGCACGACGGCTACGCGGCCTCCGGGTCGCGCGGGCAGCAGGTGACCGAGTTCCGGGACATGGTGCGGGCCCTGCACGCGGCCGGGATCGAGGTACTGCTCGACGTGGTCTACAACCACACCGCCGAGGGCGGGCCCGACGACCCGACCCTGTCATGGCGCGGGCTGGACAACGTGGCCTACTACCGGCTCGCGGGTGGACGGCAGTACGTCGACGTGACCGGGTGCGGCAACACGTTGGACCTGCGACACCCGCGAACGCTCGCGATGGTCACCGACTCACTGCGCTACTGGGTCGAGGAGATGCACGTCGACGGCTTCCGCTTCGACCTCGCCCCGGCCCTGGCGCGCGAGTCGGACGGGTTCAACGCGGCCGGTGTCTTCCTGTCCGTGCTCGGGCAGGACCCGGTCCTGTCGGAGGTGAAGCTGGTCGCCGAGCCGTGGGACGTGGGAGCCGGCGGCTACCGCCTCGGTCAGTTCCCCCCGCCCTGGGCCGAGTGGAACGACCGGTTCCGCGACACCGTGCGCGACGCGTGGCTGCGCGGGCCCGACCGCCGGCACTCCGGTGGCCTGCGAGACCTGGCCTACCGCCTCTCCGGCTCCGCGGACGTGTTCGGCGCGCCCGGCCGTGGTCCGCTGGCGTCGGTGAACTTCGTCACTGCGCACGACGGCTTCACGTTGCGGGACCTGGTCTCCTACGACCACAAGAACAACGCCCCGAACGGCGAGGACGGGACCGACGGCGTCGACGACAACCACAGCTGGAACTGCGGGGTCGAGGGACCGACCGACCGGCACGACATCGAGGAACTGCGCCGGCGATTGTCGCGCTCGCTGCTGGCGACCCTGCTGCTCTCCACCGGGGTTCCGATGCTCACGGCCGGCGACGAGCTGGGGCGCACCCAGCTCGGCAACAACAACGCCTACTGCCTCGACGACGGGACGACCTGGCTGGACTGGGATCTCACCGGTTGGCAGGGAGACCTGTGCGAGTGGGTCCGCGCCCTTCTGGCGGTACGCCGGTCGAGCCCTGTCCTGCGTCACGACGAGGTGTTCGACGGAGAGCCCGCGCACGCCGACGGCACCAAGGACCTGGCCTGGTTCGGGTTGGACGGCGAGGAGATGTCGCCCGAGCGGTGGTTCGACCACGACCTGGAGTTCCTCGCGATGTATCTGGCCGGCCGGCCCGGGCCCGACGGCAGCTCGCCGCGCCCGGTGCTCGTGCTGCTCAACACCGGCGCCGAGGACGTCTCCGTCCGGCTGCCGGCCAAGCCCTGGGCGACCGCCTACGACGTACTGCTCGACACCGCCGACGAGCGGCCCGCGAGCCACGGTGAGGTGCCGGCCGGCTCCCCGACCACCGTCGCCGCGCGCACCGTCCGCGTCCTCGCCGCCACCCGCTGACCCTCAGACCCGCCGTTTGCGACCTTGTGGTCGCGACACGCCGGCGTGTCGCAACCACAGGGTCGCAAACGGCGATCTGTTGGGCGGGCGGGCGCGCTTAGCGGAGGTCGCCGGTGTCCATGCCGGCGCTCTCGGCGGGGAGCGCTGCCAGGCCGAGGTCCGCGGCGCCGCCGGCGAGAGGGTGGTCGGGTACGACGCGCACGGTGTAGCCGAACGGTCCGGGCCGAGCCAGGGTCACGGTCCCGACGTAGCGGTGCCGGCCGCCCTCGTACTCCTCCTCGTGCGCCAGCTCGACCGCCGACGTGCCGGTGATCTGGTCCTGCTCGTCGACGCGACCGTGCACGACCTGCACGGCGACGTCCTCGGGAGCCAGCGTGCCGAGTGACACGAAGACGCGGACCTCGAGCGTGCTGCCCACCTCGGGAGCGTCGGCGACGCCGCTCGCCTCGACGTGGTCGACGCGGACCGACGGCCAGGCGGCCCGGACCTTCGCCTTCCAGGATGCGAGCTCACGCGCGCCGGTGTAGCCGTCGTCGAGCGCCCGAGCCGAGCGGTACGCCGGCGCGTAGAGCCCGAGGACGTAGTCGCGCACCATCCGGGTGGCCAGCACCTTCGGGCCGAGGGTCTGCAACGTGTGGCGGACCATCTCGATCCACCGGGCCGGCAGGCCGTCGGCGTCCTTGTCGTAGAACAGCGGCGCGACGGTCTTCTCGAGCAGCTCGTAGAGGGCGCCCGCCTCGAGGTCGTCGCGGTGGTCCGGGTCGGTGACGCCGTCCGCGGTGGGGATCGCCCAGCCGTTGTGGCCGTCGTACCACTCGTCCCACCAGCCGTCGAGCACCGAGAGGTTGAGGCAGCCGTTGAGCGCCGCCTTCATCCCCGAGGTCCCGCATGCCTCGAGCGGCCGCAGCGGGTTGTTGAGCCACACGTCGCAGCCGGGGTAGAGGTTCTGCGCCATCGCGATGTCGTAGTTGGGCAGGAACACGATCCGGTGCCGCACGCCGGCGCCGTCGGCGAAGCGCACCAGCTCCTGGATCAGCTTCTTGCCGCCGTCGTCCGCGGGGTGCGCCTTGCCCGCGACGAGGATCTGGATCGGCCGCTCGGGATCGGTGAGCAGGGCGGTGAGCCGTTCCTGGTCGCGCAGCATCAGCGTGAGCCGCTTGTACGACGGCACCCGTCGGGCGAAGCCGATGGTCAGCACCTCGGGGTCGAGGATCTGGTCGGCCCAGCCGACCTCGGCCTCGCTGGCGCCGCGCTGGACCCACGACTGGCGCACCCGCTGGCGGGCGTCGGCAACGAGCCGGGCCCGGAGCTGGCCGCGGACGGCCCAGATCTCGGCGTCCGACACTGCCGCGACGTCGTCCCAGGCGGAGGCCTCGGTCGGGCTCGCCACGATCTCCTGTGGTGCCAGCGCGAGCACCTCGGGCGCCACCCACGTCGGGGCGTGCACCCCGTTGGTGATGTAGCCGATCGGCACCTCGGGCTCGTCGAAACCGGGCCATAGCCGGGCGAACATCTCCCGTGCGACGTGCCCGTGCAGCTCCGAGACCCCGTTGGCGCGCTGCGCCAGCCGGAAGCCCATCACCGCCATGTTGAACACCGACGGGTCGCCGCCGTCGTAGTCCTCGGCGCCGAGCGCGAGGATCCGGTCCACGGGTACGCCGGGGCACGCGTTGTCGCCGCCGAAGTGCTGCTCGACGAGGCTGCGGTCGAATCGGTCGATGCCGGCCGGCACCGGGGTGTGGGTCGTGAACAGCGTCGCCGCACGGGCCGCCTCGACGGCTTCGTCGAAGGTGAGGCCGTGGTCCTCGGTGAGCTCCCGGATCCGCTCCACCCCGAGGAAGCCGGCGTGGCCCTCGTTGGTGTGGAAGACCTGCGGGGCGGCGACACCGGTGAGGCGGCTGTAGGCACGCAGCGCGCGGACACCCCCGATGCCGAGCAGCATCTCCTGCAGCAGACGGTGCTCGCTGCCGCCGCCGTACAGCCGGTCGGTCACCTCGCGCTCGGCCAGGGAGTTGTCCTCGATGTCCGAGTCGAGCATCAGCAGCGGCACCCGGCCCACCTGGGCCCGCCACACCTGCGCCACGAGCCGCCGTCCGCCGGGCAGTCCGACCTGCACCTTGAGCGCCGACCCGTCGGCCTCGCGCAGCAAGGAGATGGGCAGGCCGTCCGGGTCGAGCACCGGGTAGCGCTCCTGCTGCCACCCCTCGCGCGACAGCGACTGGGCGAAGTAGCCCGACCGGTACAGCAGGCCGACCGCGACGATCGGCACGCCCAGGTCGGACGCCGCCTTGAGGTGGTCGCCGGCGAGGATGCCGAGGCCGCCGGAGTACTGCGGCAACGCGGCCGTGATCCCGTACTCCGGCGAGAAGTACGCGATCGACGCCGGGACAGCGTCCTGCTCACCTGACGAGGACCCAGCGAGGACCTGGTACCAGCGCTCGCCCTCGAGGTAGGTGCGCAGGTCCGCGGCCACGGCGTGGACCCGCGTCACGATGCTGTCGTCGACCGCCAGGGCCGCCAGCCGCTCCTGTCCGAGGGCGCCGAGAAGCTGGACGGGGTCACCGCCGACCTCGTCCCACAACCGGGGGTCGAGATCCCTGAACAACGACTGCGTGGCCGTGTCCCACGACCAGCGCAGGTTGAGCGCCAGCTCACCGAGGGGCTCAAGGGCCGGGGGCAGCACGGTACGGACGGTGAACCGTCGGATCGCCTTCACCGCCAGGACGATAGTGCTCGAGTCGCAGCGGGAGGCGGACCGCCCACCGGACGGACGCGGCGCACCGACGTGTGCAGGTCGGCGCTGCGTGGGTAGGTTCGGGCCGATGATCGGACGCATCCCCATCCTCGACGTTCGGCCGGCGGTCGCCGGCGGGCGCTGGCCGGCCAAGGCCGTGGTCGGCGAGACCTTCACGGTCTCGGCGACGGTCTTCCGCGAGGGCCACGACACGGTGAACGCGAACGTCGTGCTGCGCGACCCCCAGGGCCGCAAGGGGCCGTTCACGCTGATGACACTGCCCGTGGCGGGCACCGACCGCTGGGTCGCCGACGTCACCCCGACAAGCGAGGGCAGATGGACCTTCTCCGTCGAGGCATGGAGCGACCCGGCCGGGACCTGGCGGCACGACGCCACGATCAAGATCGAGGCAGGGGTCGACGTCGAGCTGATGCTCGAGGAAGGCGCCCTCCTCCTCGAGCGAGCCGCGTCGGCTTCGCGCCCCGCGCCGGGCCGCCGCGCGCTGCTGGACGCCGCCAAGGCCCTACGCGACACGAGTCGCCCGGTCCCGGCCCGCCTCTCGGCGGCGAATGCGCCCGAGGTGAGCGCCACCTTGGCAACGCACCCGCTCCGCGACTTCGTGACGAGCAGCGAACGGATGCCGTTGCGGGTCGACCGCGAGCGGGCCCTCTACGGCAGCTGGTACGAGTTCTTCCCGCGGTCAGAGGGTGCGGCTCCGGACGCGAGCGGAGTGCTGCGATCAGGCACCTTCGCGACCGCCGCGAAGCGGCTGCCAGACGTCAAGGCGATGGGCTTCGACGTCGTCTACCTCCCACCGGTGCACCCGATCGGCCGGATCAACCGCAAGGGCAAGAACAACACCCTGGTGGCCGGGCCGGACGATGTCGGCTCGCCCTGGGCGATCGGCGCGGAGGAGGGCGGGCACGACGCCGTCCACCCCGATCTCGGGACGGAGCAGGACTTCGTCAGCTTCGTGCGCGCGGCCAACGACCTCGGGCTCGAGGTGGCCCTGGACCTGGCCCTGCAGACCGCGCCTGACCACCCGTGGGTGACCAAGCACCGCGAGTGGTACACCGAGCTCGCCGACGGGTCGATCGCCTATGCGGAGAACCCACCCAAGAAGTACCAGGACATCTACCCGCTGAACTTCGACCGCGACCCCGACGGCATCCACGCCGAGGTGCTCCGGGTCGTCCGGCACTGGATGGGCCTCGGCGTGCGCATCTTCCGCGTCGACAACCCGCACACCAAGCCGGTCGCCTTCTGGGAGTGGCTGCTCGGGGAGGTGCGGGCGACCGACCCCGACGTGCTCTTCCTCGCCGAGGCATTCACCCGGCCGGCCATGATGCAGACCCTGGCCGGCGCCGGTTACCACCAGTCCTACACGTACTTCACCTGGCGCAACGAGAAGTGGGAGCTCGAGGAGTACCTGACCGAGCTCTCGCAGGAGACCGGACACTTCCTGCGGCCCAACTTCTTCGTGAACACCCCCGACATCCTGCATGCCTACCTGCAGTACGGCGGTCCGCCCGCGTTCAAGATCCGGGCCGTGCTCGCCGCGATGCTCTCGCCCACCTGGGGCGTCTACTCCGGCTACGAGCTCTGCGAACACGTGGCCGTGCGGCCCGGCAGCGAGGAGTACCTCGACAGCGAGAAGTTCCAGCTCCGTCCGCGGGACTGGGCCGCGGCCGAGCGCGAGGGCCGCTCGCTCGCGCCGTACATCACCACGCTCAACGAGATCCGCCGACGGCATCCCGCACTGCAGCGGCTGCGCAACCTGCGCTTCCACGCGACGGACAGCGACCAGGTCATCTGCTTCAGCAAGACCAACCTCGACGAGAAAGGACTCGTCCTCGACTCGGTCCTCGTCGTGGTCAACCTCGATCCGCACGGGGCTCGGGAGACGACAGTGCGGCTGGACCTGCCGGCACTGGGGATGGACTGGGACGACACCATGGCCGTGCACGACGAGCTCAGCGGCGAGACCTACCTATGGGGTCAGGCCAACTACGTGCGCCTCGACCCGTTCCACGAGCCGGCGCACGTGTTCCGCGTCGAACCACGCGGACGCGAGGTAGGAGCGGCCCCGTGAGCGAGGCTCCCCGGTCCCTCGACGACGAGCCCGTCCTGCCACCCGACAGCAACGCGATCGACAACTTCGCCGATCTGCCCGACGAAGAGCGGGACCCGCACTGGTACAAGCGTGCGGTCTTCTACGAGGTGCTCGTCCGGTCGTTCAAGGACAGCAACGGGGACGGCACCGGCGACCTGCTCGGGCTGATGGAGAAGCTGGACTACATCCAGTGGCTGGGCGTCGACTGCATCTGGCTCCCGCCGTTCTTCAAGTCACCGCTGCGCGACGGCGGCTACGACGTGTCCGACCACACCGACGTGCTCCCGGAGTTCGGCACGATCGGCGACTTCGTCGAGTTCGTCGACGCCGCGCACGCCCGCGGCATCCGCGTGATCATCGACTTCGTCATGAACCACACCTCCGACCAGCACCCCTGGTTCCAGGCCTCCCGCAGCGATCCGGACGGTCCCTACGGCGACTTCTACGTCTGGGCCGACACCGACGAGGCCTACGCCGACGCGCGGGTCATCTTCGTCGACACCGAGTCGTCGAACTGGACCGTCGACCCCGTGCGCAAGCAGTACTTCTGGCACCGCTTCTTCAGCCACCAGCCGGACCTCAACTTCGAGAACCCGCGAGTGCAGGACGCGATGGTCGAGGCGCTGAAGTTCTGGCTGGACCTCGGCATCGACGGCTTCCGCCTCGACGCGGTCCCCTACCTGTTCGAGCAGGAGGGGACCAACTGCGAGAACCTCCCCGCTACCCACGACTTCCTCAAGCGGGTCCGCAAGGAGATCGACTCGCAGTACCCGGACCGGGTGCTGCTCTGCGAGGCCAACCAGTGGCCCGGTGACGTCGTCGAGTACTTCGGCTCCGACGGCGACGAGTGCCAGATGGCGTTCCACTTCCCGGTCATGCCCCGGCTGTTCATGGGGGTACGCCGGGAGTCGCGCTACCCGATCTCGGAGATCATGGCCCAGACACCGGCCATCCCGGACAACTGCCAGTGGGGCATCTTCCTTCGCAACCACGACGAGCTGACCCTCGAGATGGTCACCGACGAGGAACGCGACTACATGTGGGCGGAGTACGCCAAGGACCCCCGCATGAAGGCGAACATCGGCATCCGGCGGCGGCTGGCGCCGTTGCTGGACAACGACCACAACCAGCTCGAGCTGTTCAGCGCACTCCTCCTCTCGCTGCCCGGGTCACCGGTCCTCTACTACGGCGACGAGATCGGCATGGGTGACAACATCTGGCTGGGCGACCGCGACGGCGTACGCACCCCGATGCAGTGGACGCCCGACCGCAACGCCGGGTTCTCCACCAGCAACCCGGGGCAGCTCAACCTCCCGGTGATCATGGACCCGATCTACGGGCACCAGGTCACCAACGTCGAGGCCCAGCTCGCCAGCTCCACGTCCCTGCTGCACTGGACCCGCCGGATGATCGAGGTCCGCAAGCAGAACCCGGCCTTCGGGCTGGGGACGTGGGAGGACATGGGCGGCTCGAACCCGAGCGTCCTGTCCTTCGTGCGGTCCTTCGGCGACGACACCGTGCTGTGCGTCAACAACCTGTCCAGGTTCCCGCAGCCGGTCGAGCTCGACCTGCGTCGCTGGGAGGGCTGGACCCCCATCGAGCTGCTCGGCACGGTGCACTTCCCGGACATCGGCGAGCTCCCCTACCTGCTCACCCTTGCCGGCTACGGCTTCTACTGGTTCCGACTGACCCCTCCGGAAGGAGAGCGCTGATGTCCCCGGCACCCGCCGGACGGCCCGACCTCGTCGAGCGCCTGGACCTGACCGACTTCCTCGGCCACCAGAGGTGGTTCGCCGGCAAGGGCCGCGCGTGGCAGGTCAGCGGGACCGCGACCATCGGCCGGCCGGCTGGCGGTGTCCGGATCGACGCCGTCACGGTGGCCTACGACGACGGCGAGACCGAGACCTACCAGGTGCCGCTCGCGGCGTACCCCTCACCGCAGGAGCAGCTCGCGCACGCCTTCGCGGGCGAGGAGGTCGACGAGGACGGTCAGCGGTGGCACGTGTACGACGCACTGCACGACAAGGACGCCACCGGCCCGTGGATGCAAGGCATCGCCGAGGACCGAACCGTGGACGGGCTGGCCTTCCACCGCGACCCGTCGGTGGCCGAGATGCCCGACGGCGGCCCATCGATCGTCGTCGGCGCCGAGCAGAGCAACACCTCGGTGATCTACGGCGACAGCGTCATCCTCAAGGTCTTCCGCAAGGTGTCCCCAGGGGTGAACCCGGACATCGAGGTGCACGCGGCGCTCGCGGCTGCGGGCAGCACGCACATCGCGCCGCCACTGGGCTGGGTCGAGGGGACCTGGGCCGGCGCCGACGGCGAGCAGGTCACCGCCAGCCTGGCGATGGCGCAGCATTTCCTCAAGGGGGCCATCGAAGGCTGGGAGCTGGCCTTGACCAGCGTGCGCGACCTGTACGCCGAGGCCGACCTGCACGCCGACGAGGTGGGCGGCGACTTCGCCGGTGAGGCCGAGCGCCTGGGGGCGGCCACCGCCGAGGTGCATCTCGCGCTCGCCGGCGCCCTGCCGACCGGGTCGCTGGACGGAAAGGAGCTCGCGGCGCTGGCCGACGGCATGACGTCCCGGCTGGAGCGGACCGCCGTCGAGGTCGTCGAGCTGGCTCCGTACACCGACGCGTTGCGTGCGGCGTTCGACGAGGTGGCGGCCCTCGACGTACCCGTCCAGGTGCAACGCGTGCACGGCGACTACCACCTCGGGCAAGTGATGCGCACCCTCGAGGGTTGGAAGCTGCTCGACTTCGAGGGCGAGCCCGCGCGACCGCTGGCCGAGCGACGCGGCCTCGAGTCCCCCCTCAAGGACGTGGCCGGCATGCTGCGGTCCTTCGACTACGCAGCGCGCCATCTGCTCGCCGACCACCGAGTCGACGCCCAGCGCGAGTACCGCGCCGCGGAGTGGGCAGGCCGTAACCGGGACGCCTTCTGTGCCGGCTACGCCGCCGCGGGTGGCGTCGACCCGACGAAGGAGCCGGTGCTGCTGCGCGCCTTCGAGACGGACAAGGTCGTCTACGAGGTCCTGTACGAGGCACGCAACCGGCCGACCTGGTTGCAGATCCCCCTGACCGCGATCCGCCGGCTCGCCACGACCGAGGAGTGAGCAGCATGCCGACCCCGCCGACCCCACCGACCGGGCGGCACACCACCCCGGTGGCCCCACCTGTCGTGACGGCTCCGGCGGTCCGGCCGGTGACCGACGACGACCTGCACCGGCTCGTCTCCGGCACCCACCACGACCCGCACGGCGTGCTCGGGCCGCATCCGCACGACGGCGGCGTCACGGTCCGCACGCTGCGCCCGTGGGCGACCACGGTCCGCGTCGCGGTCGGCGACGAGCGCTTCGACCTACGGCACGAGGAGTACGGCATCTGGGTCGGCGTCCTGCCCCGGCCGGAGATCCCGGACTACCGGCTCGAGGTCGCGTACGGCGGCCCGCCGGCGCTGGTCGACGACCCCTACCGGTTCCTGCCGACCCTCGGCGAGATCGACCTGCACCTGATCGGTGAGGGGCGCCACGAGGAGCTCTGGAAGGTCCTCGGCGCGCACACGCACACCTACGACGGCATCGCCGGGCCGGTGCACGGCACGTCCTTCGCCGTGTGGGCGCCGAGCGCGCAGGGCGTCCGGCTTGCGGGCGACTTCAACTACTGGGACGGCCGGGCGCACCCGATGCGGGCCATGGGATCCACCGGAGTCTGGGAGCTGTTCGTGCCCGGCATCGGTGACGGCGCCCACTACAAGTTCGAGGTGCTCGGACAGGACGGCTCCTGGCGGCAGAAAGCGGATCCGGTCGCGTTCCGCGCCGAGGTCCCGCCGGCGACCGCTTCGGTGGTGTTCACCTCGGCGTACGAGTGGAACGACCAGGACTGGCTGAACCGCAGGGCGGCGCGCGACCCGCTCACCTCACCGATGAGCGTCTACGAGGTGCACCTCGGTTCCTGGCGGCAGGGACTGTCGTACCGGGATCTGGCCGACCAGCTCGTCGGCCACGTGCAGTACCTCGGCTTCACCCATGTCGAGCTGCTGCCGGTGGCGGAACACCCCTTCGGCGGTTCCTGGGGCTACCAGGTGTCGTCGTACTTCGCGCCGACGTCCCGCTTCGGTGACCCGGACGAGTTCCGTTACCTTGTCGACGCCCTGCACCAGTCCGGCATCGGCGTCATCGTCGACTGGGTCCCCGCCCACTTCCCCAAGGATGCGTGGGCGCTGGCCCGGTTCGACGGGACCGCCCTTTACGAGCACCCCGACCCGCGGCGGGGCGAACAGCTCGACTGGGGCACCTACGTCTTCAACTTCGGGCGCACCGAGGTGCGCAACTTCCTCGTCGCGAACGCCCTGTTCTGGCTCGAGGAGTTCCACATCGACGGGCTGCGCGTCGACGCGGTCGCGTCGATGCTCTACCTCGACTACTCGCGGGAGCCGGGCGAGTGGATCCCCAACGAGTTCGGCGGCCGCGAGAACCTCGAGGCGGTGTCGTTCCTGCAGGAGGTCAACGCAACGGCGTACAAGCGCGTCCCCGGCATCATGACCATCGCCGAGGAGTCCACCGCGTGGCCGGGTGTCACCCGTCCCACCCACCTCGGCGGCCTCGGGTTCGGGTTCAAGTGGAACATGGGCTGGATGCACGACTCGCTGGACTACCTGGCCAACGAGCCGATCTACCGGCAGTACCACCACCACCAGATGACCTTCTCGCTGGTCTACGCCTACACCGAGAACTACGTGCTGCCGATCAGCCACGACGAGGTGGTGCACGGCAAGGGTTCGCTGCTGCGCAAGATGCCCGGCGACCGCTGGCAGCAGCTCGCCAACCTGCGCGCGTTCCTTGCTTTCATGTGGGCTCACCCCGGCAAGCAGCTGCTGTTCATGGGCTCGGAGTTCGGTCAGGAGTCGGAGTGGTCGGAAGCCCGGTCGCTCGACTGGTGGCTGCTCGACCTGCCCGACCACCGCGGCGTGTTCCAACTGATCCGCGACCTCAACACGACCTACCGCGAGCACCCGGCGCTGTGGACGCGCGACGCGGAACCCGAAGGGTTCTCCTGGATCGACGCCAACGACGACGTCGGCAACGTGCTGTCATTCCTCCGCTCGGGC
>DASYEF010000006.1:0-6342 GCA_036499185.1 Actinomycetes bacterium | reverse complement strand
ACGTCGCCGAGACGACCTACCGGGCCATGCTGCGGAATCCGGAGTTCAGCGTCGACGCGCTGGCCCAGCACCTCGAGCTCGAGCCGGCCGACGTCGAGGCCGCGGTCCGTGCCCTGGCCCGGGTGGGGCTGCTCACCGGCTCCGGCTCGGCCGCCGGCCAGCGCCTCACCCCGGCCTCGCCGGCGACGACGCTCGCGGCACTCGTCCACTCCGAGCTCTCCGACCTCGAGGAACGTCGCTCCCGGCTGGACGCGGTGCGGGCCAGCCTCGCCGGGTTCGCCGCTGACCACATGGTGGGGCAGTCCCGGGCCTGGGCCAGCGTGCCGTTCGAGCTGCTCAGCATGGACGAGTCGTTCGCGGCCGTCGAGGACATCCAGCGGGCCACGACCGGCGAGGTGCTCGCCTGCCACCCGGTGGTCAACATCGACGTCGACTCCCCGGCGTACGTCGAGCTGCTCCAGCACCAGCTCGGCGCCGGCCGGGCGATGCGCGGGCTCTACCCCACCGAGGTGCTCGGCGACCCGGAGCGACTGGCCTACGTGCGGCACTGGGCCGACGCGGGGGAGAGCGTGCGGCTGACCCAGCGGGTGTTGCCGTCGGTGGCCGTCTTCGGCGACGAGGTCGCGCTGGTCAACACCCGCTGGTCGGGCGACCCCTCGGGCACCGTCCTGGTCCGCGCGCCGGCGCTGGTGGCCCTGGTGCGCGCCCTCTTCGACGAGTACTGGGCCCGGGCCACGCCGCTGCCCGGCCGCGAGGACAACGGCGACAGCGACGAGCTCGGTGACGTCCGGGTGGTGCTGGAGCTGCTCCAGCTGGGCATGAAGGACGAGACCATCGCCCGCCAGCTAGGTGTCTCCCTGCGCACGGTGCGCCGGCGCATTGCCGCGCTGATGGACGACCTCGGGGTGGCCACCAGGTTCCAGGCCGGCCTGGAGGCCGCGCGCCGCGGCCTGATCTGAGCACCGCATCCACGAGAGGTGACCGCATGATCCGGTACGCCGAGTGCGCACAGCCACCAGGACGGCGGGCCGCGTGAGCGACCTCGACCAGGTGCTGCGCCGCCGCCTCGAGGTCGTCATCGGCACGCCCTTCACCGAGGGCAACCAGGTCGACGTGCTGCGCAACGGCGACCAGATCTTCCCCGCGATGCTCGAGGCGATCCGCGGCGCGCAGGCCACCGTCGACCTGATGACCTTCGTCTACTGGCAGGGCGACATCGCCCGGGACTTCGCGGCCGCGATGAGCGAGCGCGCGCAGGCCGGCGTACGGGTCCGCCTGCTCATCGACGCCCTCGGCGGCCGGCTCATCGAGCAGGATCTCGTCGAGCAGATGGACAAGGCCGGCGTGGCGGTCGAGTGGTTCCGCAAGCCCTTGTTGAAGTCGCCGTTCAAGTCCAACCACCGGCTGCACCGCAAGGTCGCCGTGGTGGACGGCCGGATCGGTTTCACCGGCGGGGTCGGCATCGCGGCGGAGTGGACCGGCGACGCGCGCAACGAGCACGAATGGCGCGACACCCACCTACGCGTGCAAGGCCCGGCCGTCGACGGCCTGCAGTCGGCCTTCATCCAGGACTGGGCCGAGACGGGCCGCGAGCTCTACGACGCCGACGACGAGTTCCCGGTGCAGCCGCAGGAAGGCACGTCGACCGTGCAGGTCGTGCGCGGCTCGGCCAGCCTCGGCTGGGACGACATGCAGTCGGCGTTCCATGTGATGCTGGGCTCGGCCCGCGAGCGGCTGCGCATCGCGACGGCGTACTTCGCACCGGACGACGACTTCCTCGACACCCTGTGCGGGGCGCCGCAGCGCGGAGTCGCCGTCGACCTGCTGCTGCCCGGGCCGCACGCCGACAAACGGGTGTCCCAGCTGACGAGCGAGGGTGCCTACGAGCGCCTGGTCGACTGCGGCGCGCGGGTGTGGACGTTCCAGCCGTCGATGATGCACCAGAAGGTGATGACCGTCGACGGGTTCGCCAGCGTCGTCGGGTCCTCCAACTTCAACCGGCGATCGATGGACCACGACGAGGAGGTCGTGCTGATCGCGCTGGACCGCGACCTCACCGCGACGCTCGACGCGAACCTCGACGACGACTTCGCGCGCAGCGTCGAGATCGACCTCACCCGCTGGCGCAACCGCTCGCCGGCTCAGCGGGGGATGGAGCGCGTGGTCAAGCCGATCCGCCGCTGGATGTAGCCCGCCGTCATTCGGGGGTGGTGACGACCGACCAGGCGCGGGGCTGCAGCGTCCATGTCCGTTGCGTCGCTGGACCCTGGAGCTCGCCGTCGGCGTTGACCGGGAACGGGTCTCCCGTGACCGTCACGGTCCGGCCGCGAACCACCGTGACGTCCTCGCGCCCGACGTGCCCGCCCTCGCGCAGCGCCACCGCGAAACCCAGGCGGGCCAGCAGCCCGGTCGAGGTCGCGACCACGACGTCGAGCAGCCCGTCGTCGGGATGCGCGTGCGGAGCGATCTCGGCACCGCCGCCGATCGTGCGCCCGTTCGCCACCGCCACCATGAGCGCCTCACCGTCGACGTGCACCACCTCGTCGTCGACGGTGACCCGCAGGTGCCAGCCGGTCGCGCCCGCACCGGCGGCCACGCTGCCGACGGCGTACGCCGCCGCCCCGAGCCGGTCCTTGAGCGCCGTCGCCCTCCGGGCCGCCTCGGCGCCGACGCCGAGGTGCACGACGTTGACCACCATCCCGCCCGCGTCGTCGGCGACCAGGTCCAGAACGCGCGGCCGGCCGGCGAGGTACGCCGCCGCCGCCTCCGCTGGGTCGAGCGGTACGCCGAGCGTGCGCGCCAGGTCGTTCCCGGTGCCCAGCGGGATCAGTCCCAGCGGGCGGTCGACCGCCAGCCGGCCCTGGCGGTGCAGTGCCGCGACCACCTGGTGGAGCGACCCGTCTCCGCCGGCAACGACCAGACGGCACGAGCCGGGCGCGTACCGGTCCAGCAGCGCATCCAGGTCCGCCGGCGACCCCGCCTCCACGACGGTCACGTCCACCTCCGCCCGCAGCACCGCGGCGGCCGCCGACACCGCGTCCCGCGCTGTCCCGCCGGCCGCCGGGTTGGTGACCAGCACCAACGGGGTCACGTAGCATCTCCTCGCACGAGGCCTGCAGAGCCTGTGGGCCCTCCTCTGATGGACCCTGGGTGGTGCTTACCCCGATGCCGGCCATCGTGCTCCTCGGCGCGCAGTGGGGAGACGAGGGGAAGGGCAAGGCGACCGACCTGCTCGGCTCCTCGGTCGACCTCGTCGTCAAGTACAACGGCGGCAACAACGCCGGCCACACGATCGTCATCGACGGCGAGAAGTACGCCCTGCACCTGCTGCCGTCGGGCATCCTCACGCCCGGGGTCGTGCCCGTGATCGGCAACGGCGTCGTCATCGATCTCGCGGTCCTGTTCTCCGAGATCGACGGCCTCGACGCCCGCGGCGTCGACACCTCGCGGCTCGTGGTCAGTGCCACGGCGCACGTCATCGGCCCGCACCACCGGGTCATCGACAACGTGACCGAACGCTTCCTCGGCAACCAGAAGATCGGCACGACCGGCCGCGGCATCGGCCCGACGTACGCCGACAAGATGTCCCGCGTCGGAATCCGCGTGCAGGACCTCTTCGACGAGAAGATCCTGCGCGCCAAGGTCGCGATCGCTCTCGAGCAGAAGAACCACCTGCTCGTGAAGGTCTACAACCGGCGTGCGATCACCGTCGACGAGGTCGTCGAGGAGTTCCTGTCCTACGCCGACCGGCTGCGCCCGATGGTCGTCGACACCCCGATGCTGCTGAGCACCGCGCTGGACCAGGGGAAGACCGTGCTGCTCGAGGGCGGCCAGGCGACGCTGCTCGACGTCGACCACGGCACCTATCCGTTCGTCACGTCGTCCAACCCGACGGCCGGCGGCGCGTGCACCGGCTCGGGCATCCCTCCGACCCGCATCGACAAGGTCGTCGCGGTCGTCAAGGCCTACACGACCCGCGTGGGGGCGGGCCCGTTCCCGACCGAGCTGCTCGACGCCGACGGCGACCGGCTGCGTGACGACGGCGCCGAGTTCGGTACGACGACCGGCCGTCCGCGTCGGTGCGGCTGGTACGACGCCGTCGTCGCCCGCTACGCGGCGCGGGTCAACGGGGTCACCGACTTCGTGCTCACCAAGCTCGACGTCCTCACCGGCTGGGAACGGATCCCGGTCTGCGTCGCCTACGAGGTCGACGGCGCCCGGCAGGACGAGATGCCGATGACGCAGACCGAGTTCCACCACGCGAAACCGGTCTATGAGTTCCTCGACGGCTGGGACGAGGACATCACCGGCGCGCGCAAGCTGGCCGACCTGCCCAAGACAGCGCAGGCCTACGTGCAGGCGCTCGAGGAGATGTCCGGCGCCCCGATGTCGGCGATCGGCGTCGGCCCCGGGCGCGACGCCACCATCGAGCTCCGCTCGCTGCTGGCCTGATCCACCGGTGAGCCCACGTCGCCGGCTGGTCGTGATCGCGGCCGCGGTCCTCGTGCTGGCGCTCGTCGGCACCGCGGTCGCCGTCCTGCTGACCCGCGGCGGCACCGACACCCCAACGGCCCACGGCGTCGGCGTACCGCAGGACAAGCCCGGCCCGGTGCTGCTCGTGCCGGGGTACGGCGGCGGCACGGCCTCCCTCGACCGGCTGGCCGAGACCCTGCGCGCCGCCGGCCGGACCGCGATCGTGGTGCAGCTGCCCGGCGGCGGCACCGGCGACTTGCGCGTCCAGGCCCGCGCGGTCGGCGTCGCCGCCCGCAACGCGCTGGCCGCGGGTGCACCCTCGGTCGACGTCGTCGGCTACTCGGCGGGGGGTGTGGTCGTGCGCCTGTGGATCCGTGACGACGGCGGAGCCGCGGTGACCCGCCGGGTGGTGACCCTCGGGTCGCCGCACCACGGCACCGACGTCGCGGCGCTCGCCGTCGCGGTGGTCGGCTCGGCCTGCCCGACCGCCTGCCGGCAGCTCGCCCCCGGCAGCCCGCTGCTCGACCGGCTCAACACCGGTGACGAGACGCCCTCGGGGCCGCGATGGGAGAGCATCTGGACGACCGGCGACGAGCTGGTCACCCCCGCGGACAGCGCCCGGCTCACCGGCGCTCTCGACGTCGTCGTCCAGCAGGTCTGCCCCGGCCGGCAGGTGGCCCACGGCCGGCTGCCCACCGATCCCGCCGTGCAGCAGCTCGTGCTCGCGGCGTTGGCCGTCGCGCCGCCGCACCGGCCGGCCGGCTGCCCGGTCTGACCTGCTAGCCGGCGGTATCCCCGCCGGACTTCGCGCGGACGTGCATCCGCTCGCCCTGACGTCCGAACAGGCTGAGGACCTCCGCGGGTTGGTCACCGGTGCTGCCGAACCAGTGCGGCACCTGGGTGTCGAACTCGGCGACCTCACCGGGGCCGAGGACCAGGTCGTGGTCGCCGAGCACCAGCCGCATCCGACCGGACAGGACGTAGAGCCACTCGTAGCCCTCATGGGCGCGTAGTTCCGGCCGGACCTTCGACGTCGGGATGACGATCTTCCAGGCCTGCATGCCGTCGGGCTGACGGGTCAGCGGGATGACCGTCCGACCCTTCACCCGCGTGGGCTTGAGGCGGATGCGTGGGTCGCCGACCTCGGGAGCGCCGACCAGGTCGTCCAACGGCACCTTGTAGACCTGCGCCAGCGGCAGCAACAGCTCCAGGCTCGGGCGGCGCTGCCCGGTCTCGAGGCGCGACAGCGTGCTCTTCGAGATCCCGGTCGCGGCGGCGACGCCGGTCAGGGTCGCGCCCCGCCGGGTTCGTAAGCGCTTCAGTCGGGGGCCGACCTGCTCCAGCGCGGCCGCGATCCCTGCCGTCGAGTCGTCCATGGACCCATTCCACCGGTCCGTCCCCAGAACAGCAACGTTTGTTGTCGAGACCGGGATGCCCGGCCAGGGTGGGGCACATGAGCGACTACGACGTTGTGGTGATCGGCGGTGGTGCCGCCGGCCTGTCTGCGGCACTCGTGCTGTCCCGGGCCCGACGCACGGTCCTCGTGGTCGACGCCGGGACGCCACGCAACGCCCCGGCCGCGCACCTGCAGGGGTACCTGTCACGCGACGGCCTGCCGCCCGGCGAGCTCCTGACCCTGGGGCGCGACGAGGTCAGCGGCTACGGCGGCCGCGTCGTCGATGGCACCGTCATCGAGCTGGACTCCCCCGGTGCGGCCGGTTTCCGGCTCCTGCTCTCGGACGGGCAGCGGGTCTCCGCGCGCCGGGTGCTGGTGGCGACCGGCTTGCGCGACGAGCTGCCCGACATCCCGGGGCTGCGCGAGCGGTGGGGTCGCGACGTGCTGCACTGCCCGTACTGCCACGGCTACGA
>DASYEF010000005.1:0-4748 GCA_036499185.1 Actinomycetes bacterium | reverse complement strand
GCCGGCTGCCGGAGCCTGGAGTTCATCTACGCGACCGCCACGACCGCGTCGAGCGGCCTGCCCGCCGGCTGGGGCGACGTCAGCGGCCGGCTGTCGCACATCGACCTCAAGGCGTACGACCCGGCCACGGGCACCATCACCGTGCAGGCCGTCTCGGACTACACCTACGACGCCACGGGCCGGCTGCGCGCGCAATGGGACCCGCGTGTATCTCCGGCGCTGAAGACGCAGTATGCGTACGACACCAACGGCCTGCTCATCGGCCTGACCCCGCCCGGCGAGCAGGCGTGGACGATGTCCTACGCCCCGCTGGGCACCGACGCCGAGCTCGGCCGGCTGACGCAGGTCAGCCGCACATCGCCCGCCGGACCGGCCTCGTGGACCATCGCCTACGACGTCGCGCTGAGCGGCGCGAGCGCCCCGACGGACATGACGCCGTCCACCGTCGCGACCTGGGGTCAGACCGACATCCCGACCGACGCGACGGCGATCTTCTCGCCCGACCAGGTGCCGTCGCTACCGACCAGCGACTACGCCCGGGCCGAGGTGCATTACCTCAACCGCGACGGCTACGAGGTCAACGACCTCCTCCCGGGCGGCGAGCTGAGCACCTCCGAACGGGACCGCTACGGCAACGTCGTGCGGTCGCTCTCGGCGCGCAACCGCGAGGTCGCGCTCGCCGCGCCTTCCCCCGCGGGGCGCTCGCACGAGCTCGACACGCAGCAGACCTACAGCAGCGACGGGCTGGACCTCACGAACGCGATCGAGCCGTTGCACAGTGTGCGGCTCGACAGCGGGGAAGTCGTCGACGCACGTCGCCACACGCAGTACCGCTACGACGAGACCAAGCCCGCGGGCAGCACGATCGAGTACCACCTCCCCACGACGACGATCGTCGGTGCCCAGATCGCCGGGCGGGCCGACGCCGACGCGCACACGACGACCGTCGAGTACGACTGGACCGTCCGCCAGCCCACCCGCGCGATCCAGGACAGCGCGACCGGCGGCCTGCACCTGACCAACACGTGGCAGTACGACGACACGTCCGGGCTGATGATGTCGCGCCACCTCCCCCGGTCGCCGAGCTCGGACTCCGCCAGCGCCACCAAGTACATCACCTACACGGCCGCTGCCAACCCGACCTACGCGGCCTGCGGCGGACATCCCGAGTGGCAGTACCTGCTGTGCGAGTCGTTCCCCGTCGCACAGGCCGCTTCCGTGCCCGGGCAGACGTCACTGCCCTGGACGACCTACACCTACAACAAGCTCGGTGAGGTGACGGTCCGGAGCACGCTCGGCACCGGGGCGACCAGGACCAACACCACCACCTACGACGACGCCGGCCGCGAGACGCAGCGCGCCACGGCCTCCGCAGTGGGCACCGACGTGCCGACCACGACGACGACCTACGACGCGAGCACCGGGCAGGTCGCGACGAGCAGCGCCGTCGTCGACGGCACGACGCGCACCGTGGAGACCGACTACGACGACATCGGCCAGCCGACCCGCTACGTCGACGGCACCGGGCAGGCGACCACGACGACCTTCGACCTGCTCGGGCGCCCGGTGGTGACCGACGACGGCAAGGGTACCCAGACGCGCTCGTACGACCCGGTCACCGCACGCCTGACGCGGATCGTGGACTCCCAGGCCGGGACGTTCACGGCGACCTACGACGCCGACGGCGACGTCATCACCAAGGACTTGCCCAACGGGCTGCGGGCGACCTACACCATCGACGAAGCCGGCCAGCCGGTCGACCTGCGCTACGTCAAGACCTCCGGCTGCTCGACCGACTGCACGTGGCTGCACTTCGGGGTGACCCGATCGGTGCTCGGCCAGCAGCGCACCCTCGACAGCACGATGTCGCAGCAGACCGACAGCTACGACGCCGCAGGACGCCTCACGGAGGTCCGCGACACGCCGGCCGGCAAGGGCTGCACGGTCCGCCAGTACGCCTACGACCTCGACAGCAATCGCCTCCAGCTGACCACCCACGCGCCGGGCACCGCCGGCGCCTGTGCCCCGACATCCGCCGGCCAGACGACGACGCACACCTACGACAGCGCGGACCGCATCATCGACAGCGGCTTCGTCTACGACCCGTTCGGTCGCGTGACCCAGGCGCCGGCGGCCAGCGCGGGCGGCGCCAAGCTGACCTCCTCGTACTTCGGGGACGACGCCGTGCGCAGCCAGACCCAGGCCGGGACGACCAACACCTATGACCTGGACCCGGAGCGCCGCATCATGCTGCGCACGACGTCGTCGGACGGCGCCGGCAAGACCGAGACCTCGCACTACTCCGACGAGACCGACTCGCCGACGTGGACCGCGACATCCGGCGGCCACTGGAGCCGCAACGTCGAAGGCATCGACGGCGACCTGGCCGCGACCGTCGACGACACCGCAGGGGCGGTCCTCCAGCTGAGCGACCTCCACGGCAGCGTCGCGGCCACCGCGGCGACCTCGTCCACCAAGGTCACGACGACCCAGGTGCTGGAGGCCAAGCGGACCGGCACGGATTGGGCCGTCGATCCGGTCCGCGCCCTCGTTCCCGGCTCTTACGTCGCACGCGTCCGCCAGAACGACGCCTCGGGCAACGTCGGAGAGGCGAGCACGCACTTCCAGCTCACCGGTGTCGGGCACCCCGACACCG
Organism: Actinomycetes bacterium; assembly: GCA_036499185.1. Taxonomy (GTDB): domain Bacteria; phylum Actinomycetota; class Actinomycetes; order JACCUZ01; family JACCUZ01; genus DATBDW01. The sequence goes on along the minus strand of DASYEF010000005.1, from coordinate 2,092 downwards.
CCTACCGCGACGGCGTCGTAGCCGACGGCCCGGAGGCCTACTGGCGCCTCGGCGAGCTCGGCGGCGTCACCGCGGCCGACGAGACCGGGGCGCATCCCGCGACCTACCAGGGTGCGCCCGGGCTCAGGGAGCCCGGCGCCCTGGCCGGCGATCCCGACACCGCCGTGTCCTTCGACGGCGTCAACGACGACCTGGTGGCTGCCGACCAGCCGTGGCGGCGCGGCGACTTCACAGTCGAGACCTGGGTCAAGACCAGCGAGCGCGGCGGCGTACTGATGTCACAGGGCGGCGCGACCGACAACGTGTCGTGGTCGGCCGTCGTCGACGACACGGCAGGTCACCTCGGACAGGTGCACGCCACCATGAAGCGCGGGACGCGCCTGCTCGACGGCTACAACAGCACGCCGATCGACGACGGCCGCTGGCACCACGTGGCCGTGTCGTTCTCCAAGACGGGCACCACGCGGGTCAGCGTCGACGGCACCGGCCAGTCGACCGCCGGCACCCCGCTCCCGACGACGGGCCCGGCGTATGCCTTCGGCTTCGACGAGGGCTCCGGAACGGTCACCGCGAACGCGGGCACGGCCGGCGGCAGCGGGACCGTGACGTCGGCGCCCTGGACCCGCAGCGGTCGCTTCGGCGGGGCGCTGACCTTCAACGGCGCCCCGAGCGTCGTCACCGTCCCCGACAGCCCGGCCATGCGCCTCACGTCGTCGGGCCTGACCGTCGAGGCGTGGATCAAGCCGACGACCACGAGCCAGCTGTCGACGATCGTCGCCAAGTCGGCGAACGCCAACGCCGGCTGGAGCTACCTGCTCGCCACCCAGAACGCCTACGGGTTCAACTCGGTCGTCGGCTTGGTCGCCACCGACGTGGCACAGCCGTTCGCCCCGCCGCTGCCGCTGAACGCCTGGTCGCACATCGCGATGACGTGGAGCGCCTCGGAGCTCAAGGTGTACGCCAACGGCACGCTCATGGCGACGACCCCCCACGTGGCGGTGCCGACCGACACCGGCGGCGCGCTGGAGATCGGCTCGCTGCTGGGCTACGACTTCCACGGGTCCATCGACGAGGTCAAGATCTACCCGCGCGCCCTCGCGCAGACCGAGATCGCCACCGACCAGACGGTTCCCGTCAACTCGGCGACGCGCGACGACCCCTCGGCGTCGCTCGGGCTCGACGCGGGCCTCGGCACGGTCCTGACCGACTCGTCGGGCAACGGCCGCGACGTGACCCTCTCCAACTCGATGGCGCCGGGCTGGACCACCGGCCGGTTCGGCAGCGCGATCCAGTTCAGCGGCACCAACCACGGCTCGCTGACCGATCCCGGGCTGGCCAACAGCCCGACCGGCATGACGCTGCAGGGCTGGATCAAGACCTCCGGGACCAGCGCCTACCCCGCCATCGGCGGGACGGGCTTCGGCCTCTACGGCTCCACGGGCGCCGGCCTGGGTCCAGGCGTCTGCGCCAACGGCACCTGCCTGCGGGCGCCCGCGGCCGCCAACGGCGTCTGGACGCACCTGACCGCCGTCTGGGACAAGACCTACCTCAAGCTGTACGTCAACGGCGTGCTGTCGGGCACCACGACGGTCGCCACGGCGCCGAGCCTGCCGGGCGGGATCGTCGGCATCGGCCAGGACACGGGCCACAGCGGCATCTCGGCGTTCACCGCCGGCGCGGTCGACGAGATCCGCGTCTACCCACGGCCGCTCACGGCGGCCGAGGTCACGCGCGACTGGAGCATGTCGGTCGCCGAGACGCTCGGCGGCGCCGATCCGCTCCTCAAGATCGGCCGCGGCGCGGCGGGCGCGCCGTTCGACGGTCAGCTCGACGAAGTCGCGGTGTATCCCGGGATCCTGTCGGACACCCAGATCAGCGAGCACTACCGCACCCGCTCGCTGTCTCCGACCCTCGCCACGCCCGTGATCGCCAGCCCGGCCGACGGTGCGTCGGTGGCCGACGCGACCCCGGTCCTCGGGGGGACGGGCCTCAACCGCGAGGGCCTGGCCGACCACGTGCGGATCGACGTCTTCAGCGGCACCGACACCACGCAGTCGCCGGTGCAGTCGCTGCTCGGCGACCGGACCGGACC
>DASYEF010000004.1:0-7585 GCA_036499185.1 Actinomycetes bacterium | reverse complement strand
GGAGACCGGGAGCCGCTTGAGGTGCACGAGCGAGGAATAGCCGGTGCCGAAGTCGTCCAGGCTCAGGTCCACACCGAGCCGGTCCATCGACGTCAGGGCCGCAGCCATCCGACCCGGGTCGGCCATCAGGACGTGCTCGGTGATCTCGAGCTTCAGGGCCCTGGCCGGGAGGTCGTGCACCCGCAACAGGTCCGCGACGACCTCGGCGAACGACGTGTCGGTCAGGTCGCGGACGGACACGTTGACCGCGACCGTGAGCTCCAGGCCGGAGCGCCACCAACCGGCCGCCTGGGCGAGGGACTTGGCGAGCGCGAGGTGGGTGAGGTGGCGCATCATCCCCGACTGCTCGACGAGGTCGAGGAACGAGTCGGGGAAGACGAGACCGCGCTCGGGATGCTGCCAGCGGACCAGTGCCTCCACGCCGACCGGGCGGCCGCTCGGGAACGACACGGTCGGCTGGAAGTGCATGACGAGCTCGCCGTTCTCGATCGCCCGGCGCAGCGAGCCGAGCAGGTCGAGGCGGTCGGGAGTGTGGATGTCGCGTTCCGGGCGATAGAGCTCGACGCCGGTGCGGTCCTCCTTGGCCTGGTACATCGCGACGTCCGCGAGCTGCAGCAGCCGCGGTACGTCGTCGGTGTGCAGCGGGTGCAGGGCGACGCCCACGCTGTTCTCCACCTGCAAGGTCATCCCGTCCAGGTGGAACGGCTCGGTGAGGACGTCGCGGATCCGCTCGGCCGCGTCGACTGCGGCGGCGGCATCGGCCACGTCCGTGAGCAGGACCGCGAACTCGTCGCCGCCGAGCCGCGCGACAGTGTCCTCGGGGCGGACCGCCCGAGCGAGCCGGCTCGCGGCGATCTCCAGCAGGCGGTCACCGGTGTGATGACCGAGGGTGTCGTTGATCTCCTTGAAGCGGTCCAGGTCGAACAAGCACAGCGCGATGGCCCGCCCGGTGCGGTCGGCCTCGTCGCCGGCGATGGTCATCTGCTCGATGAGCCGCTTGCGGTTGGCGAGACCAGTGAGGGCGTCGTGCAGGGCCGCCTCCTCCTTCTCCCGCGAGATCGTGGCCGTCTTGTAGACGAGGAACAGTGGCAGGAGGAGCAGGGGGATGAGCTGCCAGGAGGCACGGGTCACGATCACGACGAGCGGCGACAGCGCAAGGACCGCGAAGGTCGTCACGGCGTAGTAGCCGATGTCGTCGACGAACTCGTCCCACCACCGGGTGCCTTGCCGCAGGGAGATCGCCGTGCCGACCATGGCGAGATTGATGACGAAGTAGACGACCCAGCTCAGAGCCATCACCGGGAGCTGGTGGATGCTGACCTCGGTGGCGTGGTGGAGCGGGGTCGGCGTCAGCCCGGCGATCGCTAGCACGCCGGCGGCGACGTACAGGGCGCCTATGTACTGGCCGGTGTTGAAGACCACCTTCCAGACCGGCTTGCGTTTGGCGATCTCGCCCAGCAGGACCCCGGTCCCGTGGACGAGCACGGCCGGCCACGGACCCCAGTAGAAGAGGATCGCGAAGACGAACGCAGTCGAGATGGTGACGCCCTGCGGGTCGTAGGCACCGGCGGTGACGACTGGTCGGAGCTCGGCGAGCAGGACCAGCCCGGCGATCAGCGCGAACGGTGCTCCCAGCGCCAGCACCTCGGCGCGGGTCAGGTGCAGGATTGCGACGGCGAGGCCGACCACGGCCAGGCCCCCGTTGAAGGTGATCCAGGCCCAGAAGCGCCAACCGGTGGCGGCCCCTTCACCCCGTCGGGCCGCGGACAGGTCGGGGTCGCCAGGCAGGATCGTCCCTCGGGCGCCGGGCACCGGCTCAGCCATCAACCCTCCAAGACGCCGCGGCGCACCGACGCGGCTCCCCCGTGCCGCCTTCGCATTGTCTCGGCGTGCGAGACGCCGTCCTGAAGCCCCTCGGCTGGGCGCGATCGGCCGGCCCTGGGAGCCTCAGGCGTCCGGCGCCACCTCCGCGGGCCGGGCCAACGCGCGGGCGGCGGCCGGGCCCTCCTCCAGCAGGGCGCGGAAGCCCACCTCGAGGACGGGTACGTCGAGTTGCACCGCTTTGTCGTACTTCGATCCGGGGCTGTCGCCGACCACCACGAAGTCGGTCTTCTTCGACACCGATCCGGCCGCCTTGGCGCCCTGCTCCTGGATGGCCAGGGTGGCCCCGTCGCGGGAGAAGCCCTCCAGCGAGCCGGTCACCACGATGCTGAGGCCCTCCAGAGGACGGGGACCCTCGGCCTCGCCCTCCTCCTCCAGGCGAACACCGGAGGCCCGCCACTTCTCGACGATCGCGCGGTGCCAGTCGACGTCCCACCACTCGCGCAGGGCCTCGGCGATGACCGGGCCGACCCCGTCGACCGCGGCCAGGCGGTCGGCGTCCGCCGCGAAGATCGCGTCCACCGACCGCAGCTCGCGCGCAAGCGCCTGGGCCGCGGTCGGGCCTACGTGCCGGACCGACAGCGCGACGAGCACCCGCCACAGCGGTCGGGAGCGTGCCTCGGCCAGGGCCGTGAGCAGCTTGGCGGCGTTGGCCGTGAGGCCGCCGTCCTTGCGCCGGAACAGGTCGGCCCGCAACAGCTTGTCCTCGTCGAGGTCGAAGACGTCGCCCTCGTCCTGCAGGACGCCTGCGTCCAGCAGGGCCACTGCCGCCTCGTAGCCGAGCACGTCGATGTCGAACGCACCGCGGCCGGCCAGGTGGAAGATCCGCTCGCGCAATTGCGCCGGACAGGACCGGGCGTTCGGGCAGCGGATGTCGGCGTCGCCCTTCTTCTCGGGCTTGAGCACCGTGTTGCAGTCGGGGCAGCGCGTCGGCATCACGAACGGCGTCTCGGAGCCGTCGCGCAGGTCGACCACCGGGCCGACGATCTCGGGGATGACGTCGCCCGCCTTGCGCAGCACGACGGTGTCGCCGATGAGCACCCCCTTGCGCTCGACCTCCGACGCGTTGTGCAGCGTGGCCATCTCCACCGTGGACCCGCTGACGAACACCGGCTCCATCACGCCGAACGGCGTCACCCGCCCGGTGCGCCCGACGTTGACCCGGATGTCGAGCAGCCTGGTGGTGACCTCCTCGGGTGGGTACTTGAACGCGATCGCCCAGCGCGGGGCCCGCGATGTCGAGCCGAGGCGACGCTGGACGCTGACCTCGTCGACCTTCACGACGACACCGTCGATCTCGTGCTCGACGTCGTGGCGGTGCTCGCCGTAGTAGTCGATGTAGGACTGCACCCCTGCCAGGTCGTCGACCACCCGGAACCGGTCGCTGACCGGCAGCCCCCACGCGCGCATCGTCTCGTAGGAGCCGGACTGCAGCGTCGGGCTGAACCCCTCGCGCGCACCGATGCCGTGCACCACCATGCTCAGTGGCCGGCTCGCGGTCACCCGCGGGTCTTTCTGCCGCAGCGAGCCCGCCGCGGCGTTGCGCGGGTTGGCGAACGGCGACTTGCCGGCCTCGACCAACCGGGCGTTGAGGGCCTCGAAGCCCTCGACCGGGAAGAACACCTCGCCCCGGACCTCGAGCAGGGCCGGGACGTCGTCACCCGACAGCCGGGTCGGCACGGTCTGCAGGGTGCGGATGTTGAGGGTGACGTCCTCGCCGGTGCTGCCGTTGCCGCGGGTGAGCGCCCGGGTCAGCCGGCCGCCCTCGTAGAGGAGGTTGATGGCCACGCCGTCGACCTTGATCTCGCACAGGTAGTGGACGTCAGCCCGGCCCGCGTCGCGCTCGACCCGCTCGGCCCACGCCGAGAGCTCCTCCGCGGAGAAGGCGTTGTCCAGGCTCATCATCTTCTCGAGGTGGTCCACCGCGGTGAACTCCGTGGAGAAGGTGCCGCCCACGGTCTGGGTCGGCGAGTCCGGCGTCCGCAGGTCCGGGTGCGCCTCCTCGATCGTCTGCAGCTCGCGCATCATCACGTCGTACTCGGCGTCGGCCAGGGTCGGCGAGTCGCGCAGGAAGTAGTCGAAGCGGGCCCGGTCGATCCGCTCGACGAGCTCCGCGTGGCGGTGCCGAGGCTCCACCGCCTTGCCTGCCTTGCCTGCCTTGTTGTCGGCTCTGCTGCCTGCCGCCCGCGTCGGACTCACCGCACCTCCTGCTCGCTCAGGGCCCGGGCCGCCTCGCGGGCCAGGGCCAGTGCCGCGCGCGCCTGGTCGGGCGACGCGCCGGCCAGGCCACAGGTCGGCGTGACGACGACCCGGGTGGCCAGCAGCTCCTCGTCGAGGCCCAGCCGGCGCCACAGCCGCCGTACCGGCTCGACCGTATCGGCGACCCCGGACACCGGCCCGCTCGACGGCACCAGCCCGGCGAGCAGCACGAGACCGGCCTCCACCACCTCGCCCAGCTCGTCCGCGACGCCCTCGGCGAGCACGGTCAGGTCGGCCGAGACGCCGACGGCGCCGACCCGCCGGGCCAGGTCCAGCGGCGGGGTCGCGGCGCAGCAGTGGATCACCACGAAAGCCCCGGCCGCCTCGACGACGGCTCGCAGCGCCTCCTCGGCGTCCGGCTCCGGTACGGCGTTGATCGTCCCCACGCCGTTGGCCCGCCGCACCCGACCGGCGAGCACTGCGGGCAGCGACGGCTCGTCGAGCTGGAGCACCGGCGTCGCGCCGGGCAGCCGGCGGCGCAGGTCCGCGACGTGCGCGGCGGCCCCCTCGGCCAGCGAGGCCACCAGGTCCCGGATCGCCCCGCGGTCGCCGAGCACCGGCTGACCGCGAGGCAGCTCGAGGCCGGCCGCCAGCGTCCACGGGCCGGCGATCTGGAGCTTGACCGGTCCGGTCACGTCCTGGGCGTGCGCCTCCAGCTCGTCGAGGTCCTGGCTCAGGTATCCCGCGGCCCGGCGCTCGTCGAGCCCCGGGCGGTCGACCAGGCGCCAACCCGAGGGCTGCAGGTCGACGTGCAGGTCCAGCAGCAGAGCAGCCGCGCGCCCGAGCAGGTCGGCTCCCGGTCCACGGGTCGGCAGCTCGACGAGGTGCGGCAGGTCCGGCAGCTCGCCCGCGACGACCGCCGCCGCCTCGCGCGGGTCGGTGCCCGGCATGGACCCCACCCCGGTGGCGAGACCACCGCGCAGGACCGCACCTGCCAGCGCCTCGGTCACGCAGCACACGGTACGGCGACGCGCACCGGCGCCCGCGGTCGGTCCGCACCGGCCGGCGCACCCTCAGGCGGTGGCCGACTCCAGCGTGGCCGAGCCGATGACCCGGTCGTCCGACACGCCGTCGTACAGGACCACGGCCTGCCCGGGACTGACGCCGCGCAGCGCGACACCGAGCTCGACGACCAGCCGGTCACCGTCGCACCACGCGGTGGCCGGGACCGCTTCGCCGTGGGCCCTCACCTGTGCACGGCAGTCCGTCGGTACCGCGGGTGGGGGCCCGCTCCAGACCGGGCGTCGTCCGACCAGGCGGGTGACATCGAGCTGCTCCGCGGTGCCCACCGTCACGGTGTTCGTGACCGGCGAGACGTCGAGCACGTAGCGCGGACGACCGTCGGCGGCCGGGTGCCCGATCCGCAGGCCGCGCCGCTGGCCGACCGTGAACGCGAACGCCCCGGCGTGCTCGCCGACCTGCACGCCGTCGGTGTCGACGACCGGGCCCGGCGCGGCGGGGATCCGGGCCGCGAGGAAGCCCGCCGTGTCGCCGTCGGCGATGAAACAGATGTCGTGGCTGTCCGGCTTGGCGGCGACCGCGAGTCCGCGGCGGCCGGCCTCTCGGCGTACCTCGGTCTTGGGGGTCTCGCCGAGGGGAAACATGGCGTGCGCAACCTGCTCGGCGGTGAGCACGCCGAGAACGTAGGACTGGTCCTTGGCCGGGTCGGCGGCGCGCAGCAGGCGACCGTCGACAACGCGGGCGTAGTGACCGGTGCAGACGGCGTCGAAGCCGAGAGCCAGCGCCTTGTCCAGCACCGCGGCGAACTTGATCTTCTCGTTGCAGCGCAGGCACGGGTTCGGGGTGCGCCCGGCGGCGTACTCCGCGACGAAGTCCTCGACCACGTCCTCGTGGAAGCGCTCGCTGAGGTCCCACACGTAGAACGGGATCCCGATGACGTCGGCGGCCCGCCGGGCGTCGCGGGCGTCCTCGAGGGTGCAGCAGCCGCGGGCGCCGCTGCGGTAGGACTGCGGGTTGCGCGACAGGGCCAGGTGCACGCCGGTCACGTCGTGGCCCGCGTCGACGGCGCGAGCCGCGGCGACCGCGGAGTCCACGCCGCCGGACATCGCGGCGAGGACCCTCATGCGCGGGGGCCCGACGTCTGCCCGGCTCGCCGGGCGCGCTCGACGACCGGCCCGATGGCCGCGACCACGGCGTCGACGTCGGCCGCGGTCGACGTGTGGCCGAAGGAGAAGCGCAGCGACCCGCGGGCCAGACCCTCGGGCACGCCCATCGCGATCAGGACGTGGCTGGGCTGGGGTACGCCGGCGGAGCAGGCCGAGCCCGTCGAGCACTCGATGCCCTGCGCGTCGAGCAACAGCAGGAGGGCGTCGCCCTCGCAGCCGGGGAACGAGAAGTGCGCGTTGCCGGGCAGCCGGTGCGCCGGCGACAGGTCCGGGTCGCCGCCGATCACGGCGTCGGGCACCACCTCGAGGACGCGGTGCACCAGGTCGTCGCGCAGGGTGGCCAACGACTCCGCGTGCTCCACCCGGCGCTTCACGGCGAGCTCGGCGGCCGTCGCCATGCCGACGATCGCCGGGGTGTCCAGCGTGCCGGACCGCACGTCGCGCTCCTGGCCGCCGCCGTGCAGCACCGGCACCAGGTCCTGCGCGCGGTCCAGGACCAGCACGCCCACGCCCAGCGGGCCGCCGATCTTGTGACCGGTCACCGTCATCGCGCCCAGGCCGCTCGCGGCGAAGTCGACGGGCAGCTGGCCCACGGCCTGCACCGCGTCGGAGTGGAACGGCACGCCGTACGCCGCCGCGACCGCCGCCAGGTCGGCGACCGGCTGCACGGTGCCGACCTCGTTGTTGGCCCACATCACCGTCACCAGCGACGTTGCCGCGGGGTCAGCGGCCAGGGCGGCCTCGAGCGCGTCGGGGTGCACCCGGCCGGTGGTGTCGACCGGCAGCCACTCGACGGCCGCCCCCTCGTGCTCGGCCAGCCAGAGCACGGCATCCATCACCGCGTGGTGCTCGACCGCGCTGGCGAGGATCCGCCGGCGGGCCGGGTCCTCGCTGCGGCGGTGCCAGTAGAGGCCCTTGACCGCCAGGTTGTCCGACTCCGTGCCGCCACCGGTGAAGAGCACCTCGCTCGGCCGGGCGCCCAGCGCGGCCGCGATCGTCTCGCGGGACTCCTCGACGTGGCGTCGGGCGGCGCGCCCCGAGGCGTGCAGCGACGAGGGGTTGCCGACGCTGCCGAGCAATGCCGCCATCGCTTCGACGGCCTCCGGCACCATCGGCGTGGTCGCCGCGTGGTCGAGGTAGACGGTGCGCACGGGCGGGTCGCCGTCGGGGGTCCGGATCATCGCCGTAGCCGTGCTGGCCGGCTCCGTCGTTCTCACCATCGCCCGGGTGCTCGACTCGGAGTCCGAGCCCCTCGTGCTGGCGGCGTCGTTCGTCCCCTGGGCGAACGCCGGCTACCTCGTGGCACTGGTCCTCTTCGG
>DASYEF010000003.1:0-13483 GCA_036499185.1 Actinomycetes bacterium | reverse complement strand
GCCGAGGCGATGGTCGCGCCGAGGTGCCCGCTGGTGCCGGCCGCACCGACGGTCAGGCTGCCGGTGACACCGGTGACCGAGAGGTACGTCGAGCCGCCGGACGCCAGGGAGATCGCGCCCCCGGTCAGGGTCAGCGTCGTGACCGGGACGCCGCCGGTCACGGTGCGCGCGAAGGTCACACCGAGGTTCGTGACGTCCTGCCCCGCGACGGTGACCGTGATCCCGGTGGCGCTCGCCGTGATCGGCGACGCGGCGGCCGAGTCGACCGCAACGGTGAGCGAGGAGGCCGACAGACCCACGCCGGGCAGCGCGAGGGCGACACCCGCGGTGAACGAGCCGGTCACCCCGGTCGCCGACGCGGTCAGCGTCGCGGTGCCCTCGGTCAGTGACAGGAACGGCGTGGCCGAGCCGGGCGCGGTGAAGGCAGTGTGCAGATGGGTAGCGGTCACCGTGAACGAGCCCGCGCCCTTGGTGAAGGCCAGCGCGCCTACGAGGTCGCGGCCGGCGACGGTGAGGGTGAGGTCGTCGCCGTGCACGTCGGTGAACGTCGAGCCGGGGGTATCGCCCTCGCCCGCCCCGAACGTGACGGTGACGTCCGGACCGCCCGCGACCGGGATGCTCTTAGTGACCGTCGCGCCGGTCGTGTTCACCCGGGCGGTCAGCGTTCCGGAGAGCACGACGGCGGGTACGCCGAGCAGCGCGACCGATCCGTGGATCTCGACGGCGTAGCCGAAGTCCGGGCCACTGCCGGTGCGGACCACACCGACCGTCGCGTTGGTGACCAGCAGACCGCGGGCGACCGGGTTCACCGAGCCGTCGGGCAGGAAGGCCGGCCCGTCGCCGACGAAGACCGTCAGATTCCGGCCGGCGAACGTCCCGTCTCCGGCGAAGGCGACATCGCCCTTGACGGTGACCAGGTTGCCGATCGTGAGCGAGGCACCGGTGAGCGAGAGCGCGAAGGTCGATGTGCCATCGGCGAAGTCGACGGCCACCTGCTGCCCGCCGACGACGATGCTCTGGTGCACCGCCTGACCGGTGGTGTTGACCCGCAGGAGTGCGGTGCCTCCGGCGGTGAAGCCGGTGCCCGAGTCGGCGGTCGCCGTACCCGAGACGTAGCCGGCGACGCCGGAGGTGGCGCCGAGCACGAAGGCCCCGGTGCCGCCGGTGAGGATCGAGGTCCCGCCGAGCGAGACGGTGAGCCCGGAGACGGCGAGCACCGTGACCGGGAGCTGTCCCGCGACCTGCGAGCGCCGGAACGCGACCGAGCCCGTGACGCTGCCGGTGCCGATCGCGAGGTTGGTCACGGTCACCGACACTTCGAGCAGCCCGGCGGCGGTGTCGAGGTGCAGGGTTCCGGCGAGGCCAGTGCCGCCGAGCAGCGCACCCGTGGCGGTCGCCGCAAAGCTGCCGGTGATGCCGCCTGACCCGATGCTCAGTGCGCTGCCGTCGGCGGCGGTCGCGACGACGCCGGTGAGGTCGAGCGAGAGCGCGTCGACGCTGACCGCGACGTCGCCGCTCGCGACGTGCAGCGAGAGCCGGCCGTGCAGCGTCTGGCCGAGCACCGTGAGCGACGCCGCCGTCGCGACGGTGCCGACCTGCAACGTCGCGGTCGGCCCAGCGGTGTCGAACGCAACGGTGACCGGGCCGGTCAGGGCGACGCCCGGCAGCGCGACGGTGACGGCGGTTGCGGAGCCGGACAGTGAGAGCCCGCTCGTGGTGGCAGCCGCCGACATGGAGAGATCGGTTGCAGTCACGCGGCCGCCGGCGAGCGAGAGGCTCCCGCCGGTGACGCCCACCGTGAAGCCGTTGGCCAGCAGCGCGAAGGACACCGGGCCCTGCAGTGCCGCGCCGGCGGCCTGCATGCCGAGGGTCAGCGCCTGACCGGCGATGTCGGTGACCGCGGTAGCGCCCGTGGCGGCGGCGACGTCGAGGACGTGCCGCACCCCGCCGACGAGCACGTCACGGGTGACCCGGGTGGCGCCGGTGATGGTGCTGCGCGAGACCGACAAGGCACCGGCCAGCGTGAGACCGGGTACGCCGGTCAGCGTCGCATTGCCGCTGGCCTGCACGGCCCAGGTGAGGTCGGGGCGGACCACGAGCAGCGCGTCGAGTCCCGTGACGGCGAGCTGGACCGAGCCGGCCGCGACGGTGAGTGAGCCGTTGCCCACGCCGAGCAGCAGCTCACCGCCGTTGCTGCTCGACAGCTCGGCGGTGAGGTCGCCGGTGACGGTGGCCAGCCCGGCGACGGTGACGGTCACGCCGGTGGTCTGCACCCGGCGTACCCCGGCCGCGAGCACTGCGCCACCGAGCGCGACCTGCTCGCCGGTGGTGTTGGCCTCGGCGACCGCGGTGCCGGAGAGCGTGACGGCACTGGTCAGGTTGACCAGCTGCGGGAGGCCGCTGGCGCGCAGCGCATAGCTGCCGTCCGGACGGACCTCGAGGGCCAGGGTGAGAGCGGTGACGCTCAGCCCCGAGTCGTGCGCCGCGTCGACGCCGTGGGTGCCGAGGAAGAGCGAGCCGCCGGCGGCCGTGACGTGCAGCCGGCCGGCCGCGTCGCCACTGACCGCGAGGTCTGCGGTGATCCGGCCGAGCCCGGTGACGTCGAGGAGGACCGAGCCGCCGGCGGTCGCAGTCGAGGTGGCGCTCGCGTAGTGCACCGCGACCGCGGTGCCGGTGCCCGCGGTCAGGGTGACACCGGGTACGCCGGTCAGCGCCATGGTGCCGCCGGTGACGTCGAGCGTCACGACCGGGTCCGACGCCGGCTGCGCGACGGTGAACGACAGCGCCGCGTTGGTGAGCGACACGGCGACACCGCCGGTGGCGGGACCGCCCAGAGTCGCCGCGACGCCGGTCGCGGTGACCGACGTCGTCACGGCGCCGGCGACGTCACCGACGCTGACCGTCAGGGTCGGTGCGGTGACCTCGACGAGCCCGGCGAGGTCGAGGGCGACGCCGGTCAGGGTGAGGCTGAAGGTGCCCGAGTCCGGTGCGCCGGCGACCGTGTAGGTGCCGCTGACCGTGGCCGCCGTCAGCGTCAGGTGCTGGCCGCCGACCGTCAGGTCGATCGATGCGGGCCCACTGGTGAAGGTGACGACGCCGGTGAACTGGCCGGGGCTGGTGATCTGGACCGAGCCGGGCACGGTGACCGTCGGGTCCTGCAGGTGCAGCACGCCGAGGTCGAGGTCGCCGTTGGGCAGCGTCAACGGCGTCCCGGCGACGTAGGCGTCCAGCGCGGCGACGATGACCTGGACGAGGGTGTCGCGCAGCGCGACGTAGGCGCTGAAGTGCGGCAGGTCGGCGCTGACCGTGCCGGCCGCGGCGTCGACAGTGGAGGCGATGGCCTGCAGGCCGGCCGCGGGGTCGAGGTAGTAGATGCTCGACGCGCCGGCGTCGGGGCCGACCGCGAGGGTGAGCCGCGGCGCGGTGGCGAAGTGTTCGATCGGCGTACCGGTCGAGGCGGCGTACGCGGTGAGGTCGTAGACCGCGGAGGTGGCGAGGGAGGGATTGCCGGGGATGCCGCCGGGGCGGGCGGTCACGAGGACCCAGGCGTCCTCGGGCAGCGCGCCCGGCGCGAAGGTGAGAGTGAGAGGGCCGCTGGTCACGGTGCCGCCGAGGGCTGCGGTGACGAGAACGGCTCCGGCAGGCGGGACGAAGGCCGGCACCTGCGGGGTGGTCGTGCGGGTGGTGCTGGTGAGCAGCTGGAGCGAGGTGGAGCTCTGGTCGGGAACGGTGGCGCTGATCTCGTCGGCCGGTGGCCCGCGTCCTGCGTGGACGGTGATCTGTCCGCCGGCCGCGACAGGTGCGTCAGCGAGGGCCTGCACGGTCGTGTCGCCGACGACGGCCGCGAAGGCGGTTGCGGTGCCGCTCGGCGCGTCACCGGTGCCGGCGGTCGCGGTGGCCGTGACGTTCTGGCGGGCGGGGACGTCGACGGGGCCGCCCCCGTGGACCGGGAGCCCGGCTGCGAGCGCGGCGGTCGTCGTCGCGTCGACAGCGGTGAGGGCGACGGCGTGGACCGGCGCGGTCGGCGTTCCCGTGGCGATCCCGCTCGTGCCGTGGGCGCCGGTCAGAGCGGCGAGCTGGTCGGCGAGGCCGGTCAGTGCCGACGCCGCGCTGACCGGGACGAGCAGGCTGCTGCCCGGGGCGACCGAGACGCTGCGGCTGGTGCCGGTGGCGGACACGGTGACCGCTCCGCCGGCGGTCAGGGACCGCGCACTCGATGCGGTGACGCTGTGCCGGCCGACCGTGACCGCGACGGCCGACCCGTGGGTGTCCCCGGACGCGGTCTGGTGCGCCGCGAGCGCCAGGTCCCCCGACACCACGAGGACCGTGCCGGAGCCGACGGTCGCGCTGGTGGTGACGGTGGCGAGGGTGACGGCGTAGCCCGGCCCGTTGCCGGCGACGGAGGTCGCGGAGCTGTCCGTGCCGTCGGCAGCGAGCGTGACGTCGCGCGCGCCGACGACCGAGACGCCGTCGGCGACCGTGCTGCGGGTGGCGGTGTCGGCCACGAGCACGGCGAACGCCGGTGCGGAGCCGGCACTGGACGACGTCGCGGAGTGGGCGGCCACCGTCCCGGACTGCAGCGCCACGTCGCCACCGGGCGACAGGGTCAGCACCGAGCCGGGGGTGAGGGTGGCCGACGTGTCCAGCCGCGAGCGGTTGACGGCAACCGCGCCGGTCGACCCGCCCGTGGCGGTGGCCACCGAGCTCGCAGTCGGCAGCAGGGCCTGCACGACGAGGCTCGGCGTCGAGACGTCGAGATCGCCGTTCAGCGTTGCGGTCGTGACCAGGTCGGTGTCTGCGACAGCGACCGCGGTGCCGTCCGCGCCAGGCGTCGTGACCGACGAGGCGTCAGCGCTGACGCCGGAGGTGTCGTTCGTACGGGCGAGCAGGGCGGCCTGCGCCGTGCGTGCGATGAGAGCCGCCAGGGCTCCGGACAGGATCGCCTGGGTCACGCCGTGGACCCGGCCGAAGCTCAGGGCACTGGCAACTGTGACCGGCCCGGTCGCGGTGATGGCGGTGCCGTTGGTGCGCAGGCTCGGGTCGACGTCGTTGTGGCTCGCGCCGCCGTGCGACGAGCCGGACGTCACCGACAGGGTGCCGTCGGCGTCGGCACTGACCGACAGCGAGCCCGCCGAGACTCCGTCGGCGGCGGACGAGTCGAGGGTCGCGCGCGTGGTGCGGTCGATCACTGCGGTCGCGATGCCGGCGCCGGCCCCGGACGTTGACGCGTCGGCCGATGCCACGACGTCGGTGTGGTTGTGCGCGGACACCGACAGCGCGCCGCCTGCGTCGACCGCACTCGCGCCACCGAGCCGGGTGGTGGCGTAGCTCGAGATCGCGACGGTGGCGACGGCGGCGTCGATCGCCGCGTCGGAGTGTGCGCTGTCCCCGGTGGCGCGGGCGGTGGCCGACACCGCGGCATCGGTGTGCAGCGCGACGTCGCCTGTCGCGGTGAGGTGCGAGTCGAGGACCGTGACGCTCGCGGCAGCCGACCCGCTGACCGCGGCGTTGCTGCCGGTCGCCGAGCGGGTCGTCGTCGCCGACGCACCGAGGTCGATGGACGCTCCGGTGAGGGATGCGCCGGTGACCGTGACGTCGGCGGCCGAGCCGTCACTGCTACCCGCGGTGTCGCTCGCGTGCAGGACGATCGCGCCGGACCGGTCGGTGCCGGTGGTGTCGACGTCGGCACCGGGACCGACGGTGACGTGCTGGGCGTTCACCTGGAGGTCGGCACCGCCGAGGTGCACCGCGCCGCCGAGGGTGACGCTGCCGCCGGCGGCGGTCACGACCGCGGCCTGCGTCGGCGACAGGAAGGACAGGGACGCGACACCGGCGAGGCCGGTGACGAGCAGGTGACCGGGGTGGCGGGGGTCCGGACCAAGGGTGAGGCCGGTCGGGCCGCCGACCAGGTCGACCGTGCGCGCCGCGAGCTCGACGACGACGTCGCCGCCGTCGAGGGGCACGGTGAGGGTGCTGCCGTCGGCCGCGACGAGGACGAGGGCGCCGTCGGCGTACCGAAGCGTGGCGCCGGTGCCGTCGCCGGTCACAGTCGTGGTGCCGCCCGACGCGGTCACCGCGGCGGGCGCCGGGTCGGTCGTCGTCGCGGTGCTCGCGTCGCCCGCGGCCGTCGTGGTCGCGTCACCCGTCGTCGCGTCACCCGTCGTCGCGTCACTCGTCGTCGCGTCACTCGTCGTCGCGTCACCCGAAGTCGAGTCACTCGATGTCGCGTCGGTCGCCGTCGAGTCGTCGGTGCTGCCGGTGCTGCCGGTGCTGCCGGTGCTGTCGTCGGCGGCCGGCGGCGTCGGCGCCGACTCGACGGTCTTGGTCTGGCCGGCGGCGAGGGTGTCGTTCATCAGCCCGCCGTCGGTGTGGCCGAGGCCGAGGACGTGCCCGAGCTCGTGGCGTACGACGGTGGCGAGGTCCATCCCGTCCGGACCCCAACCCCAACCGGCGGCGTCGGTGTCGAGGACGATGTCGCCGCCGGACTCCTCACCGAGCTGTAGCCCGGGCAGGTCTTCGATGGCTGCGTGCACACCGGACAGGTCGGCGTCGGGGTCCACGGCCAACCAGTCCTGGCGGGCGGAGTCGAGGGCCGCGTCGAGGTCGGCGGCACTGAGGTCGCCGCCCTGCACCGGTGCGTCGGGCGCGGCCGCGGCGTCGAGACCCTGGCCGCCGGTGATCGTGCCGTTGCCGCCGTCGACCGGGCAGGACACGGTCGCCGGCTGGCCGTCGGTGCCGCCGACCGTCGTGCACTGGTTGGTGGACAGCGCCCGGGCCAGTGCCTGCAGCGCTTCCTGGATGCGGGCGTCGGCTTCGGCCTGCGCAGCGGCGGCGGCTTGCTGCTGCGCGTCCTGGTCGGTCTGGGTCGCGCTGGCCGACACCGCATCGGTGGCCGTTGACGCGGCCGCCGAGTTCTGCGAGCTCAGCGGGCCCATCTCGGTGCTGACATCGCTCGCTTGCTGCTGGGCCGCCAGTGCCGCCGCGTAGGCAGCGGCGTTCGCGCGCTGCTGGGCCCGTAGCGCGGCCTTCAGCCGCAGACGCAGGTCGGCGAGGCTCGCAGTGCCGGCGGTGGTGGCTGCCGAGGTCGACGTACCGCTGCCCGTGTTCGCCGCCTGCTGGCCGGCCAGCGCCTCGCCGCGGAGCAGCTGCTGGAGTCGGGACCGCGCCGTGGCGGGAGCGATCCGCACGATGACGGTGGGTTCGCGGCGCAGCGCGGCGGGTGTCGACGTGGTCGATCGGCTGGACGGCTTGGCAGCGGCCGGGTGCCCGGGACGCTGACCGCTCGATGCCGAAGCAGACGCCGCGGCGGCCCCCGTCGCGGTGAGCCCGATGATCAGCGCCACCGAGGTGACCAGGCCCAGGGCCCGGCGACCGCGAGGGGATGCGGGAACTACCGGTGGCGCGACCGTTGGTCGCGATCCGGAACTGTCTCCGCTCGTCGAGCGCACTGCTGCGGTGCCCCCCATGGCCCCTGGAGAGCGCCGCCCGGGAGTCGAGCGGAGCCCATGGTGTCGCCGGCTGCGCCGACGATCAGGCCTCAACCTCAGGGATCAGACCGGCAAGATCCATGGTCATAACTGACCAATGGATCATGGTTCTTTCGAGTCAGGCAGGCCCCGTCCGGCTAGTCCCGACCTACCAAGCGCCAGGTACGGTCCGCATCCTCTCGATCACCTTGGGTGACGTCGATCATGCGGGCACCGGCCTGACGTGGGGGTACGTCACCGACGGGGGCACGCGACCCCCGAACCAACCGGACGGTGGGTGTGGCCCCGCGCGGACCACCGCGACCCCCGCAGCCGTCCCGCGGCGGACCTCGACGGACCTCTGCTGTCGGTAAAACTTCTCCCCCCGACACCCCAGGCGGCCTACTGCATGCGCGACATGGCCAGGGTGACGAGGGTGATCAGGGCCTGCTTGGTCGCCGCGCGGTTGCGGGCATCGGTGTAGAAGACCGGCACCTCCGGGCGGACGGCCAGCGCCTCGCGTACCGAGTCGAGGTCGTGCTTGGCCACACCGTCGAAGCAGTTGACCGCCAGCACGAAGGGGATCTGGCGGGCCTCGAAGTAGTCGACCGCGTCGAAGCACTGCTCGAGGCGCTCGGTGTCGACGAGGACGACCGCACCGATCGCGCCGGTGACGAGGTCGTCCCACATGAAGTGGAACCGGTCCTGGCCCGGCGTACCGAACAGGTACAGCCACAGGTCACCGGGCAACGCGATGCGACCGAAGTCCATCGCGACGGTGGTCGAGGTCTTGCGGTCGGTGACGCCACCGGCGTCGTCGACGCCGAGCGAGTGCTCGGTCATCGCGGCCTCGGTGGACAGCGGCTCGATGTCGGAGATCGATCCGATGAACGTCGTCTTGCCCACGGCGAACCCGCCGGCAACGACGATCTTGACGGTGATGGGGGCCACCGGCGCACTCTCGTCCGGCGCCTGCGGCGCCGGCCCGGCGGCGACGTCAGAGCGAGGAAATGCCATTGAGAACACTCTCCAGGACCTTGAGGTTGGTGGCGGCGGGCGCCGCCGACGGCGAACCGGTGTGGACGACGACCAGGCCCGCATCGGCGAGGTCACCGACGAGAACTCTGATCACGCCGAGTGGCAGGGACAGATGGGCCGAGAGCTCGACGACGGACAGGATCGATGCCGAGCTGAGCTCGAGGATGCGCCGGCGCTCCGGCGTACTCGCGCGATCGGTTGAACCAACGACCCCGCGCACGAGTGCCTCGAGCGGCAGGTCGGCGCGACTTCCCCGGGTGCGTCCTTTGGTGAGCGCGTAGGGCCGCACCACCCGCGCCTCCTCCACGACCTCGTCGTCGTAGAGGTCGTGCGCGTGGCGCCGGTCAGCAGTCTCGTCGGACATCGCAGATCACCCCTCCGGCCCCGACGGCCGCGCGACACCCGCGACGGGCAGCTGCGACCGCATCTCGGTCACCAGCTGCGGCGTCATGGTCGACTCGGCACGGGCGACGAGCAGCGTCATCTCGTAGCCGACCAGGCCGACATCACAGGTCGCGTCGGCGGCCACGGCGAGGACCGAGCCGTCGCTGATGCTCGTCGTGAACAGGAACATGCGGTCCATCTCCACGATCGACTGGCGTACGTCGCCGGCCGCCAGCTGGCGCGCCGCACCACGGGTGAGGCTGGCCAGCCCCGAGACGATGGCGGAGAGCTGGTCACCCTGTGTCCGGTCGAGCTCGTCGGACATCGCCATCAGCAGGCCGTCGGCCGAGACGACGAGAGTGTGCTGAACGCCGGGCACGTTCTTCACGAAGTTCCCGAGCAGCCAGCTGAAGTTGGTGGCCTCGGCACTGAGGGTCGTCACGTCGATGGTCCTTCGTTCTCGAGGGGGGATCAGCCGGTGGGAGCGTCGGACTCGGTGTCGGTCGGTGCGTCGGTCGGGTCGTCGGTCGGGTCGTCGCCGGCGATGCCGCGACCCCGCTCGACGCCGGCCCGGAAGCCGGAGAGCATGCCTCGCACGTCGGAGGCGTTGCGGGCCCGGCGCGGGACCGTCGTCGACGCAGGTTCGGTCGCCGGTGCCTCGCCCGCTTTGGAGGTACGACGGGCCAGCCCCTCGGCGACCACCGGAGCCGGCGTCGGGGTGAACGACGGGGCGTACAGGCCGCGCAGCTCGGACAGGGCGGACGACTGCAGGTCGGACCGGGCCGTCATCCGGTCCAGCTCGGAGACTCCCGCGGCCGGACCGGGGTCGACCGGCGCGGGCTCGGCGGGGACGGCTGCGGCGGCCGCAGAACGGGTGGGCAGGGCGGCGGACATCGCCGGCACCTGCTCCCGCGGGGGGACCACCGGCACCGCCGGAGCCGGTGTCGGCTCGGGCTCGGGCTCGGGACGCGACGTCGCGAGGGGCGCCTGCTGCGGCGGCGCGTCGGGCCGGTGCGGCTGTGCCGGGAGGCTGCTCGGAGCCGGTGGCGTCGTCGGGGCGGGGAACACCGGCGGCACCGCAGACGCCGGCGGCACCGGGGACACCGCGAGCGGTGCCGCGGGGGCGGGCGGCACCGGGGTCACCGGGGTCACCGCGGTCGGCGCCGCGGGGACGGGCGCCACCGGGGGCAGCGTCGCGGGTAGCGGCGCCACCGGCCGCGGGGCAGGAGCCGTCGCGGTGGTGGGCTCGGGCGCGCGGTGCCGGCCGAACCGGCCGCCACTTCGGGTGGGACGGCTGGGCAGTACATCGACCGCGGGGGCGTAGACGATCGGGACCACCTGCTGGTGGACCACCGGCTCCGGCGTCGGCTCGGGCTCGACCTGCGCGACCAGGGGCTCGGGCTCGCCCTGCGCGGCAGTGGCCCCGACGACGTCCGGGGCGACCGGCTCGGGCTCGGCCGCCGCGATCGCGCTCTCGACCAGCGGGGCGACGACCTCGTCGGGCTCGTCGTCCGAGGGGGACTCGAAGAACCCCAGGGACTCGTCGGCCTCGGTGGACAAGGTGGACTCGGTGGGCTCGCTCGTTGCGTCGTCGGTGTCGGTCGCTCCGGTCAGGTGCGCGACCTCGAGTGACTGACTGCTCCGCCGGCCCAGCCCGAACAGGCCGCGGCGAGCGGGTCGGTCCGTCGTCGGTGCGGCGTCGGCCACACCCACGACCTCGGCCAGGTCCGCTTCCGCGACGAGGTCTGCTTCGTCGACCGAGTCCGCGTCGTCGAGCAGAACCGCGTCGTCGAGCAGAACCGCGGCATCGACCGCGTCCGCGACGTCGACCTCGACGAGGTGCGCGTCCGCGGTCAGGTCGGAGTCCGCGGGGAGATCCGGGACCTCGGCCGGCTCGGCGGCCTCGGCAGTGTTCCGGCCCCGGCCGAACAGACCGCGGCGGCGGGCGGGCCGCTCCGCCGACGGGGCGGTGTCCGCACCCTCGGTCAGGACGGCGTCGTCGGTCAGGTCCGCGTCCTCGGTCAGGCTCGCGTCCTGGTTCCGGACGACGTCCTCGGTCAGCTCCACGGATGGCTCGGCGGTCACCGGCTGGTCGGCAAGGTCGGTGTGCTCGTCGACAACGTCGGCGAACACCACGGGGATCGGCTGGGTGTCGTCGATCGAGAGCACCGGCTCGACAGCTCCGACGGGCTCGATCTCGACCGACTCGGCCAGCTCGAGCACGGCGACAGGTTCGACCAGCTCGACCGGCTCGACGTCGGCAGCGACGTCGTGAAGGACCTCGGTCCGGTGGGCAGCGACCGTGTCCTGCACATCGGTGTCCCGCACATCGGTGTCCCGCACATCGGTGTCCCGCACGTCCGCTTCCTGCGCGACGGCGTCCTCGGCCGGCGCGGGATCCGACTTGCGGCGACGACCGCGCCGGAAGAGTCCGCGACCCTGGTCGCTCGACTCGAGGGTGTCGGCGGGGTCATGCACCAGCAGGTCGTCGTTCGCGTGATCGTTCACGTCGTCGCCGGGCGCCTCGGTGCTCGCAAGCTCCGCCGCGTCGAAGACCGGAGACGCGTCGCCCTGCTCGACCGGTTCGGGGACGGGCATCCCGTCGAAGAGCGCGACCGGAAGCGCGATCGCGACCACGGTCCCGGCGGACCGGCCGCGACGGAGCACGACGGTGGCGCCGAGCCGACTGGCGAGCCGGCCCACGACGAAGAGCCCGAGGCGCTGCGACACGGCGATCTCGGCCACCGGTGGGTGCGCGATCTTCTCGTTGGCGGCAGCCACGTCCTCCTCCGACATGCCCAGCCCGTAGTCGGTGACCGTGAGGTCCACCCCGTGCCCGGTGACGGACGCCGACACGACGACGCGGGTCTCGGGGTTGGAGAAGTGGGTCGCGTTCTCCAGCAGCTCCGCGAGCAGGTGGGCCACCGTGAGCGCGTGCCGACCGGACACCTCCGGGTCCTCGGTCATCGACAGGTCGATGCGGTCGAAGGCCTCGATCTCTCCGACGGCGGTACGGATGACGTCCGACAGCGGAAGTGAGGTGCGCAGCCGCCGGGTCGAGTCGATGCCCGCGAGCACGAGCAGGCTCTCCGCGTTGCGGCGCATCCGGGTCGCGAGGTGGTCCAGCTTGAACAAGCGGTCGAGGACGTCCGGGTCCTCCTCGCGCGCCTCCATCGTGTCCAGCTGGGAGAGCTGGCGACCGAGCAGGACCTGGTTGCGCCGGGCCACGTTGACGAACATCTCGGCGATGCTGGAGCGCAGGGCAGCCTGCTCCTGCGCGACCTGGACGGTGACCTCGTTGACGGAGTTGAACGCCTCGGCGAGCCGGCCGATCTCGTCGCTCGACTCGACCGGGATGGGCTCCACCACGACTCCGGGTCCGTCCCCGGGGGCCTGCATCCGCTCGACCATCCGCGGCATCTCGGCACCGATCTCGCCGGCAGCGACGGTCAGGCGGCGCAACGGCCGGGTGATGCGGCGGGCCAGGCTGACGGCCAGCATCAGGGCCAGGCCGAGCCCGAGCACGGCAAGCACGACGAGGACCAGCGCCTGGCGTTCCTGGTCGTTGCGCGTAGTGCTCGCGACGCCGTCGATGTCGGCGACCAGCTCAGACTCCGACTGGGTCATCGGCCCGACGCGGGAGTTGGCGGCGCCGACCCATTCGACCGAGCCGCCGAAGTCGGGGTCGCGTCCCGTCAGGAGGTCACTGAGGTTGCGGCGGTAGCGGTCGATCAGCGAGTTCTGCGCCTTCGCGAGCGCGTTGTCGAGGCGGTTGTACGCCCCCGGCGTGGCGTTGCGCTGGAAGTCGGCCAGCGCCTGGCGCTGCTGCGCGACCAGGGCGGAGGTCTGGCCGAAGTCGGACTCGGTGATCGAGCCGCGCAGGAGGGCGATCTCGACGAGGTCCCGCTCGTGAGCGGCGTACTCGATGGCCGAGGAGACCGCGCCGTAGGCCTGCAGCCGCTCGGCCAGCGCCGGCGTACCGGACGAGGCGACGACGCCGGGCAGGTCGAGGTCGGTGCGGATGATGCGGGTGTAGAAGACGTCGGACTCGGTGGCGAAGAACCGGCCCGCGTCCACCGATCGGCGGGCGCCGGTGATCTCGTCGTGGCCGGCCGTGGAGCGCCCGACCGCGGCCTGCACGGCGGGGGACATCTGGTCGACCGGCGAGGTGGCGACCAGTTCGCGCAAGGAGGCGAGCTGCTGGTTCGTGTACTGCCGCTGACCCTTCATCGCCGCCTTGTTGCCGGCGCTGGGGTCCTGCAGGTACTCCAGGGTGGCGCTGCGCTCCTGCTGCAGCGAGTGCACGACCCGGTTGACCTGGATGGCGACGCTGGTGATCGCACTGACGTGCCCGGCCCGCCGAGCGGACGCGACCTGACCGGCCACCAGGAGCGAGGTGACGATGATCAGCAGCGCCGTGGGGATGGCCAGGACAGCGAGCAGCTTGGTGCGCACTCCGGCGTCACGCAGCATGGAGCACCCTCCACCGGGCGGGTAGAACGACGGACAGGTCGACAGGGAGTCCTTCGGACGGACTAGTCCTCTCCTTGAGAGGAGGCCCGGCGTGTCGGCTGGTGCGTGCGCCCCGCCTGTGC
>DASYEF010000002.1:0-13443 GCA_036499185.1 Actinomycetes bacterium | reverse complement strand
CGAGCTGACGGCCGGGCCGGTCGACGTGGGCTCCCGGTCGCGGTCGCGCAGGTCGATGGTGCGGTCGTCCCGGTCGCTGGCGACGGCTCGGTTGCTGACGCCCTCCTCGGTCCGGTCGGCATCTTGGGCCGTGAGCGGCTCCGCGACGTCCTCGAGCGGACGCTGCGACGCCTCGACGCCGAGAGCCATCTCGACGATTCCCGCCGCAATCATCAGCCCGGCACCGATGTAGTAGCCGACGGCCACCATGTCCTTGCCCATGTCGATGAACTTGCCGAAGAGCAGCGGTCCGACGATCCCGCCGAGGCCGGTGCCGACCGCGTAGAAGAATGCGATCGCCATCGCCCGCGTCTCCATCGGGAAGATCTCGCTCACGGTGAGGTACGCGGCGCTGGCACCCGCCGAGGCAAAGAAGAACACGACCATCCACGCGATCGTCAGTGTCGTGGCGTTCAGCGTGCCGTTGTTGAACAGCACGCCGGTGAGGATGAGCAGGAGGCCCGAGAGGACGTAGGACAGCGTGATCATCACGCGCCGGCCGACGGTGTCGAAGAGGTGGCCCAGCAGGAGCGGGCCGAGGAAGTTGCCGACGGCGAGCGGGATGATGTACCACCCGACCGACGCGTCGGACACCTTGAGGAACGTCGTCAGGACGAGGGCCTGGGTGAAGAACACGGCGTTGTAGAGGAACGCCTGACCGATGAACAGCGACAGCCCGAGGACGAACCGCTTCGGGTAGAGCTGCCACGCCGTCTTCGCGATGGTGCCGAAGCCGATCGTCTTGCGCTGGCGCACCGTCAGGTAGTCGTCGTCGTCGGTCTGCTCGCGCAGCGGCTCGTCGGTCGACTCCTCGACCTGCGCCTCGACGTCGCGCACGACGCGCTCGGCCCGCTGCTCGCGGCCATGGATGAACAGCCACCGCGGGCTCTCGGGCACGTTGCGCCGGACGAACAGGATGCCGAGTCCAAGAAGGGCACCGAGACCGAAGGCGATCCGCCAGCCGACGTCCTTGGGGAAGATGCTCTCGTTGAGCAGGAACACGGACAGGGCGGCGCCGGCGGCGGTGCCGACCCAGTAGGACCCGTTGATGATGAGGTCCACGCGGCCCCGCACCCGAGCGGGGATCAGTTCGTCGATGGCGGAGTTGATGGCGGCGTACTCGCCGCCGATGCCTGCACCGGTGAGGAACCGGCAGGCGAAGAACCACATCGGGTTCATCGAGAACGCGGTGAGCACCGTGGCCGCCAGGTAGACCAGCAGCGTCACCATGAACAGCTTCTTGCGCCCGAGCTGGTCGGTCAGGTAGCCGAAGAACAGCGCGCCGAGGCAGGCGCCGGCGACATAGATGGCGGCGGCGAGCCCGATCTGGCTGTTGGAGAGCTCGAGACCCGAGCCCTTCTCCGTGAGCCGGCTGGCGATCGAGCCCACGATGGTGACCTCGAGCCCGTCGAGGATCCACACCGTGCCGAGCCCGACGACGACCATCCAGTGCCAGCGCGACCAGGGCAGCCGGTCGAGCCTGGATGGGATGTTGGTGGTGACCGTGCCGGTCTGAACCCCGCTCATCCTGCGACCTCTCCACGGAACGCTGCGGCCGTCGTCCGGTCGCATAGGACGGAGATGTTGTCCCCTCGCCCTTCCGGGCGAAACCTGCTGGTAACAGGCCCCCGCCGGACCCGAACGAGGCAGCGTTAGCCTGACCCGGCGTGCGACGACGAGGTCGCACGCCTGGTGTCCCAGGGGCGGTCCCCGACAGAGGAGGAGATTCGGTGCTGCGGCGTGCGCTGCTCTCGATGTCTCGCAGCCAGCGGGTCCGGCACCTGGTCGAGACCGCGCCGGTGTCCCGTTCGGTCGTCGCTCGCTTCGTCGCCGGTACGCCGGCCGAGGACGCCGTCGGCGCCACCAGGGCGCTGGCCGCGAAGGGGCTGCTCGCCTCGCTGGACCACCTCGGCGAGGACACCCTCGACCTGACCCAGGCCAGCGCCACCCGCGACGCCTACCTGACCCTGCTGAGCCGGCTCGCGGACGAGGGGCTGACCAGCGGCGCCGAGGTCTCGGTCAAGCTCTCGGCCGTCGGCCAGGCGCTGCCCGGAGACGGGGAGAAGGTCGCTCTGGAGAACGCCCGCGTGGTCTGCGAGTCGGCCCGAGCCGCCGGAACCACGGTCACCCTCGACATGGAGGACCACACCACCACCGACTCCACCCTGGGCATCCTGCGCGACCTGCGCGTGGACTTCCCCGAGACCGGAGCGGTCCTGCAGGCCTACCTGCACCGCACCGAGGCCGACTGCCGCGATCTCTCATCCGCCGGGTCGCGGGTGCGGCTGTGCAAGGGCGCCTACCGAGAGCCCGAGTCGGTCGCGTTCCAGGGCCGCTCGGACGTCGACAAGGCCTACGTCCGCGCCCTCAAGGTGCTGATGGCCGGCGAGGGTTTCCCGATGGTGGCCACTCACGACCCGCGACTGGTGGCCATCACCGAGGATCTCGCCCGGCGACAGGGGCGGGCGAAGGACAGCTTCGAGTTCCAGATGCTCTACGGCATCCGCCCGCACGAGCAGGAGCGGCTGGCCGCCCAGGGGCAGCAGATGCGGGTCTACGTGCCCTACGGCAACGAGTGGTACGGCTACCTGGTCCGAAGGATGGCCGAGCGACCCGCGAACCTCGCGTTCTTCCTACGCTCGGTGGCGACCAAGGGGTAAGCCCGACCGGCAGGGGGCTTTGAGATGGGCCAGCGTGTTGCGGTGCTCGGCGCCGGAAAGATGGGCGAGGCGCTGCTGTCCGGGATGCTGCGCAGCGGTACGCCGGCAACCGACCTCGTCGCGACCGCGCGCCGCCCGGAGCGGGCCGAGCACCTGCGCGCGCGGCACGGCATCGAAGTGCTCGCGACCGCCGAGGCAGCGGCCGCCGCGGACACCCTCATCATCACGGTGAAGCCGCAGGACATGGGCGCCCTGCTCGAGGACCTGGCACCGGGTTGTCCCCCGGAGCGACTCGTGGTCTCCGTCGCCGCGGGGATCACGACCTCCTTCATCGAAAGTCGGCTGGCCGCCGGCACTCCCGTCGTGCGAGTCATGTCGAACACGCCGGTGCTCGTCGACGAGGCGATGAGCGCGATCTCGGCGGGATCCCACGCGGGGGAGGAGCACCTGGTGCGGACCGAGGCGATCTTCGCGCCGGTCGGCCGCACCATCCGGGTGCCCGAGTCGCAGCAGGACGCGGTTACCGCACTGTCGGGCAGCGGACCGGCGTACTTCTTCTACCTCGTCGAGGCCATGACCGACGCCGGCATCCTGCTGGGCCTGCCGCGCCAGGTCGCGCACGACCTCATCGTCCAGACCGCGATCGGTTCGGCGGTGATGCTGCGCGACTCGGGCGAGCGGCCCTCGACGCTGCGCGAGCAGGTGACCTCACCGGCCGGTACGACGATCAACGCGATCCGCGAGCTGGAGAACCACGGGGTGCGGGCCGCCATGCTCTCGGCGCTCGAAGCGGCGCGTGACCGCGGCCGCGAGCTGGCCAGCGGAGGGTCGACGTGAGCGAGGACGTCGAGATCGACGTGGTGCAGCCGGGACTGCTCTTCGACCTCGACGGCACCCTTGTCGACTCCGTCTACCAGCACGTGACGGCCTGGCAGGAGGCGCTCGCCGCGTGCGGGATCGCCCTGTCGGTCTGGCGCATCCACCGGCGGATCGGCATGAGCGGCGGGCTCTTCATCGACGCGCTCAGCCGCGAGACCGGTGTCGCGTTGACCCCGGACCTCTCGGAGCGGCTGCGGGTGCTGCACGCCGAGGCCTACCTGCGTCGGCGCGAGTCCGTGGTGCCGCTGCCGGGGGCGCGGGAGCTCCTGGCGTACCTGCACGAGCGGTCCGTGCCGTTCGCGATCGCCACCAGCGGGGCGCAGCACACCGCCGGATCGGCGCTCGCCCTGCTCGGGCTGCCGCCCGGCGTACCCGTGGTGACGCGCGACCAGGTCGAGCGCGCCAAGCCCGACCCGCACCTGTTCCTGGCCGCGGCCCGGCGGCTCGGCATCGACCCGCGGTCGTGCTTCGTCGTCGGCGACAGCGTGTGGGACCTGCTCGCCGCGCAGCGCGCGGGAGCCCTCGGCATCGGGTTGCTGTCCGGCGGCTACGGCCGCGAGGAGCTCGAGCGGGCCGGTGCCTACCGGGTCTACGCCGACCCCGCGGAGATGCTGACCCGCCTCGAGGAGGTCGGCGTCCGCCCGCTGCGCTGACGCTCAAGGACACGGCGAGTTCCTTCGCGTGCGCGGCTGTCCGTCCGTGGGCGGTGGCGTCCGGGCGGCTGACGACCACATGCCGAACCGTGGTCCGTTGCCGCCGACCTAGGTTTCATTGCCTCGGTCGGCGACAAGTGATCACGGAACCGTGATCGTTTGCGGTGGGCGGGGGGTGTTGGTCAGATGGGCATGTCGAGGAACGGCGAGCTGTACGCCGGGGCGGCGCCGAGCGCGGCGGCGGCCGGGCCGGCGTCGATCCGCGACCGCTCGGCCTCGACGACCATGCCGAGCAGCCGGACGTCCCCCGGTGTCGCGATGCCGGTGATGCCGGGCAGCGACAGCGCCCACGAGACGGCCGCTGTGATGCTCGCCTGGTCGTCGAACGGCTCGTACCAGGTGGTGTAGCGCTGGCCCTCGGCGGACGAGTGCTCCCCGGGTGGCGCCGGCCAGTTGCGCCGCGCCACCGTCTTGATCAGCATCAGCCCGACGTCCTGGCGGGCGGCCTCGTCGCAGAGCTCGTCGAACGCCGCCTTGAAGGCGCTGTCCTTGTGCAGGACGACGTTCATCGGCGTCAGCACCGTCGTGAACGGGTGCCGTCGCAGAGCCTCGAGATGAGTCGTCGCTGCTGCGTCGCCGTGGCCGGTGATGCCGACGGCGCCGGCCATCCCCTCGTCGACGGCTCGCAGCGCCGCCTCGAGGGCGCCGCCCTTGCAGGTGACCTTGTCGAGCTCGTCCAGGTCGCCCACGGCGTGCAGCTGGATCAGGTCGACGTGGTCAGTCTGCAGCCGCTCCAGCGACCGGTTGACCGAGGCCCACGCGCCGTCGGCGTCGCGGTCGCCCGTCTTGGTGGCGAGGAACACCTCTTCGCGGATACGCGGCATCCATGGCCCCAGCCGCAGCTCGGCGTCGCCGTAGCTCGCCGCCACATCGAGGTGGTTGATGCCGGCGTCCAGCGCCTCCTGCACGGAGGCGTCCGCGACGTCCTGCGTCACCTCGCCCAGCGCGGCCGCGCCGTAGATCAGTACCGAGCTCTCGTGACCAGTCCGGCCGAGCCGTCGACGTTCCATGCCGGGCCTCCCAAGGTTTGTTGCGGGTCAGTTGCGGCGCACGAGCGCGCGCACCGTGACAGCCAGCATGCCCAGCAAACCCGCAGTGGCAATCCCCAGTCCCAGCCGCCCGTTCAGGGGGAGCACGATGCCGATCGCTCCGCCGACGACCCAGGACAGCTGCAGGAGGGTCTCCGAGCGGGCGAAGGCCGAGGTCCGGACGTCCTCCGGCACGTCGCGCTGGATGATCGCGTCCAGCGACAGCTTGCCCAGAGCCTGTGCGAGGGCCGCGGTCAGCGCGACGGCCACCACGGTGACCACGCCGTAGATGAGCGCGCCGGCGAGGGCGGCCACGGTGGCGATGCTGAGCACCACGACGATCACCGCGGTCGGCGCGCGGGTGCGCAGCCGCGAGCCGATCGCCGTACCGGTGAAGCTGCCGATCCCTGCACCGACCGCGACCAACCCGAACGCGACCTTGTTGTCCAGACCGCCGACCGGGTGCTCGCGCAACAGGAACGCGAGGAACAGAGTGAGGAATCCGGAGTAGGCGCGCAGCGCCCCGTTGGCCCGCAGGGCGATGACGACGTCGCTGCCGACCGCACGCCGGCGGATGATCGGGCCGGTGTCGTCGAGGGACAGCGTGGAGCGTGTCTCCCCGGTGACCGTGTCGACCTGGCGGGGGAGGCGCAGGGCCAGGATGATGCCGAAGCCGAACACGACGAAGGTGACCCGCAACGACCAGGGTGCGCCGGCCAGCGACGCGAGGGCCGCGACGGCCGCGCCCACCGCGCCGGACACGATGCCGGCCAGCGAGATCCGCGAGTTGGCCGCGACGAGTGTGCCGTCCGGTGGGAGCAAGCGGGGGACGGTTGCCGCCCGGCTGATCCCGTAGGCCTTCGACGCGACCAGGCAGGCGAACGCCGCCGGGTACAGCGAGAAGCCGTTGTCGTCGACCGCGCCGGCGAGCACCCAGCAGGCGAAGCAGCGCACCAGCATGGTCGTCGCGATGGCGTAGCGCCGGCCATGGCGGAACCGGTCGAGCAGCGGGCCGATGATCGGGGCCATCACGGCGAACGGCGCCATCGTGATCAGCAGGTAGAGCGCCACCCGGCCCCGGGCCTCGCCGGTCGGCACCGAGAAGAACAGCGTGTTCGCGAGCGCCACTGCGACCATCGCGTCGCCGGCGGTGTTGACCCCGTGCAGCTCGATGAGCCGCCCCAGGCCCGACTCGCCGGCCCCGCCCGCGTGGGTCACCTGGCGGATCCGACGGGCGAACCCGACCGCGCCGGTGCGCA
Organism: Actinomycetes bacterium; assembly: GCA_036499185.1. Classification (GTDB taxonomy): domain Bacteria; phylum Actinomycetota; class Actinomycetes; order JACCUZ01; family JACCUZ01; genus DATBDW01. The sequence continues at coordinate 6,865 of DASYEF010000002.1, read as the reverse complement.
GCGGGCGAGCCGCGTCCTGCGAGGCGCGGGAGGCCCGCGCCAGCCGCTCCCGCCGCGTCCCGACCACGCGCCCATCCTGCCGGGTCACCGCGACAGAGGCCCAGCGCAGGCTCGCCGGTTCGCGGCCGGCGCCGGCATGGGGGAGAATCCGCGTGTGCCGACGACCACGACCGAGACGAGTACGACGACAGCGGGGCCGGCGCGGCGCGCCGGAGCCGTCGACGCGGCCCTGGCAGGGGCGGTCGACCTGGCCCGTGCCGCCGCTGTCGAGGTCGCGCTGCGGCCGGAGGACGTCGGCGAGCACCTCGGTGTGGAACTCGAGGAGGAGCGGGTCGCGACCCACCGGTTCGCGAGCGCGGACCCGGCGTACCGCGGCTGGCAGTGGGCCGTCACCGTGGCCCGCGTCCCGCGCGGGCGGACCGTCACCGTCGACGAAGCCGTGCTGCTCCCGGGAGACGGCGCGATGCTCGCCCAGGACTGGGTGCCGTGGTCGGAGCGACTGGCGCCCGGTGACCTCGGTGTCGGTGACCTGCTGCCGAGCGACCCCGACGACCAGCGCCTCGAGCCGGGCTACGCCGCGGTGCCGGACCCGCAGGCTGAGCCGGCCGACGACGACACCGACCAGGTCGCGATCTGGGAGCTCGGGCTCGGGCGGTCGCGTGTCCTCTCGCCGATCGGCCGCGACGACGCCGTGGACCGGTGGTACTCCGGCGAGCACGGGCCGACCGCGCCGATCGCCGAGGCTGCCCCGGCGCCCTGCTCGACGTGCGGCTTCGTCGTACCCATCGGCGGCTCCCTGCGCCGGATGTTCGGAGTCTGCGCCAACGAGATGTCCCCCAGCGACGGCCAGGTCGTGTCCTACGACCACGGCTGCGGGGCGCACTCGGAGGTGCCCGTGCTGCCGCCGCCGGTCGAGGTGACTGCCCCGGTGATCGACGAGCAGGGCTTCGACCTGCTCACCTTCGACGACGTCGACATCGAGCTCCCGCCGAAGGACAGCTGACCGCCGCGCCTTCGGTACCTTGTCAGCCGCTGGACGACCTATAGGGCGTCCAGCGGCTGACAACTCTGGGGACGGCTAGCGTCGGGACGTGGCGGGCAACGCTGACCCCTTCGGTACGGCGGAGCTGCGCCGCCGGGTACTCGACGCGTGGGCAGCCTCGCCGGCGCGGTTCCGTGAGGACGCCAACGCCGAGGAGGACCTGGTCCGCGGCGGCTACCGCGACCGGGTCGTCGTCGAGCTGGCGCAGAACGCGGCCGACGCGGCGACCCGCGCCGGCGAGCCCGGCCGGCTCCGCCTGACCCTCGCTGGTGACGTGCTGGTGGCCTCGAACACCGGCGCGCCGCTGGACGCCGCCGGCGTCGAGTCCCTGTCCACGCTGCGCGCGTCGACCAAGCGCGACGCACCGACGTCGGTCGGCCGCTTCGGGGTCGGCTTCGCCGCCGTCCTCGCGGTCACCGACGACCCGGCGATCGGCTCGACGACCGGAGGCGTCGGCTGGCACGCGGTCGCCTCCAGCGAGCAGGCCGCCGCGCTGGCACCCCTGGCCGACGAGCTGGCCCGCCGCGGCGGCGCCGCGCCGGTGCTGCGCCTGCCCTGGCCCGAGGACCACGCGCCCGAGCCCGGCTACGTCACCACCGTCGTGCTCCCGCTGCGCGACGACGCGGCCGTCGCCCTCGTGCGCGACCTTCTCGGCGACGTGGCCGACGGGCTGCTACTGGCCCTGCCCGCGCTCGCCGAGGTCACCGTCGAGGTCGACGGGGTACGCCGGGTGGTGGCCCACGCCGGCCGCCGCTGGCGCGTCGTCCGGCGCTCGGGCGACGTCGCCGCCGAGCTGGTCGCCGACCGGCCCCTGGAGGAGCGCGATCGTCCCTGGTGGTCGCTCGCCTGGGCGCTCCCGACCGAGGGGCAGCCGGTGCCCGACGTCCTGCACGCCCCGACTCCCACCGACGAGGCGCTCGACCTCCCGGCGCTGCTGGTCGCGTCGTTCCCCTTGGACACCAGCCGCCGCCACGTCGCGCCCGGGCCGCTGACCGACGCGTTGGTCGGGTACGCCGCGGCGGCGTACGCCGAGCTGGCCGCCGGTGAGCCGCACCCGCTCGACCTCGTCCCCGAACCCGTGCCGGTCGGCCGGCTCGACGGCCTGCTCCGCGTCGCGCTCACCGAGTCGCTGGCCGCCGCCGCGCTGGTGCCCTCGACCGACGGGACGAGGGTCGCCCCGCGGGACGCCGTCGCGGTCACCGGAGCCGACGGCGCGGTGCGCGACCTGCTCGCCGAGGCACTCGGCCCGCTCGTCCCCGACCACCGGGGGCTGGACCGGCTCGGCGGCCGGCGGGTGTCCCTCGCCGAGGCGGTCGAGTCGCTGGCCGCGCTCGAGCGGCCGCCGTCGTGGTGGCACCGGCTCTACACGGCGCTGTCCGACGCCGGGGTCACCGACCACGAGGTGCTCGCGGTCCTGCCCGTGCCCCTCGCCGACGGGCGCCTCGTCCGCGGCCCGCGCCATGTCCTGCTGCCGGACCGTGACGTGGCTGCCGGCATGGGGGGTCTCACCGACCTGCCGGGGCTCCGGTTGGCGCACCCGGCGGCCGCGCACCCGCTGTTGCTGCGCGCCGGCGCGGCCGAGGCCGGTCCGCGGATCCTGCTGGAGGCCGAACCGCTGCGCGCCGCGGTCGAGGCCGCCTTCGGCGAACCCGATCCGCTGGCACTCGCGGGCCTCGTGCTCCCGTTGGTCGCGGCCGCTACGCTCCGCCCCGGAGAGCTGCCGTGGCTGGCCGCACTGCCGTTGCCGGACGAGCACGGTGAGCCGGTGCGTGCCGACGAGCTCGTCGTAGCTGGCTCGCCACTTTCGCGGGTCGCCGACCTCGACGCGGTCGGGCTGGTCGACCCGGAGCTGCTCGTCCGCTGGGGTGCGCCGCTACTTGCCGCGGTCGGCGTCCTGCACACGTTCAGCGTGGTCGAGATCGAGGACGTCGTCCTCGACCCGATGACCGTCGACGAGCCCCTGGGCGGCTGGGCGCAGCACATCGCCGAGGTCGCCGGCGGCGAGGTGCCGGACGAGCCCGACGAGCGCGAGGGGCTGGCTGACCTGCCGACGTCCGCGCGCTCGGTGCTCGTGGTGCCCGAGCTCGACGTCGTCGCCGCGGACCGTTGGCCCGAGGCGCTGCGGCTGCTCTCCGACGACCCGCGGCTGCTGGCCGCCGTGACCGCGCCCGTCCGGCTGCAGACCGCCGACGGCCGTGCGCTGCCGATGCCGTCGTACGCCGCGTGGTACCTGCGCGAGCACGCCCGGCTGGACGGGCGCCCCCTCGCCGACCGGTGCCTGCCCGGCTCCGGGCTCGACGGGCTCTACGACGCCGTCGCGCCCGGCGACCTCGACGACGTGGACGCCGGACTGCTGGCGGCTGCCGGGGTGCGCTCGGACCTGGGCGCCGTGCTCGCCGAGCCCGGCGGTGCCGACGACCTGCTGAGCCGCCTCGGTGACCCGGCTCGGAGCGTCCCTCCGGTCACCCTGGCGCGAGTCTGGGTCGGGCTGGCCGAGCTGCGGCTCGAGCAGGTGCGCCCGCCGGAGCGCGTCCGGCTGCTGCCGGATCTCGTCGTCGACGCCGGGGAGGTCGTGGTGGTGGACCGGCCGGAGCAGCTGCAGGTGCTCGACCCCGGCGAGGCGCTCGTCGTCCCCCTGTCCGCGGCGGACCGGGTCGCGGCGCTGCTCGACCTGGACCTCGGCAGTGACGTGCTCGCCGAGCCGGATCTCGAGGGCGGCACGCGCCGCGACGTCCCGGCCGGGCTCACCGCGGTGCTCGGCACGGAGCTGGCCTCGGAGTGGTGGGAGCACCGGTCGCTGGCCGTCGAGGGGCGTGACGTCGGCTGGTGGCGCGACGCGGACGGCGCTGTACACGCGACCGGGCCGGGCGGTCTGGCGCGGGGCCTCGCCGCCGCGACCGGACGCTGGTCGAGCCGGCTGGTCGTGGAGGCGCTGCTCCGCGCGCCGGGTCGGGCCGACGTGCTCGCCGCGGAGACCCGGCTCGAGGGCTGAGCCGGACGGCTACATGCCGTCCATGTGCTCCATGCCGCCGCCACCGGCCGGCGTCGCGGCCAGCGCCGGGGTGGTGATCGCCGCCGACACGATTGCCCCGACGAACATCAGCGCGACGAAGGTCCCGACCCGCCGTCGCCCGGCGGTGTGCTGGTCGCGAGCCGCAAGCCAGGGCACCACCATCAAGCTGGCGAAGACAGCCAGCTCGAGGACGCAGCACAGGACGTCCGCCCGGCCGACCGCCTCTGCCTGACCCGGCTCCGGACCGAACGGCAGGCCGGTCGTGCGGGTGACCGCCCAGAGCACGACGATGGCGAAGCTGCACCACGCTGTCAGCACCCGCCACGGCGGGTAGTCCTTGGCCAGGGCCACGACCGCCCAGACGATCTGAGCGATGCCGACGGCCAGGAAAAAGGTGCCGTAGAGCCACCACTCGTCGAAGTGCTCCTGGACGACTGCCAGGTGGATGAGCCCGGCACCGAGCGAGGCGAATCCCGCCCAGCACCGGGCCACGTCGGCGCGGCCGAGCCGGGTCGTGCGGGTCATCCTCAGACCGTAGACGGTCATACGGCAGCAGGAGCCCTCTTGTCTGCAGTGAGGCCGACGCCGAGCAGCACGATCGCGCTGGCAAGGTGCAACACGTTGTCGGCACCGTTGAGGGCCAGGATGTTCGCGCTGCTGTCCAGGATGACCAGGCCGATGATCCCGACGACAAGGTAGACGGCGCCTACCCCCGTGTTCGCCGCCTTGGCGCTCGCGGCGCTGCGGCTCGCGAGCAGCAGTAGCGCGCCGATGGCGAGGTGGACGATGTTGTGCAGCGGGTTCACGTCGAACACGATCAGGGTGTCGCCGTGGGTGCCCGCGAAGTTGGAGAAGCCGGTGACGGCGAAGCCGAGCACTCCGACGAGCAGGTAGACGACGCCGAAGATCATGGCGAGCAGACGGTTGGGGGAAGCCGACAAGCCGGTCATAGGTCTCGTTCCTCTCCGGGCCCTGGCTGTGGGACCGGTGCCTGTGGGGCCCCGCTCGGGCCCCGTTCAGAGGTGGTTCGGACCCGTTTGCCCGGTGGATGGGTCGGCCTGCGCCTCCTTGAGCAGCGCCGACCGACGCCGTCGTACCGTGCGGAGCCCGACGAGGCCGAGACCGACCCCGGCGACCGCGATCCACAGCCAGTCGTCGTGCGCTCCCGGCCGGTGCCCCAGCAGACGCAGCACGAGGAGCAGCACGAGCACGGCCGCCCACGCGATCGTGCCGATCGCGATCACGGGTACGGCGTCGGACTCGACCGGCTCCGGCGGTGTACGGCGTGGCTCTGGCACGTGGCAAGGCTATGTCTGGCAGGCTGCGGCCCGTCGACAGCCGCCCGATCCCATCGAGGTCGCCATGTCCGGACAGAAGCAGACCACCAGCGACGCCACCCGCCCGAGTGGCACGGGGTCCCCCGGCAGCAACGGGCTGGACCGGTTCTTCCGGATCAGCGAGCGCGGTTCGACCCTCGGCACCGAGGTGCGGGGCGGCCTGGTGACGTTCTTCACGATGGCCTACATCGTCGTCCTCAACCCGCTCATCATCGGCACCGTCAAGGACGCCGACGGCAAGTTCCTCGGCGGCGGAACGGTCCCGGACCTGGAGCTGGTCGCTGCGGCCACCGCGCTCGTCGCCGGCGTCATGACGATCCTGATGGGTGTGGTCGCGAACTTCCCCATCGCGTTGGCCACCGGGCTCGGGCTGAACGCCTTCGTCGCGTTCTCCATCGCGTCGCAGATGAGCTGGGCGGATGCGATGGGACTCGTGGTCATCGAGGGCCTGATCATCCTCGTCCTGGTCCTGACCGGCTTCCGCAAGGCGGTGTTCGACGCCGTGCCGAGCGGGTTGAAGACCGCCATCAGCGTCGGCATCGGGCTGTTCATCGCGTTCATCGGCCTGGTGGACGCCGGTGTCGTGCGGCGCAACACGGACGCGACCGGCACCACGGTCCCGGTCGGCTTCGGCGCCGGGGGCGAGCTGGCCGGCTGGCCCACCCTGGTGTTCGTACTCGGCCTGCTGGCGATCATCGTGATGATGGTGCGCAAGGTGAAGGGCGCCATCCTCATCGGGATCATCGGCGCCACCATCGTCGCGGTCATCATCGAGTCGATCGCCAACATCGGGCCGAGCTTCATCGCACCCGGGAAGATCAACCCCCACGGCTGGGGGCTCAACGTCCCGAAGCTGCCCGACACCTGGGTGTCGACCCCTGACTTCGGGCTGCTCGGTCACTTCAGCCTGCTGGGCTCGTGGAGCCAGATCGGCTTCGTGGCCTCCGCGCTGTTCGTCTTCACGCTGCTGCTCGCGGACTTCTTCGACACCATGGGCACGATGACCGCGATCGGCGCGGAGGCCGGGCTGCTCGACGAGAGCGGTACGCCGGTCAACGCGCAGCGCATCCTGATCGTCGACTCGGTCGCCGCGATCGCCGGCGGTGCTGCCGGGGTCTCGTCCAACACCTCCTACATCGAGTCGGCGTCCGGGGTCGGCGAAGGCGCGAGGACCGGCCTGGCCTCGGTGGTCACCGGTCTGCTGTTCCTGGTGGCTATCTTCTTCGCTCCGCTCGTCCAGATCATCCCCAGCGAGGCGGCCGTGCCCGCGCTGGTGATGGTCGGGTTCCTGATGATGCAGCAGGTCAAGGGCATCGACTGGGACGACCTGGAGATCGCGATCCCGGCGTTCCTGACGATCGTGCTGATGCCGTTCACGTACTCGATCACCGTCGGCATCGGAGCCGGGTTCATCACCTACGCGCTGATCAAGGTGGTGCGCGGAAAGGCCACCGAGGTGCACCACCTGCTCTG
>DASYEF010000001.1:0-34231 GCA_036499185.1 Actinomycetes bacterium | reverse complement strand
CGCGTACCTGCCCGACGGCCGGTTCGTCCTGCGCACCTACACCGCGGTCTACGTCTACGACCGCCCCGGCCACGAGATCGCCCGGGCCGAGCTGCCGCCGCAGCCGCAGGGGGAGTCGGTGGCGGCCGACGGAGACCGGCTGCTCATCGGCAGCGAGGGTGTCCACTCGCAGGTGCTCGCGGTGCCGGTGCCGACGGGCCACACCCTGTCGCCGTCCCCGCCGACCACCGCCGCGACTACCAACCCGCCGCCGGCCTCCGCCGAACCGAGCGAACCCTCCTCGAGCGGTACGCCGGGCTGGGTCCTCGCCGCCCTCGCCGGCCTGGGTGCCCTCGTCGTGCTCGCCGGCGCCGCCGCGACCCGCCGCCGCCGTACCCAGGGATGATCGTTTGCGACCTTCTGGTGCGACACGCGCGGCGTGTCGCGCAACAACGTCGCAAACGGCGGCCCTTTGGCGGGCGCGGGCCGGTCAGGTGGCGGGCGGTGAGCTCGGGTCGGGCTCGATCCGGTAGCCGTAGCCCCGCAGCGTCGTGATCTCGGGCAGCTCGGCGGGCGGGTCCACGCCGCGGCCGGCATCGGCCAGCCGGCGGCGCAGCGCCGCGATGTGCACGTCGAGGGTCTTGGTCGACCCGAACCAGTTCTCGTCCCACACGTCGGCCATCAGGGTCTCGCGGCTGACGGCGACGCCGGGGGAGGAGACCAGCCGAGCCAGCAGGTCGAACTCCTTCGTACGCAGACCCAGCTCGGCGCCGCGCACCGTCGCCCGACGCGCGCCAGGGTCGACGAGCAGGTCACCGGAGACGAACGGCTGGCTGTCCGGCTGTACCTGGACCGCCCGCCGTCGCAGGTGCGCGCGGATCCGGGCGAGCAGTTCGGTGAGCCCGAACGGTTTCGTCAGGTAGTCGTCGGCACCGGCCTCCAGGCCGACCACGACGTCCATCTCGTCCCGGCGTGCAGTGAGCATGACGATCACGCTGTCCGGCGAGGCGGCACGCAGCTCGCGGCAGAGGTCGACGCCGTCCACGTCGGGCAGGCCGAGGTCGAGCAGCACGAGGTCGTACGGCGAGGACTGGGCCGAGTGCACCTGGGCCAGCGCACTGCGACCGGTGTGCTGCCACGACACGTCGTGCCCGTTGGCGCGCAGGGCGGACTCGAGCAGGTTGCCGATCCGCGCGTCGTCCTCCACCACCAGCAGCCGGGCCATGGCAGCGACTCTAGGGAGGGCCGCCCGGCTCCGCAGCATCAGTGCAGCCCACGTGCTGTGATGGCCCCGTGCGCAGACGGATCCTCGGGGTGGCGGTGCTGGCCGTCGTGCTGGCCGTCGGCCTGTTCGGGATCCCGCTGGCCATCGCGGTGGGCCGCCTCTACACCGACGAGGAGAGCAGCGAGCTCGAACGCGTGGCGCTCCGCACGGCGGTCACCGTCCCGTCCGACGTCACCTCGGACCCGAGCGCCATCCAGATCCCGAACGGGGATCCCTCGATGCACGTCGCCGTCTACGACACCCAGGCCCGACGGGTCGCCGGGGACGGTCCGGCCGTCGGGGACGCCGCCGTGCACCGGGCGCTGCGCGGGCTCGTCACCGACGACCACGACGAGGGCGTCGTCATCGTGGCCGTCCCGGTCACCAGCAACAAGGAGGTCGTCGCGGTCGCCCGGGCGGCTTCCTCGCCCGGCGAGGTCAGGGGCCGCACGTTCGGTGCGTGGGCAGCAATGACCGGGCTGGCGCTGCTCGCCGGTGTCATCGCGTCGTTCATCGCGGCCGTGCAGGCACGCCGGCTGACCAGACCGCTGCAGCATCTCGAGGCCGTGGCCGAGGACCTGGGGGCCGGTGACTTCTCGACCCGAGCCGAGCCGTCCGGGGTCGGCGAGATCGACCGCACCGGCCAGGCCCTCAACGTCACCGCGCAGCGGCTCGACGACCTGCTGGCCCGGGAGCGCGCGTTCACCGCGCAGGCCTCACACCAGCTGCGTACGCCGCTGACCAGTCTCCGGCTGGGGCTCGAGTCCGCCCTGCAGAACGACGGCGACCTGCGGGCCGCTGCCCACGAGGCAATCCTGTCAGCCGACCAGCTCTCACAGACCGTCGACGACGTCCTCGCGTTGACCCGCGGTACGTCGACGGGCTCGACACCGCTCGACCTGCCCGCCCTGCTGACCGAGGTCCGCAGCCGCTGGGAGGCGCCGCTGTCCTCGGCCGGCCGGGCGCTCATCGTCATCGAGGAGACGCCGCCGACCGCGGCGGCGGCAGAGCCCGCGGTCCGGCAGATCCTCGAGGTGCTCCTCGACAACGCGTTCCGCCACGGCAAGGGCACCGTCACCGTGACCGCGCGCGATGGGGGCGGCGCACTCGCCATCGACGTCGTCGACGAGGGACACGCGGAGGGCACCCGCCCCCTCGTCCCGGTGCAGGACGAGGGATCCTCGCCCCCGCCTGAAGGTGGCCACCGGATGGGCCTGCGGATGGCCTCGTCGCTGGCTCGGGGGACCGGCGGCCGCCTGTTGCACGCGCATACCGAGCCGCAGACCCGGATGACGCTGCTACTCGTCGCCACGCGCGACTGACCCGCGGGAGGCTCACCGAGAGTGAGTTGGCCGTGCGCTAACCCTGGCACGAGGGTCCACTTGCCCGGCCGCCCATAGCGTGTGCAGTCCCCCGTCTGCAGAGCCGAGAAGTGTCATCGTGCCGTCGCATTCCCGGCCCACCGGGCGTACCACCGTCATCCTTCGCGTCCTGCGGGCCGCGGGGGCCGCGGCTGCCGCAGCCGCGCTCGTCGCCTGGCTGCTGCCCCGCGTCTCGGGCGCGCCGTGGCACGACGTCGCCGTTGCCCTCGGCACGGCGTCGGTGCTCCAGGTGCTGCTGCTGGCCCTGATCTGGGCGGCCGGGCTCGTCGTGCACTCCACGGCCCAGACCGCCGCGATGCCTGGTCTGACGGTGCGTCGAGCCCTGACCCTCAACCTCACCGGCAGCGCCGTCTCCAACGTCCTGCCGCTCGGCGGCGGCATCGGCATCGGCATGAACTACCTGATGGTGCGCAGGTGGGGCTTCAGCGCCCGCCAGTTCTCGCAGTACGCCGGGCTGCTCAACGCGTGGCACGTCGGCGCCAAGGCGGTGCTCCCCGCGACCGCGGTCGGGTTGCTCGTCGCCGACGACGTCCTGATCCGCCGGGGCCTGCTCATCGGTGCCTTCGTGACGAGTGGGGTGCTTCTCCTCGGCGTCTTGCTTGCCGCCGCCGCGCTGCTGACCGCTCGCGGTGCTCGGCTCATCGGCCGGTCGATCGACGCGGTGCGCTGGTGGGTCCTGCATCGTCCGTCCGCGACCCCCACCGCGCAGCGGCTCGAGACGGTCCGCGCCTCGTCGCGCGAGCTGCTGCGCGCGGCCTGGCGCCCGATGACCCTCGGCGTCACCGGCTACCTGGCGTTGCAGGTCCTGCTGCTATGGGCCTGCCTCGGCGTCGTCGGCGCCGGTCTGCCGCTGGTCGCCGTCATCGCGGTGTACGCCGTGGAGCGAGCCGCGACCGTCCTGCCGTTCACTCCCGGCGGGTCCGGGGTCGTCGAGGTCGCTGCCACCGCGGCCGTCGTGGGCCTCGGCGGCGGCCCCGCCGTGGCCGCGGCAGGTGTCCTCCTCTACCGGGCCTTCGTCTTCGGCGCGGAGATCCCGGTGGGGGCCACCTGGCTCGCCGGCTGGTGGTTCACGCAGCGTGGCGCGCGTCGCCTGGCGGCCGCGTGACGGGCCCGTCCCTGATGCGCGTGGCGCACGTCAGCGATGTCTACCTGCCGCAGCTCGGCGGCATCGAGACCTTCGTCGACTCGCTGGTACGCCGGCAGCGCGCGCTCGGCACCGACGCGCGGGTGCTCACCTGGTCGCGGGCACAGACAGCCCGCGGCGCGGACCCCGACCCGGAGTTCGTCCATCGCGGCTCCCGCGCCCGGCTGCGCCGCCTGCTGCTGTCCGGCGGCTTCGACGCCGTGCACGTGCACGTGTCGCTGTTCTCTCCGCTGGGGATGTCGCTGGCCTCGACGGCCATCGGGGCCGGGCTGCCAACTGCGGTGACCGTCCACTCGATGTGGCCCGACTCGGCGGCGCTGGTGCGACCCGCCGGTGCCGGTCTGCGGCTGGCCGGTCGTCCGATCGCGTGGTCGGCCGTGAGCCGCCCCGCCGCCGTACCCCTGCGTCGTGCGCTCGGTGGCGGCGTCGCGGTCGACGTGGTCACCAACGCCGTCGACACAGCGTGGTGGGCCACCGCACCGGAGCGCGGGCCGGCGTCGCGCACCTGGCGTCAGGCGCCGGACGAGATCCTCGTGGTCAGCCTGATGCGGATGGCCCCGCGCAAGCGGCCGATGGCCCTGCTGCGCACCCTGCGCGCCGCCGGCCGCCTGACCGGTGAGACCCGCCTGCGGCTGGTCTGCGCGGGCGACGGCCCGCTGCTCGACCGGGCCGCCCGGGCTGCACGCCGGTGGGGACTGGCCGTGGACCTGCCCGGGCGGCTGTCGCCCGAGCAGTCGCGCGACCTGCTGCACCAGGCCGACGTCTACATCGCACCCGCGGACCTCGAGTCGTTCGGCCTGGCCGCGCTGGAGGCCCGCAGCGCCGGTGTGCCCGTGCTCGCCAAGGCCGCCGGCGGTGTGGGCGAGTTCGTGGCCGATGGGGTGGAGGGACGTCTCGTCACCGACGACACCGAGCTGGCGTGCGCGCTGGCGCAGCTGGTCACCGACCCGGGGCTGCGTCGCACGATGGCCGGGCACAACGCGCGGGTCGAGCCCGCCACCACCTGGCCGGTCACCCTCGACGCTGTGCAGGCGCTCTACGACCGGGCCGCAGCGATCGTCGGCCGCACCCTCCCGTCGTACCGGCTGCACGAGGTGGGTGCGCCATGAGCCGACCCCTGACGATCGTCGCCTTCCACGCCCACCCGGACGACGAGGCCCTGCTCACCGGCGGCACCTTGGCCCGGGCGGCGGCCGCCGGGCACCGCGTCGTCCTGGTCACCGCGACGGGTGGCGAGGCCGGCCTGGCCGACGCCGCCAGCACCGCGGCCGGGCTCGGCCAGGTGCGCACCGCCGAGCTCGCGCAGGCCGCGGTGGCCCTGGGGGTCTCCCGCAGCATCATGCTCGGGTACGCCGACTCCGGCCTGGACGGCACCGTCGGCGGGCCGGATTCGTTCGTGCGCGCCGATCTCGTCGACGCCGCGGAACGCCTCGCCGCGGTGCTCGTCGAGGAGCGGGCGGACGTCCTGATCGGCTACGACGAGCACGGCGGCTACGGCCACCCGGACCATCTGCGGGCCCACGACGTCGCGCTGCTCGCCGCCGGCGCCGCGCGCACGCCCCGGATCCTGCAGGCCACCGTCGACCGCGACCTGCTGCGGACCGCACTGCGCCTCATGCGGCTGCTGCGCCTCGGCCGGACCATCGATGCGCCCGGGAGCACCGACGGCTACCTGCCGCGCGAGCGGATCACGCACCGCGTCGACGTCCGCGCATTCACCGCCGCCAAGCGGGCCGCGATGGCGGCGCACGTGTCCCAGGCCGGCAGCCCGGACGGCGCCGACCGGACGCTCGCCCTGCTGCTCCGGCTGCCGATGCCGGTGTTCCGGCTGGTCTGTGGCCACGAGTGGTACGCCGAGGTCGGTGCCCGGCGCGGGCGCCGCGTCACCACCGACCTGTTCCCGGGGCACCCGTGGTGAGCCAGCTGTCGCGACAGCGGTCCGAGCGGTGGCCGCTGTCGCCGCGGTCCGGGCGGCCCGCACTGCTCGGCGAGATCGCCGTGGTCGTCGTACTCGTCTGGGTCTACGACCGGATCCGCGACATCGCGGCGACCCGCGCGAGCATGGCGATGGACGACGCCCGGCGGGTCCTCGACGTCGAGTCGTGGCTGCACATCGACGGTGAGCACGCGCTCAACGACTGGCTCGGCGTCCACCTGAGCCTGCAATGGGCGGCCTGCTGGTACTACCAGCTGATGCACCTCACGGTGACCCTCCTGGTGCTGGTGTGGCTCTACGCGCGGCGTCCCGCGGCGTACCGCTCGGCCCGTAACGCCCTGGTCCTGGTCAACGCGATCGGCCTGGCGGTGTTCTGGCTGCTCCCGGTGGCACCGCCGCGGCTGCTCGGCGGCTTCGTCGACTCCGGGGTCGTCAGCGGGATCACCACTCAGGTCAGCCACGTCTCGCCCGACCTGTACGCGGCGATGCCCTCACTGCACATCGGCTGGGCGACCTGGGTGCTCCTGCAGGTGTTCGCCGCGACCACGAACCGGGTCGCGCGCGGCCTGGCGGGCGCGCACCTCATGGTCACCACCATCGTCGTGGTCGCGACGGCCAACCACTTCGTCCTGGACGTGGCGGCCGGTGCCGCCGTCGCGGGGCTGGCGCTCGCAGGAGCACGGGCGATCGCGGTGGCGGTGGCCCAGCGGGCGGCGACGGATCAAGATCCGTCCGAGCGTCTAACCGTCTCCTAACCTGCGGAGACACCGTCTCTTGCCGACGGCTTCATAGCGTGGTCCATGTCCCGACTCCCTGAACCCGGGACGAGTCGCCGTACTCCTGGTGCTGGACCGTTCGGACGTGGTGGTCTGGTCCTGCACCGGGAGCACGGCGACGCTTTTCTGTGCGGGGTCTGTCCGGCTGAGCACCGCACTGGAGTTGCGCAGATATTCGATCTCCTGTCACGGGCCGGTGCCTGCGGGCAGCTCAGTCCGGGTTCGGACGATGACGGCGTACACGATGTTGCGTGGGTCGCCACGGATGACCCGCACCTCGACGCGGTGGACGAGGCCGGGTGGCAGGCGTGCGCCGAGCTCGCTGAAGTGTCCCTTGGCCACGGTGTCCGCCTCGTCGGGAGGGACTGGGGCACCGTCGACGACGAGCTGGAGGTCGGCGTAACAGAGCTGATCGCGGACCGCTTCGAAGATGTTGTGGTCGGTGGTCTCGAAGTCCGGCAGCTCGCCCGCGTGCTGGTCGACGCATCGCTCGAAGTGCGGGCCGAACGCGTCGTAGACGTCGACGAGGTACTCGTTGTCCGAGGCGGGCAGCTCGAAGGCGAGCCGGTCGGCACCGGGGGAGGCGGCCACAGCCCGGTCGAGGAGCCAGGCGACCTTGTCGATGCTGCTGACGGCTCCGTAGGAGTAGTTCGTCGGGTCCGCGATTCCCGCGAAGAGGCGCAGCGCCCGCGGGGACTCGTGCGAATAGATGCCGAACCCGAACTGCGCCTCCGGACTCACGGTCGGCTGCGGGAGGCCGTACTTGGAGGTGCAGTCCTCGGTGTCCCGGTGGCGGCAGCGGAGGTAGGCCGCAGAGGGGCGCGTGATCCACATCCGCACGGTGATCGACTCCGTGCCGCGCTGCGTGTGCGCGAGCTCGCCGATGTCGCCGCCGCCCTCGACCTGGCCGGTCAGGACGCGCGGCGTGGTGTCGGCGTCTGGCGAGCAGGTGCCGTCGCCGCCGCCTCCGTCTCCCCTGTCCCAGAAGTACCAGAGGTGTGACGGTCCGCGGCAGTACACGGAGAAGTAGGCGGCATCGACGGGGCTGGTGACGGTGGCCGTGAGCTCGGCGTCGCCCTGGTGGCCCGGCTGGGAGTTGGTCACCGTGGCGAGGACCGCGAACCCGCGGACGTCACCGGGCCGGATCTCGGGGGTGGTGGTCTGCTGACCGGCGGGGATCTCGAAGGGCTCCGTGGGAGTCGGCGACGGGGAGGGGGCGACCGGCAGCGGATCGCTGCGCACGTCGCCGCCGGAGGTGGCGAGCACCGTCACTGCCACGGTGACCGCGACGGCCAGTGCGGTGGCGGTGGCGATCCGGGTCCGCCGGGTACGCCGCCGACGCGTGTCGAGGAGCTCGCCGAACGCAGGCTGTCGCACGAGCTGGCCGACCTCACGCAGCCGATCGAGGTCAGGCATGGTCAGCCTCCTCGGCTCCGGACAGCAGTGGTGCGAGTAGTTCCCGACTGCGCGCCAATCGCGTCTTCACCGTCCCGACGGGAATCCCGAGCTCGATGGCGATGTCGCCGACAGATCGGTCGGCGAGGTAGAAGAGGACCACCGCGGTGCGGTGCGCCAGATCGAGCGTGGCGAGCGCATCGACGAGGGCTACATGCTGAGGTCCGACCTCGACCTCCGGAGTTGGGCCTGGCACCTTGGTTCGCAGTCTGCGAGCCACCTCCGCATGACGCCACCGGTTGCGCACGTGGTTCAGAGCGACCGTGCGCAACCACGCCTCGCGGTTGTCCAAGTCGGCGAACGCGCGGCCGAGGCTCAGCGCCTTGACGAACGCCTCCTGCACGGCATCTTCGGCGTCAGCGAGATCACCGGTGAGCGCGAACAGCTGGACGACCAGGCGTCGGTACGACGCGTCGTAGACCTCCCGCACGTGGTCCTCTTTGGTCACCCGCGTCACCTTCGCGCTTGGCTTCTCGATGCTCGACCGATACGACACCTCGGAGGACCGCCCGGTTCATCATGCCGCCGAGGAAGGTCAGCGAGCATCGGCCGCTGCCATCTAGGGCCGCTGGGCCGATGGCGGCCAGCAGCGAGGTTGTCGACCTGATCTGCGCCTCAGGACGATGCCGCTCGAGGTCGCCGCCTCGATCACCAGCGGAATCGAGCGGTTGTGCCAGCTCCGGGGGCCGCTCGGCTGACCGCAGGCGCGGACTGGCACTATCCGCGGTCACTGAGCAGGAGTCTGGGTCGTTCCTCGGTGTGGTGGGGATCGTCGGCGCGGATCACGTCCTGGGTCAGGCCGGCCTCGGTTACTGGACGGGCCCCGTGGGGGCGCGGTCGCGGCATGACTACCCGTGATGTTGCCTTGCTGTCGGCTGGGCGTTCTCCGGGGGCGTCCTGCAACGACTCCGGGCCGAGGTCGAGGCGTCCATCCTGGCCTCGGCCGGTGTCATCGAATCGGCTGGTTTCACCCGTGCGAACGTTCCAGTGCTCGAGGCAGAGCTGAAGGGTTCGTCGCGACGATTCGTCATGTGGAAGGGCGGTACCTCGGCGGCCGACATGATCGATCGAAGCCGACACCATGCACCGCGAGCCACCGGTCAAGTCGGCCCGGGGGTCTGTAGTCGGAGGGGTGAGGCTGGCCTATGGCACTGGGAAGTCTCGCGGGGCTCCCTCGCCGGTGACGCCGTCGACCGCTTCGCGGAGGAGGTCGGCATGGCCGGTGTGGCGGGCGTACTCCTCGATCATGTCGGCCAGCAACCGACGCAGGCTCATCCCGTCGTTGGTCGGCTGATCGAGCTCACCGTTGGACAGCGCCCCGGTGAATGAGGCTCTGGAGCGGTGCACCGCCTCGACCCACAGTGCACGCAGGGCCGGCGGGGTGTCGTCGGTCGCGGTGCGCCATGGCCAGTCCTCCCAGTCGGTCTCGAGATCGAGCCCGTCGAACGGCGCCATGACCGGCCGGCCCGCCAGGCGGTGTTGGAAGTAGAGTTCCTCGACCCAGGCCAGGTGCTTGAGCAGTCCACCCAACGTCACCGACGAGGGAGCGAGTCGTAAGGCCATGCCTTCGGCGTCGATGCCGGCGCACTTCCAGGCGAACGTGAGCCGGTTCCGCTCCAGGGTGATCAGTGCGGTGTCAACCTCGTCACCGCGAAGGAACCGCTCGACATCCCACTCTGGGGGACTGCCGGCGGTGAAGCCCAGGGGACTCATGACTGACCACCGAGGTGGGCGGACGGTGCTGCCTCATGTGGGCGCGGACCGTGGATGACCGGGGTGCGGAAGGGTGTGGCAATCATGCCGGGCATCGTAGGCACGGTTCCGGACGAAGTCCGTCCGCATCCACATCCAGTCAGGCGCTGACGGCCGGGCTGATCCGGCCCTGACGTCCGTCCCGGGCCACCCGCGATCAGCGCAGGACTGCGCCGCGGCGTTGCGTGACTCTGGCGGTGCGCCGTTCGCTTGTGCGAAGGTCCGGCCACAGCGTGCTCCCTGGGGGTGGCGATGGCAAAGCGCAGCGTGGCGAGCTTCACCACCGCGATCGACCGGTCACCTGAGGTCGTCTTCGACTACATCGCCGATGTCGGCAAGCACGCCGACTGGTCGCCGAGGCCCTTCCGCGTGGAAGGTTCGTCTGGGCGCGTCAACGTCGGCGACACCTTCACCTCCGTGGGCACCATCCTCGGTGACAAGAACCATCGCAACGAGGTCACGGTCACTGAGTGCTCTCCACCGCGGCGGCTCGTGCTCGATTCGCTGGAGAAGGGTGAGCACTTCATCAACTCCTTTGAACTTGAACCGGAAGGGTCTGGCACCCGGCTGACGCGCACGACGGATGCGCCGAAGCCGCCGTTTCCACTGTCGGTCTTGTTCCCGCTGATCATGTCGGCCGTCATCCGTCCGGACGTCCAGAAGGGGCTCCGGAACCTCAAGGCCACCCTCGAACGGAGCTGAACTGCGCGTCGCCTGCCGGTCGCGGAGTGGTCTGGATCAGCGGCCGTGACCGAGGCGCTCGCACGCGTGAGAATTTCCGCTCGCTACGAACTACCGCGGGTGGCAGCACCGTTCGGTGGTGCCCGCTCCGAGGCGTCGCGTGCTGATGCACCCGGCGCGCGGAGCCGGCAACAAGTAGCCAGCTTCGACGCGCGCGCTGGGGCTGATGCCGGCGTGTTCGGGACCGGCCCTTTGCGCTCGCGCGTGCTGGGTCCGAGGGTGTCACCCCCGGGGTCTGGCAATGCGGTGGACGAGGCATCTCGTGCTCGCAAGGCTGTGCTTCGTGACGAGCAGCGAGGTGTGGGACGAGGAGACGGCAGCGACGTACGACGAGACGTCCTCCGAGAAGTTCGCCGCCGAGATCCTTGGTCCAACAGTCGACTTCCTGGCCCGCCTTGCGGGTCCGGGGCCGGCCCTGGAGTTTGCCATCGGGACGGGTCGCGTCGGGATCCCGCTGGTCCAGCGGGGGGTGGCAGTGACTGGCATCGAGCTGTCTCTGCCCATGGTTGTGCAACTCCGCCGAAAGGTCGACGAAGCAACCCTGCCGGTGGTCGTCGGCGACATGGCCACGACAGCGGTCCCCGGCCAGTTCTCGCTCGTGTACCTCGTGTGGAACTCGATCTCCAACCTTCGTACCCAGGCCGAGCAAGTGGAGTGCTTCGCCAACGCGGCTCGACACCTCTCGCCTGGGGGGCGCTTCGTCATCGAGCTCTGGGTGCCACCCCTCCGGCGGCTTCCGCCAGGCCAGCTCGCGGCGCCGTTCGAGGTGAGCGACGGGCACCTTGGATTCGACACCTACGACCTGGTCACGCAGGAGTGCACGTCACACCACTATTGGCGTCGACCGGACGGCAGCGTGGGATACGGCTCGGGCGGCTTCCGGTACATCTGGCCGGCAGAGTGCGACCTCATGGCTCGACTCGCCGGCCTCGAACTGGAAGACAGGTTCGCGGACTGGGACGGAAGCCCCTTCACCTCCGACAGCGAGAGTCATGTCTCCGTGTGGCGCAGGCAACGACCTCCAGGGGTGGCGAGCGCCTAGTCCCGCGCCGGCTGCGAAAGTGCCGTTCGGGATCACTCGCATCGACCGGGGAGCAGGCGCACATGCCGAATGGCAAGCGAAGGCTGATGTCACGGATGGTGCCAGCGGACTGAACCATCGGGCTGATCCCGACGTATTGACCGTCGAGCCGCCGATGGCACCTGCCTTGTGAGGATAGTTCGTGCGCGACCGTGGGCACTACCCCGCCTTGGACGGGGTCCGCGCCGTGGCAATTCTTCTGGTCCTCGGCCAGCACGCCCCGACCAGGCCGCTCATCGATGGCTTCGTCGGTGTGACCGTCTTCTTTTGCCTGTCGGGCTACCTCATCACGACCCTCTTGGTACGCGAGCTCCACGCCGGCACCATCGATGTGCGCGCGTTCTATCACCGACGCGCCGCCCGCCTCTGCCCGGCGCTGGTCACAGTCGTCGTGGCAACGATCGTGGTGCTACTCATAGGTCGAAGAGACCTCAGTGTCGGACAGACTTTCGCCCCAGCTGGCGCAGCTCTGACATATACGACCAGTCTCTTTGACTGGACGAACCACGTCTTCGCCACTAAGGACTATTTCAACTACACGTGGTCGCTCTCGGTCGAAGAGCAGTTCTACCTGCTGTGGCCGTTCGCACTGCTCTGGGGCTATCGACGCAATCCTCGGCTGTTCGCCGTGCTCACCGCGGCGCTCATCGCGATCACCCTGGCGCTGAACCTCTACCTCGGCCTGAGCCGAGCGGTGAAGTACGACCAGCACGAGTACTTCGGGAGCGACACCAATGCGCTGCCCATCCTGGTCGGCGCATTGCTCGCGATTGTTGTTCACAACGGTTGGCTGCCTCGGACGGTTCGGCATCTTGCGCCCTATGCGCTGCCAGCCGTTGCCCTCCTGCCCGTCCTGGCATACCGGAACGACACCTATCGCCCCTCTCTGGTGATCGTCGCGGGGACCGGGCTGACGCTCGTGACGTTGATCGGTGTGGTGACGCGGCCGTGGTCGGCAGTTGGATCGCTGCTGGCAAGCAGCCCCATGCGGTGGCTGGGTGAACGGTCGTACTCCATCTATCTCTGGAATGTCCTGGCGCGCATCGCGATACTCGCCTCGCTCGGACATACGGTCGTCGGTGATATCGCTTGGATTGCCATGTTCGTCGTTCTGGCCGAGGTGAGCTTCCGGTTCGTCGAGCGGCCGTTGCGCGCGAAACTTGCGCGGAGATCTGGTGTGCCCGACGCCCCGATCTTCGGTCCAGCTGGCGCGAGAGTTCCGCGGGTGTCCTGACCACTATCCGGATGTCCGGTCGGTCTGTTCGGACTGCCTGCGGACGCGGAAGCGGAGGATGGTGGCGTCTCCCGACCGCGCGCTGCTGAGCGGTTCCAGGTCCGTCCTCGTGACGGCCGGAGACGAGAAGCGAATGCCTTCCCCGAGCAGCACCGGCAAGACGTAGACGAGGATCTCGTCGACGAGCCCGCGCTGCAGGCATTGGCCGGCCACGTCTGCACCGAGGATTTCCAGGTTCTTGCCACCCGCAGCGTCGAGTGCCGTGGCGACCGCGTCCCCGATGTCGCCGGCGAGGATCGTGACCTCCGGGTCCGGCGGCTCGAGCGGCCTGTGGGTGAGGAGGAACGTGGGGCCTGAGAAGGGGTAGTCGGTGCTGCCGGGCTCCTCGGCCTCCATCCGGTCGCCCACCTCCCACGTCCGCCGACCGACGAGCATGGCGCCGGTTTCCGCCGCGATCTGCGCGAAATCGTCCGGTGCCATCACATCGGCCAGCGCGCGACCACCGCCGGCCCAGTCCATCGAGTGGCCGGGACCGGCGATGAAACCGTCCAGTGACATACATCGGTTCACGACAACCTTGCCGCTCATGTCACGACCACTGCCCTTGGGTCGTCATCGCCCGTCGGGCCTGTCCTGGGCCTGCATCTGCCAGATCTCAGCGCGCGCCGTCACGGTGCAGATCCTTCCTCCAACTGGGCCGTTCGGGAAGTGCCGCGTTTGCGTGACCATGCGCCGTGCGGCGCATCTGGCTACGCTGCTCCGTTCATGAGCGACGTTGTTCCAAATTCTTCCCCCTCGACGGCTCGCACCGAGGTGGAGTCCCTGCTGTCCGTTCTCGAGCGCAACCGGCGGACCTTCGCCTGGAAGACGTCGGGTCTGAACGAGAAGGGTCTGAGCACGACCACCGCAGCTACTGCGATGACGCTCGGTGGTCTGGTCAAGCATCTGGCACTGGTCGAAGCGGACCTCGCCGTCAAGCTCGCCGGCCAGGAGATCGGCGCACCGTGGGACGCAGTGGATTTCGACGCAGACCCTGATTGGGAATGGCGCACCGGCGCGCAGGACCCCCCGGAGGATGTCTACGCAGTGTGGCGGGACGCCATCGAGCGGTCCCGCGAGATGACGGCCGAGGTCATCGAGGAGCGCGGGCTCGACGGGCTGGCACTGTTCTCCTGGCCCGACGGAACCACACCGACTGTCCGCACAATGCTCCTGGACATGATCGAGGAGTACGCGCGACACACGGGTCACGCCGACATCCTGCGCGAGGTCGTGGATGGTCGCGTGGGTGAAGGTGCGCCTCAGGACTTCACCTTCTAGGTGCTCTCCACTGCCGCGATAGGTATCTGAACCGGTGCAACGCGGCGCTGCCTCTAACGCGGCCGTCGGCGAAATGCCCGGCCGCGACCGTGAGCCTCCTCGTCGACCAAAGCGGTCCGGGTGCGCCGCTCGTGCGCCACCTGGCGGAGCAGGTCGGCGCGGTGCTCGGCAGCGAGGGCAAAGGTGAAGGTAGAGTTCATGCGATCACGATCGCCCTTAGGCTGCCGCTCCGACATCGGGACGATGCCCGGTCGTTCCCCGTCGAGAGCTCCCGAGGTGCCTCAGCCGCCGCCTGTGGACCCGGCCGAGACCCCGGCTCTCGTCCGTCTCGGCTTGGCAGGCTTAGCGCCCCGACGATCTGCGCGACGAGCCACCTATCGGACAGCAGGCGAACTTGGTGGGACGAGTTGATACGACTCGTTCGATGGTTGGTGAGAACGGGCTACTGCTGGGTCACGCCGGCGCGGGTAGGCGCGCGGGGGCGATCCGGATGCCGACGGCGGCCACCACGAGGAGGCAGGGCACCAGCAGCATCGCCAGGTGGATGCTGGTGGCGTCGGCCATCGCACCCAGCAGGAACGGCCCGGCACCGGAGGCGAGGGCCGCCCCGAGCCCGACGCGGGCGCTGGCCTGGTCCGGCCGACCCTCGGAGGCCGCGATCGCCCGGGCCATGCCGAGCGGGTAGTACAGCGAGAGCCCGACGCCGCAGGCAAACAGGCCGGTTACGGCGGGCGCTGGCGCCGTGGTCGCCCAGAACAGCGCGAACCCAGCCACGTTGAGGGCGATGCCGGCGTACAGCAGGTGGTCGATCGCGAACCGCAACGACAGCCGTCCGCCCGCGGTGCGCCCGAGGCACATCCCGGCGACCAGGGCGGTCACCGCCGCTGAGGCTCCGGCCGGGGAGAGCCCGGTGCGGTGCTGCAGCATGTCGGCGGACCAGAGCGTGAGGCAGAACTCCACTGCGATCCCGGCCGTCACGACGACCCAGCTCACCCAGTACCGCCGGCCGAGAGGGGCGCTTCGGCCCCGGTCGGGTGTGGCACCGGACTCGGCCGGCTTCGGTGTCCGTCGCTCGGTCAGGGCGAGAACCGCGACGACGGGCAGCAGGACGAGCAGGGCGGCCCGCCATGAGCCGAGGGTCAGGGCGACGGCGACAGCCAACGGTGCGACCGCGCCGACGCCGGCCGCGACCGCGTTGGCCTCGGTGATGGCGGCCGGCGCGGCGCTGTGATGCACGGAAGCGAGCACCGTCGTGGTGCAGGTCACGACGAATGAGCCGCCGAAGGCGCAGAGCATGGCTCCGCCCAGCGTCGCGGGCAGCACGGTAAAGGAGCAGAGCACGACCATGCCTACGCACATCAGGACGAGCCCGGCCCAGATCAGTCGCAGCCGCCCGAACCGCGCCGTCATCGGGGCGACGACCAGCGCGCTGAGCAGTGCGCCGACCGCGAGTGCGGTGCCGTGCAGCCCGGCCACCGTGCGGCTGAAGCCCTGCTCGTCTCGCAGCAGCGTCAGGGCCGGCCCGAAGCCGTAGAGGAACCAGCCGTAGACCCCGAGCTGCGAGTACGTCAGCCAGGTACGCCGGTCGCGCACCAATCTCGTCACCGCAGCCCTCGCCGCGGGTCGCTCACGCGAGTGCGGCCACCACGTGGTCGATGCACGCTGTCAGTGCCTCCACGTCGGCCGGCTCGACGGCGGGAAACATGGCGATGCGCAGCTGGTTGCGGCCCAGCTTGCGGTAGGGCTCGGTGTCGACGATCCCGTTGGCCCGCAAGACCTTCGCCACCGCGGTCGCGTCGACGCGATCGGCGAAGTCGATGGTGCCCACGACCGCCGAGCGCTGGTCGGGGTCGGCGACGAACGGCATCGCGTACTCCGACTTCTCGGCCCACCGGTAGAGCCGGTTGCTCGAGTCCGCGGTCCGTTCGGTGGTCCAGGCGAGACCACCGTGCGCGTTGAACCAGTCGACCTGCTCTGCGAGCAGGAACAGCGTCGCGAGGGCCGGTGTGTTGTAGGTCTGGTCGAGCCGGGAGTTGTCGATGGCGACCAGCAGGTCGCTGAACGCTGGCACCCACCTGCCGGTGGCCTGCACATGTGACACGCGCTCGATCGCAGCCGGCGACATCAGGGCGAGCCACAGTCCGCCGTCGCTGGCGAAGGACTTCTGCGGCGCGAAGTAGTAGACGTCGGTCTCGGCTACATCGACCGGGAGGCCCCCCGCGCCGCTGGTCGCGTCGACAAGAACCAGGGCGCCGTCGTCGGCACCTGACACGCGGCGCAGCGGCATGGCGACGCCGGTCGAGGTCTCGTTGTGGGTGAAGGCGTAGACGTCGACGCTCGCCTCCGCCTTCGCCGTCGGGTGGGTCCCGGGCTCGCTGCTCAAGATGCTGGGATCGGCGAGGAACGGTGCGGCCTGCACGGCGGCGGCGAACTTCGAGGAGAACTCTCCGAAGACGAGGTGCTGCGAGCGGTCGCGGATCAGGTTGAGCACCGCGATGTCCCAGAACGCGGTGGTGCCGCCGTTGCCCAGGACCACCTCGTAGCCGGCCGGCAGGCCGAACAGCGTCGCCAGCCCCTCGCGCACCCGGCGTACGACGTCCTTGACGGTCTTCTGCCGGTGGGAGGTGCCGAGGTACGACGACCCGCTCGCTGCCAGCGCTGCCAGCGCCTCGGGCCGGACCTTGGACGGCCCGGAGCCGAACCGGCCGTCGCCCGGCTTGAGGGCGTCGGGGATGACGATCGTCGAGATGTCGTTCACCCGACCAATCTAGGCGAGCGCGCCGGGCGGCCGTCTCGCTGCCCGCACCCCGGACGCGGCGGCTTCGCCGGAACCGCGCCTTGGTTCAGGCGCCCCAGCCGGCGACCTGGTCCGGCGTGCGCGGGCCCTCGCCGATGTACCGCGCCGAGGGGCGGATCAGCCGGCCGGTGCGCTTCTGCTCGAGGATGTGCGCCGACCACCCCGCGGTGCGCGCGCAGGTGAACATCGGGGTGAACATCTGCGGGGGGACCTCGGCGAAGTCGAGAATCACGGCCGCCCAGAACTCCACGTTGGTCTCGAGCACCCGGTCGGGACGACGGGAACGCAGCTCCTCGAGGGCAGCCTTCTCCAACGCTGCGGCGACCTCGTAGCGGGGCGCCCCGAGCTCCCGGGCCGTGCGTCGCAGGACGCGGGCCCGCGGGTCCTCGGCCCGGTAGACGCGGTGCCCGAAGCCCATCAGCCGCTCGCCGCGGTCGAGCACGTTCTTGACGTACGCCGAGGCGTCACCCGTCTTCTCCACGCCGTCGAGCATGTGCAGCACCCGCGACGGCGCGCCGCCGTGCAGGGGTCCGCTCATCGCGCCGACCGCACCGGAGAGGCACGCCGCGACATCCGCGCCGGTCGAGGCGATCACCCGCGCAGTGAACGTCGAGGCGTTCATGCCGTGCTCCGCGGCCGAGGTCCAGTAGGCGTCCACGGCCTGCACGTGGCGGGGGTCCGGCTCGCCGCGCCAGCGGATCATGAACCGCTCGACAATGGTCGACGCCTTGTCCACCTCGGACTGCGGCACCATCGGCAGGCTCTGCCCGCGCGCCGACTGCGCGACGAAGGACAGCGCCATCACCGAGGCGCGGGCCAGGTTGTCGCGGGTCTCGTCCTCGTCGATGTCGAGCAGCTGGCGGAAGCCCCAGGCCGGGGCGAGTATCGCCAGCGCGCTCTGGACGTCGACGCGCACGTCACCGGAGTGAACGGGCAACGGGAACGGCTCGGCGGGCGGCAGCCCGGGGTTGACCTTGTTGTCCACGAGCAGGCCCCACACGTTGCCGAACGACACCTTGCCGACGAGGTCCTCGATGTCGACGCCGCGATAGCGCAGCGAGCCGCCTTCCTTGTCGGGCTCGGCGATCTCGGTCTCGAAGGCGATGACTCCCTCGAGACCCGGCTTGAAGTCGGGGTCGCTGGTGGCGGTCGTCATGGGCTGCTCCTCCGTGGGGTGCGTGACACGCGGCAGGGGTGAGCCGGGCGCCCGCTGCATTCTGACTCGTGTGCCGGTCTTGTGTCGCCCCGGGGCCAGTCGGTGAACGGGCGTGCCAGGCTCACCCCGTGGACGTCGTACCGCACGACCCCAGCCGGGAGGGTGGCCCGGTCGACCCCGCCGCGATGCGGCACGCCTACGAGCGAACCGGGGTCGACGCCGCCGCCCTCGGGCCGGACCCGCTGGCTGCGTTCCGCCGCTGGTTCGAGGAGGTCGCCTCGGCGGGGGTCGCCGAGCCGAACGCGATGGTGCTCGCCACGTCGGGCGCCAACGGGGCACCGGCGGCGCGCACCGTGCTGCTCAAGGGGTACGCCGAGGACGGGCTGCGGTTCTTCACCAACCTCCGCTCGGCGAAGGCCACCGACCTGGCCGTCGACCCGCGGGTGGCGCTGGTCTTCCCGTGGCACGCGGTCTCGCGCCAGGTGCGGGTGACCGGCATGGTGTCGGCGCTGGACCGGGCAGCGGTCGAGGCCTACTTCGCGACCCGGCCGAGAGACGCGCAGCTGGGTGCGTGGGCCAGCCGGCAGTCGTCGGTGGTCGACTCGCGGGTCGCGCTGGACGAGGCGCTGGCCGCGGCGACGGAGCGGTTCCCCGACGAGGTGCCCGCGCCGCCGTTCTGGGGCGGGTACGTCGTGGCGCCGCAGACGTGGGAGTTCTGGGCCGGCCGGGCGGGCCGCCTGCACGACCGGGTGCGCTACCGGCGTACCCCCGACGGCTGGACCGTCGAGCGCCTGGCCCCCTGAGCGCCTCCTCTCCCCGAAACGATCACGTTAACGTGATCGTTTCGCCCTGGGCGCGGCATATAGACCGCGCCCAGTCCGAAGACGCCGCGCTCAGGGTGCGGTGGGTCTTCGCCCGCTAAAGACGAAAGGGCCGCGGAACAGCAGCGACCCGCGGGCCTTCGCGTGGAGGGGACGTTTCCTCCACAGCCCGCGGGTCGGGTGACTGCCTGGGATTCGCCGGCGCTCCTGTTCGAGCCGGTGATCCGACGGCGTCGGGTGCTGCTCGTGGCGCTAGCTGGCAGCCACCTCACGCGTCCGATAAGTACTCACGTGTGTCGGACCACCTCCCTTCCGTGTACGTCGACGGTACGACGCCCGCGCCCGGATCACCAGCCATTAGCGACCACGTGTCGCGACCCGGACTTCGCCGGTCGCGAACGGCGGTCAGCCGGCCCGCGGGGTGATCCACACCTGCTCGGCCCGGCCGAGCACCCGCCCATCCGCGTCGTACGCCGTCGAGGCCGTGAAGGTCTTGCGGCCGTCCTCGCCGAGCCGCTGCCCGAGCACGACGCACCGGTCGCCCGGCGCGGGGAGCGCGTCGACGGCCGCGGTCATCCGGCCGAGCACCATCGGCCGGCCCACCAGGTCGCTGGACCAGCCGCCGGGGCAGTCCAGGACAGCCCAGACCAGTGCCGCCGTCAGGGCGCCGGACTCGTCGGCGGATCCGTCCGCGAGCCAGGTGGTCGCCACGGTATCCGGCCGGTCGCGCAGCCGTCCCGGCCGCAGCCCCAGCCCGTCGGGCGCAGGACGGGCGCTTCCGCACACGAAGCAGCCCGGGAACGGGTGGTCGACCGCACCGGCATAGCGCGCCATCGCGGCCACCGCGCCCGCATGGTCCACCGGCGCGACGACGTGCCCGGCCAGGTCGGCCGCAACGGCTTCCGCGATCAGAGCGCCGCCGAACCCCAGCGTCGCCACCCCGTCCTCGACCCGGATGTCGAGGTCCACCTCCAGTGGCGGCGGGTGGCGCAGGGTCACCTGCACGGGCCGGTTCGCGGGCAGATGAGCAGCCAGGCGGCCCGAGACCCAGCCGCCGTTCGCGCTGCCGGGCGGACCGGCGTACCGCGTGGCGATCCGCAGGTGCTCGGCGTCGGTGGTGCTGGTGGCGCTCATGCCGGTCGAGGGTAGGTCGCCCACAGCTTCGGTACGGCGGCGGCCGCCGCCCGCGGCAGCGTGCGGAACGGCGTGACCGTCGGCGCCCCGGTCGGGCTCGCCGGCCGCCGCCAGGTGCCCACGGCGCGGCCGGCCACGACGACCGTCGCGAGGAACATCCCGTTGCCCCCCGGCACGACGTGGTCGGAGAAGTCGGGCGGGAGCACCGCCGACCGGTCGCCGTAGCCGAGGACGAGCTCGTCGAAGCCGGGCAGCAGCAGGACGCCGCGGGCCGCCGTGCGGGCGCCGGCGAGCAGCTCCGGGGTCGCCGGGTCGAGCCACATCGTGGCGCCGTCGACGTCGAGGTTCTCGAGCTCGTCGGCCACCGCCGCGTGACCGGCCCGCGCATCGGTCTTGGTCAGGCCCGTCCACCACGCGAAGTCCTCGACGGTCGCGGGGCCGTGGCTGCGGAAGTAGCGCAGCGCCCACCGGGCGATCGCCTCGTCGCGGTCGGGCACCGGCGCCGCGGGGACCCACTCGTCGACGAGCACCACGTCCTGCCGGCGGCCGGCCATCGGCCCGAGGCAGACCAGCCCGTCGGTCGCGAGCTTGCCGAACAGATGAGCACCGCGCTGGCCTTCGGTGCTCACACCGGCGTCCTGCCAGACCGACATGAGAGCGTCGCGCGCGATCCGGCCGCCGCCGCGCAGCGCGTCCACGGTCGCCTGGGCGACCTTCTCGACGTCGCGGTCGCGCAGGCCGAGGTCCTTGCGCCGCTTGGCGGCTGCGTTCGCCACTCGCAACGGCCCGATCGCGAGGAGCCACCGAAGGTCCTCCGCCGCGAGAAAGTGCAGCGTGCCGCGCATCGGCCACGACCGGACGACAGAGCCGTCGTCGAGGGCTGCGTGGACGTCGGCGAGGGAGCGGTTGCTCGTGCGCAGTCCGACCGAGACCAGCGCGCCGGGCAGGTCCTGGGCCTGGGTGCAGGTCGCCCAGCGCACCGCGTCGGCCGGCGTCTTGTGCGGCTCGCCGGCCAACCGCTGCGCCGCGATCCGCAGGAGGGCGACCTCGTTGAGGGTGGTCACGACGCCGGCGTACCTAGTCGGTCGGCGACCACCCGCAGGTCCGCGACCAGGGCGGCGTACGCCTTGTCGCGGTCGTCGGCGCGCAGCACCGCAGACGGGTGCACGGTCACGAGGAACGCCGTGGTGCCCAGCGAGGTCTCGCGCTCGAGGATCGCGCCGCGGTCGCGCATCACCCGGACCTGGGTGCCGAGCAGCGAGCGCACCGCGGTCGCGCCGAGACACACGACGACCTCCGGGTGCACGAGTACGAGCTCGGCGGCCAGCCACGGCTTGCACGCAACGATGTGCCGCAGCTCGGGGGTCTGGTGGATCCGCCGCTTGCCCGGGCCGGCCTGGGTGAAGCGAAAATGCTTGACCGCATTCGTGCGGTACAGGACGTCGCGCGGGATCCCGGCCTCGTCGACGGCTTCGACGAGAAGGCGCCCGGCCGGCCCCACGAACGGTTTCCCCTGCTGGTCCTCGACGTCGCCGGGCTGTTCCCCGACGAGCGCCACCCTGGCCGCGCGGGGCCCGGCCGAGAAGACCGTCTGGGTGGCCGGTTCCCAGAGCTCGCACCCACGGCAGCTCGCCGCGGCCTCCCGCAGCTCCTCGAGGCTGTCGGTGTCCGGGACGAAGTCCGCGGCCGATGTGTCCGAGCCCGTCATCACCTCTGCCTGCCCTCCTGCGCCGGTAGCGGAACCTTCGAGCGGGTGGCGCGCAGGCCCCTGCGGGCCCTCGCAGTGCGCCAGAATGCCAGGCGTGAACGACCTCATCGACACCACGGAGATGTACCTCCGCACGATCTTCGAGCTGGAGGAGGAGGGCGTGGTCCCGCTGCGCGCCCGCATCGCCGAGCGGCTGGGGCAGTCCGGGCCCACGGTGTCGCAGACGGTCGCCCGGATGGAGCGCGACGGGCTGCTCAGCGTCGAGGGTGACCGCCACCTCGAGCTCTCCGACCACGGCCGGGTGCTCGCGACCCGGGTCATGCGCAAGCACCGGCTCGCCGAGTGCCTGCTCGTCCAGGTGATCGGGCTGGACTGGGAGCTCGTGCACGAGGAGGCCTGCCGCTGGGAGCACGTCATCTCCGAGACGGTGGAGCGCCGCTTGCTCGAGGTGCTCGACCACCCGAGCGTCTCGCCCTACGGCAACCCGATCCCTGGGCTCGACGAGCTCGGCGAGCTGGGCGAGAACGACGCTGTGGATCCGCTGGCGGGGCTGTCCGGCCTCGACGGCCTGGTCACCCTCGACACGCTGGCGTTCCAGGCTGCCGCGCCCGTCGTCGTACGCCGACTGGCCGAGCCCCTGCAGAGCGACACCGCGCTGATGTCGCGCCTGCGCCGGGCCGGGGTCCGCCCGGGCGCCTCGATCACGGTCGGGCCTTCGGCCGACGGCATGCTGGTCGGCTCCGGCGGCGAGACCACCGAGATCACCACCGAGGTCGCGTCGCACGTCTTCGTCAGCGCCCGCTGACCCACCCCACTGGCTCGCCGTTTGCGACGTTCGAGTCGCGACACGCCGGCGGTTCGCGACCAGAAGGTCGCAAATGCGGATCGGGGCGGTTCACCTCTGCGTGAGAGGCTCACCGCATGCGCAGCATCAGCGTGGGCGAGCTCAAAGCGCTCCTCGACCAGGGTGACGACGTCGAGCTGGTGGACGTCCGAGAGCCCTACGAGTACGCCGAGGGGCACGTCCCCGGGGCCCGGCTCGCGCCGCTGGCGACCGTCCCGACGTTGCTGGGCTCCCTGCCGCGCGACGTGCCGGTCTACCTGCTCTGCGCGGTGGGCGCCCGCAGCGCGCGGGCGGCGGCCTGGCTGGCCGAGCAGGGCGTGGACGCCGTCAACGTCGAGGGCGGCACCGCGGAGTGGGCCGGCGCCGGCTACCCCCTGAACCGCTGACCCGCCCGCCCGGACGCGGACGCGTTGGTGAGCAGCGCGGGACGGAACGGCCCAAGGCGGACATGACCGGTTGGCGACATGCCGGGGCCCTGAGTTTGAACGAGGGGGAACCGTCCCGTATGTTCGTCCGCGCCGACCTAGACCCCCCTGGGACGGCGCTCGTGCGGCCGCCAAATCCTGCCCCGCACGGTGCAGCACGACGATCTTCGCCTGGCAGGAGCGGGGGACCCACATGTGGGCCCCTCTGGGGTCCTTGGGGTTAAGCCGCACCGGTTCCGACCGGTGCGACCGGGCACCTTTCCCGCCCGAACCCGACAGCTCACCTCGTAGGCGTGGGAGAGGACGACGCTTGTCCAAGCACCGTCGGCCGACCCGGATCCAGCGGATCGGCTCCTTCGCGGCCAACAGCCCCCTGCAGCTCGGCATCGCCGCCGGCGTCGCCGGCACCCTCAGCGTCACCGGCACGATGGTCGCG
Organism: Actinomycetes bacterium; assembly: GCA_036499185.1. Lineage (GTDB taxonomy): Bacteria > Actinomycetota > Actinomycetes > JACCUZ01 > JACCUZ01 > DATBDW01. The sequence goes on along the minus strand of DASYEF010000001.1, from coordinate 10,846 downwards.
AACGCGGCCGACACGGGCAGCGGCGAGCACACCAAGACCCAGCAGGCGCACCGGATCGCCGCGTTCGCGCGCGACGCCTCCGACGTCTCGACCGCGACCTCGCAGCTCGCGATCCACCACACCGTGAGCCAGGCTCGGGTCGACCGCCTGCACGAGATGGCCCAGGCGAAGGCCCGCGCCCAGGCCCGCCGCGAGGCCGCCCGCAAGCACGCGGCCGCCAAGAAGGAAGCCGCGCAGGCCCGCACGTTCAGCTCGGCCAGCCGCAGTGTCGAGCGGATGAGCGCGTCGGCCGCGCACGTCCTCGCGATCGCCCGCGAGGCCGCCTCGGGCGCCTACTACGCCCACGGCGGGGCCGGCCCGAACGGGTTCGACTGCTCGGGCTTCGTGATGTACGTCTTCTCCAAGGTCGGCATCTCCCTGCCGCACTCGTCCTCCGGAGACCGCTCGATGGTGCAGAGCGTGTCCAGCCCGCAGCCTGGCGACCTGGTCTTCGTCTACAACGGCGGCGGTGGCAGCATCGGGCACGTGGCCATCTACGCCGGCAACGGCTACTGGTGGGAGGCCGCCAACCCCGAGGTCGGCGTCGGCCTGCACCGCGCGTGGACGACCAACGTGTCCTACGGTCGGATCCTCTAAGCCGCACTCCCGCGGGCACGCCCCGCATCACAGCCGTGCGGGCTGGCCTCCCCCCCGTCAGTCCGCACCGGGACCCCGCAGCCACCCCCCGGCTCGGGGTCCCACCCTTTCCGAGCAGTTGGTACGCCGGGTCAGCCCGGCAGCCGCTCCAGGGCCGCCAGCCGGGGCCCGTCGCCCGGGACAGCGGCGACGTGCACGAGCAGCAACCCGCCCTTGCGCAGGTCGCCGAAGTCGTCGGGGTCGGCCTGCCCGCCGAGCTGGCCGACCACCCCGGCGACCAGGTCGGGGATCACCTCGCGCTGGCCGCACCACGCGACGCTGCCCACCGCGTCATCGCCGTCCGCCCCGGTCGCACCGCCGGAGCCGTCGAGCAGGGCCAAGACCTCGTGGACCGCCTCGTCCGGGTCGGTCTGGAAGACCCCGGCGGTGGTCGCTTTGAGCACCGACACCTCGACGCCGGCGCTGCGGGCCCACGGCTCGAGGGTCTCCCGGCAGCGCCGGACGTCGGCCGCGCCGGCCCGGCGCACGGCGTACGCCGACAGGAGCGAGCGCACGATGCGGGTGCGCGCCTGGCCGGTGGGGTCCAGGGGGCGGTCGGCGTCCGTACCCGACCACCCACGCTTGTCCCCGGCGGACGCGTGCCGCACCACGACCAGCGCCCGGGTCGGTCGGGTGTCCTCGGCGAAGCGCTCCACCACCCGCCGGTCGTGGTCGGGGTCGAGCCGCGCCAGCGCCTCCGGCACCGTCGCCCACCACAGCTCGTCGACCTCGCGGTTGGGGCGGAACTCGCCGCCGTTCGCCGCGCACGCCCAGTACCGCACCCGTTTGGCGCCTTCCGGCACCTCGTAGCGCAGGCTGCCGAGTCGCCGCCCCGGGCGAGCGGCGAACCCGGTCTCCTCCGCGATCTCGCGAAGGGCCGCGAGCAGCGGGTGCTCGCCGTGGTCCAGCTTGCCCTTGGGCAGCGACCAGTCGTCGTACCGCGGCCGGTGCACCACCGCGATCTCGGGCGCGGTGGGGTCGCCGCGCCACAGCACCCCGCCGGCTGCCTCTACCCGATCCGCCACGCGCTCAGGCCTCGCCGAGCGGCAGGGCGGGGGCCGGTCGCGGCTGCGAGCGGTCGACCAGCTCGTGCTGCAGGTCGACCAGACCCTCGCGGCGGGGCACCCGGGCCCACTCGCCGTCCGGGCCGAGCGCCCAGTGGTCGATGTCCTCGCCCCACGCGAGGTCGAGCAGCTCCGCGAGTGCGGCGCGGCTGGCCGGGTCCTGCACCCGCACCAGCGACTCGACCCGGCGGTCCAGGTTGCGGTCCATCAGGTCCGCGCTGCCGATGAGGATCTCGTCGTCGCCGCCGGTGCGGAACAGGTAGATCCGGGAATGCTCCAGGAACCGCCCGAGGATGCTGCGGACCCTGATGGTCTCGGACAGTCCGGGTACGCCGGGTCGCAGCGCGCACATGCCGCGCACCCAGATGTCCACCGGTACGCCGGCCCGCGAGGCGTCGTACAGCCCGTCGATCACCTGTTCGTCGACCAGGCTGTTGACCTTGATGGAGATGCCGCTCACCTTGCCCTTGGCGGCCCGGCGGGTCTCGCGGGCGATCAGGGCGAGCAAGCCGGCGCGCAGGTCGTCGGGGGCGACGAGCAACGTCTCGTAGTCGCGGTGGCGGGTGTAGCCCGACAGGTGGTTGAACAGGTCCGCGACGTCGGTGCCGACGGCTGCGTCGGCGGTGAGCAGGCCGATGTCCTCGTACACGCGTGCGGTCTTGGGGTTGTAGTTGCCGGTGCCCACGTGCACATAACGGCGCAGCCGCCCGTCGGACTCGGAGCGGACGACCAGTGCCAGCTTGCAGTGCGTCTTGAGGCCGACCAGGCCGTAGACGACGTGACAGCCGGCCTGCTCGAGCTTGCGGGCCCAGCGGATGTTCGCCTGCTCGTCGAAGCGGGCCTTGATCTCGACGACCACGAGCACCTGCTTGCCCGAGCGCGCAGCCTCCACGAGGGCGTCCACGATCGGCGACTCACCGCTGGTGCGGTAGAGCGTGAGCTTGAGCGCGAGCACCGCGGGGTCGGCGGCGGCCTGCTCGATGAACGCCTGAACGCTGCTGGCGAACGAGTCGTAGGGATGGTGCAGCAGGACGTCGCCCATGCGCATGGCCGCGAAGATGTCACCGGTCGTGCCGTCGGCCGCACGCAGCGCCGGGTGAGTCTGCGGCGTGAACTCCTCGGACCGCAGGTCGGGGCGCACCTCCGACTCGGCCAGCGACCACAACGCCGCGAGGTCCAGGGGCGCGTCGAGCCGATAGACCTCGCTCTCGGTGATGCCGAGCTCGCGGACCAACAAGTCCAGCACCCGGTCGCTGGCGGCGGCGTCGATCTCGAGGCGGACCGGGGCGCCGAACCGGCGGCGGGCCAGCTCGCGCTCCAGGGCGTGCAGCAGGTTGTCGACGTCCGCGTCGACCTCGAGGTCCTCGTTGCGGGTCACCCGGAAGGTCGTGGCCTCTACGACCTTCAGGCCGGGGAAGACCTCGTCCAGGTGTGCCGCGATGAGGTCCTCGAGCAGCAGCAGGCGCCCGTCGTCGACCGGCAGCAGCCGTGGCAGCAGAGGTGGCACCTTGACGCGGGCGAAGTGCTCGGCCCCGGTCTCCTCGTCGGCGACCACGACGGCGAGGTTCAGCGACAGCCCGGAGATGTAGGGGAACGGGTGCGCGGGGTCGACGGCCAGCGGGGTCAGGACGGGGTGCACCCGTTCCAGGAACATCCCAGTGAGCCTTTCCTGCTGGGCCGGTTCGAGGTCGGTCCAGTGCGCGACGGCCATGCCCTCCGCGGCCAGCGCCGGGAGCAGTTCCTGCGTGACGATCCGGGCCTGCGTCTCGACGCAGGCGTGGGCCATGCTGGCGACCCGCTCGAGGCGCTGCCGCGGGGTGAGGCCGGACGGACCCGGGGTGGTGACGCCGGCCGCGACCCGGCTGCGCAGGGCGGCTACCCGGACCATGAAGAACTCGTCGAGGTTGCGGGAGAAGATCGCCGCGAACCGGACCCGTTCCAGCAGCGGCACGTCGGTGTCGGCAGCCAGCTCCAGCACCCGAGCGTTGAACTGCAGCCAGCTCGCCGTGCGGTCGAGGAACCGGTCGGCCGGCAGCCGGGAGGCGTCCGGCGGGGGCGCCGCGGCGGTGTCCTCGATCTCCTCCGCGGACTCGTCGGCGTAGCGGGGAGGGTTGAGGTCGACCTCGTCGGTCCACGCCGGTGCGGTGCTCACCCCACCCATCGTGCCGTTCGGGCATGTCCGCCACCAGGGCTGAGGTGAACGGAGGGTGAACGGACGTCGACGACTCGCCGAACGACCCGTCCGAGCGGTGGCCGCGCGTAGCGATCCGCGGGCCGGGGGTGCTCTGATCTCCCCATGGCCATTCACCCCGGGGTCGAGACGAGCCTCGAGACGTCTGACCCGCGCCTGGACGTCGTCGAGTCGGTGCGCCCGCGGCTGATCGACGCCGCCGCGCCCGAGGACGTCGACCGGCTCATCGACGCCGCCCTGGACCGGCTGCTGCCGGCCACGGTGACGACGTACCTGCCGATCCTCGTGGAGCGCCAGGTACGCGACCAGCTGCGCCACCCCTCGGTCTGAGCCCCGCGGCCCAGCCGGGGGTGGAGGGTGCGGGTCTCGCGGGTCAGGCGTCGGGGCTGCCGTTGCTGGCACCCTCGGTGCGGCGCGCGCCTGGCTTGCGCAGGTACATGTCCACGTCCGCCGCCGCGATCAGCCCGTCGGGCGACTCGCCGTCGGCACCGGTGACCCGCGCGCGGCCAACCGTGACGGACAGGGTCACGGCGACGCCGTCGACGTCGACCGGCGCGGCGACCACGGAGCTCAACCGGTCGACCAGCTCGGCCAGGCCGAGGTCGTCGAGGTCGTCGGTGACGATCACGAACTCGTCGCCCCCGAACCGGGCAGCGGTGTCTCCGGTGCGGACCTGGGCCTCGAGCCGGCGGGCGACGATGGCCAGCACGCCGTCACCCACGGCGTGCCCGAGGGTGTCGTTGACCGGCTTGAACGCGTCGAGGTCGCAGAACAGCACCGCACCCGGGCGTCCCGTGCGGGCGGCGGTGTCGATGGCGCTCTGCACGCGTTCGGTGAGCGCAGTGCGGTTGAGCAGGCCGGTCAGGGGGTCGACGCGGGCCCGCCTGGTCAGCTCCTGGTGCTCGGCGCGCCGGTCACTGATGTCCTCGAACTGGGTGATGCCGTAGAGCGCGGCACCCGACGAGTCGCGCACCACGGACATGTGCATCGAGACCCAGAGCGGTTCACCGTCGTGACGCAGGTAGCGCTTCTCGGTCTCGTAGCGGTCGAGCTCGCCGGAGACGGCGCGTCTGGTGGCATCTCGGTCGGATTCGAGGTCGTCGGGGTGCGTGATGTCGGCTGCGGTCCGCTCCAGCAGGTCGCGGCGGCTGAAGCCAAGGGTGCGGCACATCGCCTCGTTGACGCGCAGGAACCGGCCGTTGGACCCGGGGGACAGGTCGACGATGGACATGCCGACCGGCGCGTTCTCGAACGCGAGCCGGAAGGCTTCCTCGCTGGCCCGCACCCTGGCGAGCAGGCGCGCGTTGTCGATCGCGATGCCGGCCTGGGTGGCGTACATCTCGAGCAGCCCGCACTGCACCGCATCGGGTTTGCGGCCGCTGCTGGGCAGGTCCACGGACAGGATGCCGACGAGGGTGCCGGAGATGGAGTACAGCGGGGCGAACAACGCGTCGAGCGGGTGCCATGCGTGGGGGTCGTCGCTCACCGGGATGTCCGGGACCCAGGTCGCCAGGCCTGAGACGTCGGGCTCGGTGTGTGCCAGGTAGCGGAGCTGCCCCAGCGGCGCGGCCCGGTCGATCTCCTCCTGCCAGGTGGCCAGCTCGCAGGTGCTGCCCAGCAGCGTCGCGCTGACGTCATGCGGCCCGGCGACGGTCACTACCTCGACCGAGCCGTCGTCCTGCACCAGGTTGACCACCGCGACCCCGAAGCCGAGCCCCTCGACGACGCCGTCCACCACGGCCCGCAGGGTGGACATCAGGTCGGGGCTGGCGTTGAGGCGCAGGATCAGCCGCTGCAGCTCGCGCATCGCGGGCAGGCTGACCTCGCTCATGACGAGCCGACCTCCCATTTCCCCCGTCGGAGTCTCTGCCCCAACCACCCGGCGCGGGGCCAATCCTGTGACACCGCCGTCTATCGGCAGCGCTTTACCTGGTCTTTACAGTATCGGCCGGGCCCGGCGTTCTCCAGGACGAGGCAGATGGCATCCGTGACAGTAGTGATCACGCTGGCCGTGCGGACCCGTCGAGGTGGCACGAACCGGTGTCACGATGGACGTCAGCAGCCCGCCGCCGCCGGCACGAGCCGGCCGGGTGCCGCACCGATGAGTTCTTGACCTGTCGGCGGTCTCCACAAGGATGGCGGTGGGCTTCCCGGGGTCCACGAGCCCACGAGGCGAGCGAGGAGTGCGGATGAGCGGCGTACGGGTCCTGGCAGGAACACGCAAGGGAGCCTTTGTCCTGACTGCGGACGGCACCCGCAAGGACTGGCAGGTGAGCGGTCCGCACTTCGCGGGCTGGGAGATGTACCACCTCAAGGGGTCGCCCGCCGACCCGAACCGGATCTACGCGTCGCAGACGAGCGGCTGGTTCGGTCAGCTGATCCAGCGCTCCGACGACGGCGGCGTGACGTGGACCCAGGTCGGCAGCAAGTTCGAGTACGAGGGGGAGGTCGGCACGCACCAGTGGTACGACGGCACGCCCCGGCCGTGGGAGTTCAAGCGGATCTGGCACCTCGAGCCGTCGCTCACCGACCCCGACATCGTCTACGCCGGCGCCGAGGACGCGGCGATCTTCCGCTCCGACGACGCTGGCCAGGAGTGGCAGGAGCTGCCCTCGCTACGCACCCACGGCACGGCCCAGGACTGGCAGCCGGGCGCGGGCGGGATGTGCCTGCACACGATCATCCTCGACCCGACCGACCCGCAGCGCATCTTCGTCGCGATCTCGGCGGCCGGCGCCTTCCGCTCAAACGACGCCGGCGCGACCTGGAAGCCGATCAACAAGGGCTTGCTCTCCGGCGAGATCCCCGACCCCGACAAGGAGGTCGGCCACTGCGTGCACCGCATCGCGCAGCACCCCGCACGGCCCGACACCCTCTACATGCAGAAGCACTGGGACGTGATGCGCAGCGACGACGCCGGCGACCTCTGGTACGACATCGGGGACAGCCTGCCCACTGACTTCGGTTTCCCGATCGACGTGCACGCCCACGAGCCCGACACCGTCTACGTGGTGCCGATCAAGAGCGACTCCGAGCACTTCCCGCTGGACGGCAAGTTGCAGGTGATGCGCAGCCGGACCGGCGGCAAGGACTGGGAGACCCTGACCAATGGCCTGCCGCAGAAGGACTGCTACGTCAACGTCTACCGCGACGCCATGGCGGTCGACCGGCTCGACGACTGCGGGGTCTACTTCGGTACGACGGGTGGACAGGTCTACTGCTCACCCGACGGCGGAGACTCCTGGTCATCCATCGTGCGCGACCTGCCCGCGGTGCTCTCGGTAGAGGTGCAGACACTCGCATGAGATCGGGTTTGTCATGAGTGAGCCGAGGGAGACGACGGGAGCCGCCGTGACCGAGGACGCGACGACCATCCGGGTGACGCTGCCGGCCCACCTGCGCACCATCGCCAAAGTTTCCGGCGAGGTCCGGGTCGAGGTCGACGGCGCCGTGACCCAGCGCGCCGTGCTCGACGCACTGGAGTCGGCGTACCCGAACCTGAAGGGCACGATGCGCGACCACACGACCCTCAAGCGCCGGGCCTTCGTGCGGTTCTACGCCTGCGAGGAGGACATCTCCCACGAGGCACCCGACGACCCACTGCCCGACGACATCGTCAGCGGCAAGGAGCCGTTCATGGTGATCGGAGCCATGGCCGGCGGCTGAGGGTCGGGAACCTCTGCGGCGTCAACCAGGTCGTCGGTGACGGGCCGGCCGGCGGTCCAGATTCGCGCGAAGTGGTGGTCGCGCATGTCGTCGTAGAGCTCGTCGTGGAAGGTCTTCACGAGAATCTCGTCGTTGCGGTAGTTGGCGTCGTAGTTGAGGTTGTGCGAACCGCTCAGCACCAGCTTGCGTCGGCGACGGGAGAGCGCATGGCGGGAGTGCACCAGCGCGAGCTTGTCGTGGATGTCCGCCCGCAGCAGCGGAACGCCTGCCTGGTCGAGGATGCGGCGCACCTCCAGGCCGAGGAAGTCAGGGTGCGGCCCGACCAGGACCCGGACTCGACCGCCCTGTGCCGCGATCCGGGCCAGCTCCCGGGCGACCGGCGCGCGAGCGTCGGTGAACCTCGCGTGCGCCACGTCCACCTCTGTGCCGTCGTCGACGACCACGGAGGCGAGCCGACCCACCCACAGGTCGGTGCCCTGCTCGGGCGAGCAGAAGACCTTCGTCCGGCTCGGCGGGCTGCCGAGGAAGAAACCGCGGCCCCGGCTGCCGTTGTAGAAGTCGTTCTGCGGGACGTGCCGGCCCTCCCACATCGGCGTCCAGAGACGGGTCCGGAAGCCGTCGTACAGGACGGGGTCGTCGTAGACCGCGACCGCGTTGTTGGACTTCAGCGTCCCCGACCCACGGCTGAGGTTGGTCGAGCTCCACCAGGAGACGTTCTGACGTGGCTGTCCGTCGGGTCCAGTCGTCGCGGAGAACAGAACGAGCTTGGTGTGCAGGTCGGACCCGGGCGTGTTGGCGATGGCGCCGTACGCCGACCACTCGCCGGTCGGGTCGAACGGCCCTCCTGCCCAGCGATGCGCGTCGCCGAGCCCCTCGGGCGGGGGCCGCGACAGGGACGCACCGACCGGGTCGGCAGCCCCGCGGCCGTTGGCCAGGACGTGGACCGATGTCCCGCGGTCGCGAGCCGCGAGCAGCGCGTCGCGGACAGCCTCGTCGGTGAGCCGGAAGACAGTCGCTTGGATCGTGGCACCCGGGGGCGTGGCGTCGATCATCTGTACGAGGCGGGTCAGGATCGTCCGGTCCTCGCGGCCGAGCAGCGGCTGGGCGAAGACCGCCTCGACGGCGATGCCCCCGCCGGTGAAGAAACCCACCTCGCGATGCTAGGTGCGCCTTCGGTGCGCGAACGTCAGGCGACCGGCTCGGGCTCCGCGTTCCGTTGGCGTTCCCGTGCGTCGGCCTCGGCCTGCGCCAGGGCCGCGTCTGCTGCGGCGTACTCGGCGATCTCGCGGTTGACCTGATCGAAGACCTGCTTCAAGGTCGCGGCGTGAAAACCCCGGATCTCGTCGATCGTGGTGCCGTCCAGCACCACCGTGGATCCCGTGACGCGCAGGATCCCGGGGCGATGGCGGGTCGGGACGACCGAAGGGCGGTCCCAGTGCTCCATGAGCAGCTGTGCCTCGATCGTCGTCGCGGACCGGTTGAGCTTGATCGGCACGGAGTAGAGCCGCGATCCCGCCGTCCCGTCGCTGCGTGGGTTACCGATGTGCTGGGCATCGACGCCGGTGATCGTGAGCGGTTCCATACGACGAACCTAGTCGCCATGTCGAGCCGCGGTTGTGGCGTTCACTGTCCCCAGTTGAGGACATCGGTCGGCGAGACGCGGCCGGCGGCGATCTGACCGGCCAGGACGCTCAGCTTGGCGTTGTGGTCGCGCGCATAGCTGCGGAGAGCCTGGAAGGCGGTCTCCATGTCCGTGCCCCCGGTGGCGGCGAGCACGCCCTTCGCCTGCTCGATGGTCACCCGGCTGTTGAGTGCGGACTGCAGCTGCCCGATCAGCTGAATGCCGCTGTTGGCGCCCTGCTGATGCAGGATCCCGATCGTCGCCACGTCGGCAAGGGCTTGGGCGATCCGGAGATCGACGTCCGCCAGCTCGCTGTGGTCGTGGAAGAGGTTGAGGGCGCCGATGGACCGTTCGCGCAACCGCATCGGCAGCGCCTGGACACTCCGGAAGCCAAGTGAGACAGCAGCAGGGGCGAAGACCGGCCACCTGCTGTCGCCGCCCTCGGTGAGGTCGGCGCTGACGGGCTGCTGGGTCCGGAAGGTGTCCAGGCAAGGACCTTCCTCGGCCTGCAGCTGGAAGGCCTCGAGCAGGTCGATGGCCTCGTTGGACGACGCGGCCACCCGCAGGACTCCCCGGTGGTCGCTGAGCAACAGCCCCGCGGCCGTGCAGCCGAGCACGTCGACGCAGGTGCGAACGAGCAGGTCCAGCAGGTCTGCGACGTCGAAGTCGTCGACCAGAGTGTCGGCGAGAACGACGAAGACTTCGGCCAGGCGTCCCCGCTGCACATCCGAGTCGGTGGGCTCCGCAGAGCCGACGACGGGCTCGGTCATGGTTCAGTCCCTTTCTCGCGTCAAGTGTAGACGTCCCGCCACGACGTCCCGGGCGACGTCGTCGATGTCGATGTCCTCGGCGAACGCATAGGCCCGCAGCAGCAGAAGGGCTTCGTCGAGCGCCGTCTCCAGCTGGACGGAGATCATCCCGGTGGCCTGGTGGACCTCCAGCCGGTACGACGCACCTCGGGGCGCCGACTCCTCGGGCAGGTCCACTCCCGTCCCCGTACGCATGTCCAGGAGCGAGCCGGCGGCCGCATCGGCGATGTCCCAGGCGGCCACCAGCTGGTCGGAGGAGAGCTCGCCCGGCCGGCGTCGGTAGAAGTCCAGTGCGCCGAGGGGGATCGCCCCGATCATCAACGGGAAGGCGAACAGGGCGCCGACCCCGGCGGCCGCGACCGCCTCCGTGAACACCGGCCACGACGAAGCCGTCATGCTGGTCGCCCCGTTGACGTCGGGCACCAGCACGGGGCCGCTGCCGGCGAACGCGTCGTAGCAAGGGCCTTCGCCCAGCGTGAACTGCAGGTCTTCGATCCGACGAGAGATCTGGTCGGTGGCGCAGACGGTTCCGCGGTGACCGGAGGTGGTCATCATCGACAGCCCCGCACCGTCGACGCCGAGGACGGTGACGGCCTTTTCGCAGAGCCGTTCCGCGCGCCGGACACCGGGCTCGAGCAGGGGATCGACCGGGTCGTCCGGCAAGGTGGCCAACGCGCTCGCCCGCCTTTCTCATCGGTTCGTGAGAGCGGCGAGGATGCATGGTCCGGACAGGTCCGCACGCGCTGAGTTCACGAGTCTCGCACAGTTCGGGTCCGTGGGCGCTGGGACGTCGGCCGCCATCCGGCTGGTGATTCCTCAG